>DAORGN010000083.1:0-18791 GCA_035340095.1 Pseudomonadota bacterium | reverse complement strand
GAGTATCAAACCAGCTCCGACTTTCGCGATTGCCTAAAACTGCAAATAAGCGGCATAGTCATTCCCAAAGTCGTGACGATCACCGGAAAGGCAAAGGTGAAGACCACACCATGAGTGGGCGACGGTGGCGGGTGCTGCTCGGGGCAGCGATGGTGTTTTCCGCAAGCTGTTACGCGGAAGAAATTGCGGATCTCCGCGGCCAGGTCGAGCGGATGCAGCGCTGTCAGGTCTGTGGTCAGCGGCAGCTGCAAAAAGGTCTGGCGCTCGCGCTGTGTCGGCCTCCGGTCCGGCAGCTTATCGACGACGTGGCGCAGGTCTGCAAGCGCGAAGACATCTGTCTTGATCAGAAAATTGCAACGCTGGTCGGAGACGCAGACCCGACGCACCTGGGTCGCTTTGTCGCGATGATGTCGGGACAGACCCACTCGGTGCTGTACTTTACGCCCAAAGACACGCTCATCGACGGACTGGAAGGCGTGTATTTGCAAAGGCTCAAGCGGACGATTCAGCCGCAGCCGCCATGGCTCGAAACCACCAAGTTTCTGGTCGTGTCGAACCTGCCGCCACCGCCGCTGGGACAGACGGGAACCAGCAAGCTGTCGACGCAAGATCCCCAAGTGGCCCGGGCCGAACGGCGCGGTCTGCAGATCATCGAAAAGCTGCTCGACATCCAGTTTCCCGGCGGACAAAAGCTAAAGCGAGATCAGGTGCTGCACTGGGTGTATTCGTTTTCGCTCAAGAAGCGCGAATACCTGAATCCGGACGACATGCCGCCCGTCGGAAGCGAGCTGGCACAGAGCGTCTGGGTGTTCCGAATTGACTGTGCAACGCCGACCGAACAAAGTGAGCCGACGGGCTGTGACGACTGTCTGCCACCACCCGCGCTGCGCCCGCTCGAATCGCCGAAGTAACCGCGAAGGGGAACGCTGATGCGCACGCTTGCTCAGGTTTTGGCCCTGCTTTTGTCACTCCAGACTGCGCAGGTCCACGCCCAGACGCCGGTTCCTGAAGAGCTGCTTCTGCGCCGGCAAGAAGCCCAGCTTTTGCACCGTCGGATGGATCTATCGACGCTGCGTGTGCTGCGCAAAAACGAATTTGTCGCAACCGAAGCTCCCGTCGCCAGGCTGCTTTTTGTGCACTTGTGGGCGGTCGAATGCCGACCCTGCTTGGAAGAACTTCCGACGCTGCGTAGTTTTTTCGAAGCGCAGGCCAAAGACCCGAGGCTAAAGCTCGTCATCGCCAGCGAAACCCGCGACGTGCCCAAGCTGCAAGAGTTCCTGAAGCAACACCGCGGCTATTTCCCAAACGGCGATCTGTACCAAGTGATTGACGATCGACTGCGCAGCAGTTTGCAGAACTTTGCCCAGCCGCTGACGCTGCTCGTCGACGAACGCGGAGTCGTGCATCACGCCTTTGTCGGCAGCCTGCGCAGCCGTCGCAGCGAGCTTGTCGACGCGGTCGAGCGCTACCTAAAGTCCCTCTGAGCTGGATTTATACGACGGGCGCCACTCGTCAAAACGCAGCGTCAGACCGATCGAAGCGATGTGCGTCGATCCACTGTACGTTCCGTTGTTGATAGCGGGCGTCGACATGCCGCCAACCTGCACCGGCTGCCCGGTCGTCCCGTCGATGACGCTCAGCTGGCCATTTGACACGGTGCGCGGCAACGAGTGCTGGTACGAATACGCAAAATTGACCTCGACGCCACGCAGCGAAAAGCCAAGACCGGCGCAGATGCCCAGCTTTTCCAGCGTGTCAAAGTCGAGCCGCAGATCGGCATCATTGCTCGCGGAGCTGTCATAAAAACCACCCATCCGCATCGTCACGCCTGCATCGGCAGCCAGCGGCATATACAGCGATCCACCAAGCCGCAGCCCGATGGTGTCGCGATAGTGATGTGGCAGCGTGATCTGGACTGGCTGCCCTTTGTTGACGAGCGGCGGCGGATTTTTCAGCGTGAGCTGGTGATCCGTCCCGTCGAGCCAGCTCCACGCTTCGTAAATTGCATCCAGCTCGACGTCGAATAGCTGCGTTCCGCCGAGCTTTTGCCCATAGCGAACACCGCCACGGAACACCCACGGCAGGTTGATCGTAAACTCGCCGTCCATTTTTTCTGCGCCGATGCCCGCGCCTTGCAAATACAGCGGTTCCGTCGCGGATACCGTGCCGCGCACCACAATCGGACGGATGCCCAGGTTCGACGCGCTGCGGACGTTAAAGCCCAGATCAACCGACTTCCCCAGATGCGCCAGCGCCCCAAGCTGCAGCAGATAGTTGTCGTAGCTGGACCCGGTGATGCGCGTCAGGGAATCACAGCCTGCGACCTCGGCCTGCATTGAACAAGCGCTCGACTGCGGAAAAATCGGCAGACTCTGCGGCGCATACGTCATGCTCGCGAGCTTGATCTGGGCCGACGCCTGCTGCACCGAAAACCCCAAGTCAAGGTACTTCGACGCTCGCACACCAACGGCCAGCGTCGGAAAAAAGATCAAAAGATCCGTCGTTGCGATGTCGTAGCGCGCAGGCCCTGGTCGATCTTTGCCGCTGTCCATCGGGACAAACATCGGAAACGTCCGCTTGCCAATCGACGATGGACCGTAAATGCCGACGGCAAATGTCAGTCGTTTGAAAAAGCCAAAGTCCGTCGCAAGACCAAACCACGGCGCATAAAACGGCGGCGTCGCATTGGCCTGCACCGCCGGGAATGGACCGAAACTGTCACCGCCATCCCGCGCGAAGCGATAGCGCGAAAACGCCAGGTTGTTGTCGATAAGCGCATGGGTGCCGCGCTGCTGCGCAAGTCCGGCGACGTTGTATTCCAGCGCCAGTGGCGAGTCAGCCTTTGCTGAAAAAGCGCCGCCACGACCCAGTGCTTCGGTGCCGTTGGCCGGAATTTCGAAACCACCCGCCGCCGCGGACCTGGCAACCGCAAGCACCGAAAAAAAGAGCGGCAACCGCAAGCTACGTTGGGATAGCGGAAAAGAGCCAATCGAAACAGCGGTCACGGCAAGCCTCCTCGACGGAAAAAGCGGTGAAGGCAGGGTTTTAGCCCGCGCCTTGGCGATTGCGCAATGACAAAACCACGCACGTAACTCTTGGCATCGAAAGGCAGCTCTGCTGATATCCTAGGGTCGTGACGAGCCCCGCCGACCCGAAAGCCGTCCAGGCGATGCCCGCGTGGGTTGCCGGAAACCCGGTGCCGCCCGAGGTCCGTCTGGGGAAAGTTCTCCAGAACGAATTTCACATCCTGCGTGTCCTCGGTGAAGGCGAGCTGGGCGTGACGTATGAAGCCGAAAACTCACGGCTCAAAGGCAAGTTTGCCGTCTTGATGCTCCGTCGAGAACTGCGGCCAACCCAAGGCATGATGCTGGCGGTGCAAAAGGATCTGCGCGCCGCCCAGCCGCTGCAAGCGATGGGTCTTTTGCCCGTCAAAATGCTCGTCGATCAGTTCGACATTCCGGGCTTTGCGACCGAGCTACTCGACGGAGAAACGCTTCGTCAAAGGCTTTCGCGCGGGCCCCTTTCTATCGAACGCGCGCTGGCGCTGATCCTCTATTTGGGCAAAGCGCTCGACGCGCTGCACAAAGCCGGTGCGGTCCACGGCGACCTTCGACCTGAAAACATTTTCCTGGTGCGGCCAGGGGCAAAATCCACGATGGCGGGAAAGCCCGTCATCGTCGAACACAGCCTGCATCATCTGCGCCGCAGGTCGGTCGGTCTCGACGACCAATTGCCGCTCTACAAGCTGATGTATCGGCCCCCCGAGCTGCTCGCGGGGGAGACGGGACCGCATCCCGGCGGCGACGTGTTTGTCCTGGGCGCAATCCTGCATGAATGCCTGACGGGTCGCCCGGCGTTTTTCGACGAGCTGGCGGACTTTGTCATCGACAACCTGCACCAGCCGCCCAAAAAACTGGAACCCAATCCAAACACTGGGCTGACGGCGCAGCTGTGCCAGTCGCTCGACGAGCTGACCGAGTGTGCCTGTGCGCGGGCTCCCAAAGAACGACTGCCGGACATGGGTTCGCTCGTCGCTGGGCTCGAAGCGCTGGTCAAGACTGCGGGACTTCGACTGCCCGACGTTCTGACGGAAGTGCCAGGAACGGTCGATCCGGTGGCCAGCCAAGCGCAGAAGCGGATGCATCAGCTTCTGGAGCGGCGCTCGGGTGTCTTTCCGGTGCTGGGGCCGCCGCCGAGTCAGCCCGTCACAAAGCCAGCCGAACCGGCCCCCGTCGCGATGGCAGAACCGGCCAAGCCGACGCCAGCGCCCGCGAGTCCGACTCCCGCCAAAACCGCAGAGCCGCTGCCGCAGCTGCAAGCGATCACGGCACCCAAGAAAAAAGTCACGCAGATTCTGCAGCAGCTCTCGACGGCGTTTCCAGTCCTGACGGTTTCGCCCGACAGTGGTTCGATCGAAGAACAGATCGTCAAGCCGCAAGCGAAAATCGACGACACCCCAGCCCCGGAAACCAAGCCGGAACCGAAGCCGGAAACAAGCGAAGCCAAGGGTGCAGAGCCATCGGTTTTGGCCAAACCCGAACCCGCCGTCGAACCCAAGCCTGCGCAAACGACGGTGCCAGCGACGGTGGCAGAAGAACCCAAGCCGTCCGAAAAACCCGTCGCGACACAACAGGCAGAGCCAACCAAAGCAGAGGCGTCCACCAGCACCACCGAGGCGACGACGCAGCCCAAAGCGCCGGACGCCAGGCCCGTGCTCAAAGCCGGTGTCGCCGAAGCGCTGGCCAGGCTCCGCAAACCGGCAGCCCCCGTCGAGCTCAAAGGACCACCACTGGTTGCCGAGCTGCCATTTGCCGTCCCAGCGACTCCGCAGGTTCAGTCCGTTCCGGCGACTCCGCCGGTTCAATCGGTTCCGGCGACTCCGCAGGTTCAGTCCGTCGTCGAACCCGGAAAAACGGCCCCACCGATTGCCCCAGAACCCAAGCCCGCCGCTGAAGCAAAGCCCAGCGTCGAACCCAAGCCCGCTGAGCCCAAGCCCGTCGCCGAGTTCAAAGCACCGTCGCCCAAGCGGGTATCCGAATCGACGCTTCAGGTCGACAATGTAGAAGACTTGCTGGTGAGCTTGCCGTCGCTGGCTGCGATTCCGATTGTGCCGCCGAGCCCGCCGCCGCCGCCCGTTTCCCCCGTCGAGCCGCAGACGCTGTCATCTGTGCCGACTTCCGCGGCGATTGAAAAGCTTGAAGCCCAACATGACCCGGCGCTGCTCAGTGCGCCGACCAAGCCGCTTTTGCCGGCAATGATCGGCGAACTTCTGACGCCGCCGGTCAACCCGACGCCGCCGCCGTCACTGCGTTTGGAACCGCAGGTGACACCAGCCGTCACGGCGCCACCGAATGCGGCGACGCTGCACGAACAGCCGACGCGGACCAAGCTGCCGGTCGATGCAATCTCGATGCTGCCGACGCAGGCCGCCGTCGAGGCGATGCCGCCGCAGCCGATCGTGCAAGCCCCTGCCGATACGCCGAGCAGCGGCAAAGCACCGGCCAGCGCAAACGATGGACTGCATGAAAAACCCACCGCAGCCTCGATTCCCAGTCTCGATTTGCTGAGCCGTCTCCAGGAAAAGGCCGGCAGTGGTCCAGCGCGCGACGCGCAGAAGCTGCTCGAAAGCAATCCGATTGTCCGCCCCGAACCGGCCAAAGAACCGACGCCACCAGCAGCAAAGCCCGCCGAGCCAGTCGCCGATGCCAAGCCGGTTTTGCCCGCGCAAGTGTCGACGAGCCACGCTTCGTTTGCCCCGCGCCGCCCGAGCAGCAAGCCAGTCGCCCTGCCCGGTTCGCCCGAGCCAGGACTGCGTTCGCTGTTGCTAAAACACCAGGAAGTGGTCGCCGCGTCCGTCGGTGCACTGCTCGTCCTGCTGATTGGGCTTCTCTTCTACGCCATCATTCGCTAGAAGGCGAGCCGCGCCCCGGAGCGACCTGGGCGGGGATTCCTTCTGCCATGAATGCAAGCTTTGTCCTTCACTGTCTGGATGCGGCGCTCGCGTCGGCCCACGCGGCGGGAAAAGTGCTCGCCGAGGGCGCTTTTCGTCGCCATGCTGCTGAAAGCAAGTCCGCGACCACCGATCTGGTCACCCGTTACGATCGCGCGTCGGAAGAAATCGTCTGCGCCGAGCTGCGCCGTCGCTTTCCCAGCCACCGCATCCTCGCCGAAGAAAGCGGCGACCACGGCGGCAGAAGCGACGAGCCACGCTGGATCATCGATCCGCTCGACGGAACCACCAACTTTGCGCACGGTCTGCCACTGTTTTCGATCTCGATCGCGTGTGAGTGGGAAGGCCAAGTTCACGTCGGTGTTGTCCACGCGCCAGCGCTTGGATGGACGTTTTCGGCGGCGCGCGGTCACGGCGCCTATCGCAACGGTGAACGGCTCAGCGTGTCGCCGTGTGATGCCATCGAGCGCGCGCTGCTGGTCACGGGTTTTCCTTACGACCGCAAGACAGCGCGCGAAAACAACTTCGCCCAGTTTTTTGCGCTCAAGCGAAGGGCCCAAGGGATTCGCCGGCTCGGCTCGGCGGCGCTCGATCTGTCGCTGGTTGCTTCCGGCAGTCTCGATGGATACTGGGAAATGAAGCTAAAGCCCTGGGACATCGCTGCGGGTCTCTTGATTGCCCAAGAAGCCGGAGCGACGACGACGGACTGGCAAGGACAGCCGGTCTCGCTCAAGCTGGGCGAAGTGCTGTGCGCAGGACCGACGCTCCATCGCGAGCTGCTGGCCGTCTTGCGCACCGTCGAACACGGCCAGTTTTCCGTCTAGTTTTCTGCTGGTCTGGGGTTCCGCCTTCCCATTCCGCCTTCCCATTCCGCCTTCCCATTTGGTTTTCCGTTCCGGCCTCTCCGGTCGATTTCCTGCCCGCCTGTGTTTTCGCCGAACTGCGGATGTTCCGTCGGTTGTTGCCGCTTTTTGTCCCTCGTATTGACTTTCGTTCAATAAGCGCTATCGTTTGAACATTGGCTATTGAACAGGAGTCAACAGCGATGCAGGCAGCAGCACTTCCCGTCGACAAGTCGGTTCCTACGCCACGTTCACCCGAGCTTCCCTTGTCCGGTCCGATCCCACGGCACTGGTTTGCAGGCAACGTGCTGGCGACGCACATGATAAACGGCGTCAGCATGCTGTTTCCCGCTGGTGAGCGCTTCTTTGTCCGTTCGGTGAATCACTACCTGGATCGAATCAGCGACCCGCACCTGCGCGCGCAAGTGAAGGGGTTTTTCGGACAGGAAGGACGCCACGCCAAAGAGCACGATCGCTGGAATGACATCCTGCAAAGCCAGGGCTATTCCGTAAAGTCGTACCTCGCGTTCTATGAGTGGTTCGGATACCACGTCATCGAACGGCTGGCGACCCCAGGACTGCGACTCGCAGCGACGGCAGCACTTGAACATTTTACTGCGCTATTGGCGGAAAAAGCGCTGCGCTATCACGCGCTCGATCATGCCGATCCGACCATGCGCGCGCTTTTGCTTTGGCATGCTGCCGAGGAGATCGAACACCGATCGGTTGCATTTGATGTCCTTGCGCAGATGGAACCAAGCTATGCGCTGCGGATGGCGGGTCTTGTACTGGCCACCGCGACGCTGTCGGGTTTCTGGATCGGCGCGGCAACGATGCTGCTGTGGCAGGATCGCAAGAGTCTGTTTGCTTCGCTGCGCAAAGACCTGCAAAACATTGCCGCGGTACGTGACAGGAACAAAGATCGCGGTCTGTTTCTGCCCGGAATTCTTTCGTATCTGCGACGGGATTTTCACCCTTCCCAGGTCGATCTGGACAAGCTCGCCCAAGACTACCTCACCGCGGCGCAGCTCGCGTAGGAAGGAATCCGCCATGCAGACCCGGATTGTGATCTGTGGCAGCGGCTTTGCCGGTTTGGGAATGGCCATCCGTCTCAAACAAGCCGGCATCCATGACTTCATTGTCCTTGAACGCGCAAGCGAAGTCGGCGGCACCTGGCGCGACAATCACTATCCCGGCGCGGCGTGTGACATCGAATCGCATCTGTATTCCTTTTCGTTCGAGCCCAATCCGCGCTGGTCTCGGCAGTACGCGCCGCAAAAAGAGATCCTGGATTATCTTGTCCACTGCGCAGACAAGTACAACATCCGTCCGCACATTCGCTTTGGCAGCACGGTACAAAGTGCCCGGTACGATGAACAGAGTGCGCGCTGGGAAGTCAGCGTTTCCGACGGTGAAAACATCTCTTGTCAGTTCCTTATCACCGCCTGCGGAGGTCTGTCAAAACCAGCGACTCCGGACATCGCCGGACTGTCTTCCTATGCCGGCAAGATGTTCCATTCTGCACGCTGGGATCACAGCGTTTCCCTGTCCGGAAAGCGCGTCGCGGTGATCGGAACCGGAGCCAGTGCCATTCAGATCGTACCGTCGATCGCCCCCCAGGTGGCCCAGCTTGCGGTGTTCCAGCGAACGCCCCCGTGGATTATGCCCAAACGCGATCATGCGATAAGTCCGTCCGCGCAGGATCGCTTTGCCCGACATCCGCTGGTTCAAAAGCTCGCGCGGACTTTGATCTACATCACCCACGAGCTGGCGGGATTCGGTTTTGTCGTCGAGCCCAAGCTCCTCAAGCTGCTTTCACGCTTGGTCTTGCGCTATCTGAAGCGGAGCATTCCGCAAGAAGAACTGCGCGAAAAACTGACGCCAAACTACGCGATGGGTTGTAAGCGGATCTTGATTTCCAACGACTACTATCCAGCGCTGCGACGGCAAAATGTAGAGCTTGTCACAAGCCCAATCGACTGCGTAAACACAAGCGGAATCCGCACCCAAGACGGACAGCAGCGCGACTTTGATGCGATCGTCTTGGCGACGGGATTTGATGCCGCAGACATTGTCTGTCCGTTCCCGATGTGCGGTCGATCGGGAATCCAACTTTCCGATGTGTGGCGGGACGGCGCCGAAGCGTATTTGGGAACCACGGTCAGCGGATTCCCAAACGCATTCCTCATCGTTGGACCCAACACCGGCCTTGGACACAACTCGATGATCTACATGATCGAGTCGCAGATTGCGTACATCCTGTCGGCGATCGAGCAAATGAGCCGCGACGGAATCGCATCTGTCGAAGTCAAACAAGAAGTCCAGACCCGCTTCAATCAGGAAATTCACAAGCGGCTCCTCGGCACCGTGTGGTCCAGCGGCTGCGCAAGTTGGTATCAAACCAAAAACGGCAAGAACACCACGCTGTGGCCGGGCTTCACCATCGAATACCGAGCCCGCACCCGCCGATTTTCCCGTCGAGACTACATCGTAAAAACCGCGAGCGCTGGAATCCCCAGTCCGGCTTAGGGAAGCTTTGCAAGTCGCAAGATCCGATAGGTATCGGCGCCTTTTTGATAGCTGCCGATTTCCGTCGCACCGATCAACATCGGTGCATACATTCGCTCCACGTCTTCCCGATCGAAAGCGTCATACTGATCGAAGCGCTCATGTTCCAAAAAGAACACGCGATGCTGCCTGCGAATGTTGTCGATCCGCGCGCGATAGGAATCGATCACTTCGGCTTTCTGCGACGGACGGCTGTATCCCTCAAAGCGCAGGGAATGCAGCGGAACCCGCTTGTCTGCGTAGTAGAGAAAATACAGCTGAAGGGTCGCAAAATCCCCCACGTAGATGTCTTCGGAATCGACGGTCTGGGTGGACAGAATGCGATAAATCTCTGCGTTGGGATTGTCGACACCGCGATGGGAAGGCAGCGTACACAGACCAAAGTTTCCGAAAAACAAGAGCCCCAGCGCGACGGACATCTGCCACTGTTTTTTTGCGTTCGGGGGCCGCCGGCACAGCGACCCACACAGCAAGACGGTCGGCGGTGCAGCAAGCAGCCAAAATTCAAAATTCCCTGGTTCCCACCACAGCGTAAAAGCCGAGTGCAGACCGATCCACAGCATCAGCAGAGGCCGCAGTGTTTGCGCAGCTAAGTGCGTGTTTGCCAAATCCTCCGCCCCGTGCGAAGCGATTCCTTTTGGGCGGCGCAGTGCAGTGACAAGCAGCGAAAGCCACAGTCCCAACGACGCCAGCAGCGACAGGCTCAGGACCACATCCCAGACAGACGGACGGAACTGCCGACTTAGGTTTTCCAGGTAATACGGCGCGGTGATGACCTGAAACAGTCCCTGCGCAGCCGAAGGCAGACTCTGCAAGCGAAGTCCGTGTCCCCACATTCCCAACCGATATTCATCGGAATGCGCATACGCAGTCACCCACGTCCACAGACCCCCAAGCGGTCGTTTTTCGACCACCATCCCAACGTACAGATATGCGCCCCCACAGACGGCAAATGCCGCCGCAAGGAAACACAGAACGCGGCTTGGTCTGCGATCTTGTGTCCACAGACCGTAGGCCATCGCCAGGACAAAAAAGATTCCGGTCTGGTGAAACAGCGCGCAAAGTCCGCAACAGATTCCCATCGCAGCCAGCGTCCCAAGCGAAGGCACAGGCCGCAAAAGCCACAGACTGATCGCGCACAGCTCAAACAGCGTCGTCGCTGGATAGACTTCAACCGATGTCGCCATCGCGGTCACACCGCGCAAACCCGCAAACAAAAGACACAGTCCGATAGAGACCGACAGCCGCTGCGTCACCCGAAACAGCAGGAGACACAGAAGCCCCACCGAAGCCGCCGTCACCACCGCATTTTGCGAAGCCAAAAGTGAAAGCGCGTCCACCGGATGAAGCGCAGACACCGCGACATACAGCGCACGTCCGACGGCGTTGTAGAGCAAGTGATGGGGATGAAACAGGTTGTGACCGCGCTTTACACCATACGCATAGTCGAGCGCGTCAAATCCCAAGCGGTGACTCTGAAACGCCAGATAGTAGACGCAGGCCAGCAGCGAACACAGAAGCGCGACCCACCGCACACGCGACGCACTAGAACGCAATGGGACCGGCGGCGAAACAGCCGGAGCGTCATGAAACGCCGGATCGGTCGTCGACTTTCGCGGGGCAGAGTTTCGGGAAGAAAGCGCCATCGGCAGCGCGGATGCTAGCGCAGTTTGTTGGGAATCCAAACGGTCAGTCCGCCGGATTCCCAAGCGAGCGTCCGCGCCAGAACCAACGCAATGTACGGGCAGTGAATGTTAGGGAGCCGCGGGCTTGTCTTGTGGTTTGTGATTGCCGCGGTGGCACGTCCAGCAGGTGATGCGATTCATCGTCCCCGGCCACTTGGTGTTGAGCTCCGTGACCATCCGCATCATGTCGCGCGTTTTTTCTTTCATCGGCGTTTCTGCCGACGGATCTTTCGGATCGTGGCAGTGCGTACAGTCTTTGCCGATCGCCACCACCTGCGCATTCATCTGCGCGATCAGCGCTCCCTTGGTCACGTTCTTGGGCAATACCTGAAGGTTCTTGAAGTTGGCGCTCGCCAGCGGGGCAAGCAGCATCGAACCGACCACAAGAACACCCAGAACTTTGAGCGGAGAGACAAAACCCATCGATCGCTGACTCCTCAGTTGCGAACCAGAGGCCGTGCACGTTGGCCATCCGTAACGATGGCGGGACCACGCGCTTTATTCGCAAAAGATGCTACGACGAGCGCGCGACCCTCGACAACCACTGCGTTTGGCTAGTTGGCTTTGAGATGGGCAAACGGTGGGTGCGGCACGCTGGGCACCGCGATCGCGGGACTTTTCCGGATGTAATACAGCCCCGGATTGGGATCGGGGTCCATGCTGTGGGTCACTTGATAGACCGTGTTCACTTTCGGATGCCTGACCCACTCGAGGAAGTTTTTGGCATCCTGCACCACATACATGTAGACGCCGTTCGGTCGGGCCCGCGTCCTTATCACCGTCGCATCGTCGCCAAACGGCAGCGCGGTGATGCTCTTGCGGAAACCATCGGTGTACGTCCAGTACCGCTCGGCGTTCGACAGATACAGCACGCTGAGCTTGACGCCGATGCCTTGCAGCGCGGACGCAATGCTCGACAGGCTTCCACCGACGGTCAAATCGCCGCGAACCATCACGACGCGCCCGGTCCGGAACAGCTGCGCCAAGTGATCGTACTGGCTTTGGTCGTCGAGGAAGCAGCGAATGTTGTGCACTTTGTAGATGCCCAGCACTTTGCGAAAGCGTGCCAGCACCGATCCGCGCGACATCTTGTAGGCTTCGACAACCGCCGCACGCTGTTTGGGATGCGGATAGGCGTCGGTAAGAAGCTTCATCGCCGTCGCTTCGTTTTTCACTTCCCACAGCGACTTAAACTCGTCGATGGTGCCGGCGCTGATGAAAAACACCCGATAGACGTAGTGCAGGTTGACGACGACTTGATCGAAGTCAAACAGCACCATCAGTTCCGGTTTTTGCCAGCCGGCCAGCACGTAGTTTTGGTCGGTGCCGACGCCCAAGTACGCGCCGCCTTTGCCCTGCACCGTCTTTAGCCACAGATCGTGGCGATCTTCATTTGAGATCACATAGTGCGTGCCGCGGACCAGGTGCGGCGGCGGCGGATCGGGCACGATCTTGTTGAGCGTATCGGTCCACGCCGGGCTGACCGGTGTAATGGCAGGCGAGCTGCCGGAAGCAACCACCACCTGCGCGGTCCCCGAAGCTGGCGTGCCCGTGCTGCCGGGCGTCGCTGCGGTCGCCTGTGGGACCACCGCCGCCTGCACGGCCATGGGTGCCACCGCGACGATCGCAGGAGCTTCTGCCTTGCCGGCACGAACCTGCGCACCACCGTCTGAGCTTGCAAAGAGGAGTGGTGCAAGTGCCAAAAACAGCGTGGCAAAAAGCCGTTGCTTGGCAAACGACCGGGACGAAACACAACGATGCGCAACGTGGTCTGTGGCTTGGGGCATTGGGAGCCTCGGGGGCCACTCGCTCAAGCGAGACAGGATCCCCCGGCCCGATCATACCGCCAAAAAAACCCGCAAGTAAACGGGCTTACACGTTTTTATGTCATCATTTGCCGGCCAGACCTACAGCAGAAGCTCATCAATCACGCGCCGGAGCGACTGTAGGTTCGTGACCGTTTCGGCCCGGCTGACGTGGGGCAGATAGTCGCGCATTGCGCTGTCGCCGAATGACCACGACGACGGCTGCTCGGGATTGAGCCACAGGACGTGCCGCGCCCGCGCTTTGACCCGGGCCAGCGCCCAGGCTTCGGACGGAAAGTAGTTCGATCGCCCGTCCCCAATCACAATCACCGTCGTCCGCGAGGTCACGGCGTCCAGGTGTTTTTCGACAAACTGCCGCAGCGCCCGTCCGTAGTTCGAGTTCGACGCCACGCTGACGATGGCCCCGGAATAGGTTTTCTCGACGGCACGCTCGATTTCGTTGCTTTCAAACAGCTCGGTCGCGTCGCCCAGATCCGACACAAACACAAATGATCGCACCTTCGAAAACCGCTCTTGCAGCGTGTACGCAAGCTGCAGCATAAAGCGCGCGACCTGACGGACCGAATCCGAGATGTCACACAAAATGACTAGCCGCGGCTTGTGCGGATGTTTGGTCCGAAAACGCAGCCGAAACGGAATTCCCCCCGACGACAGCGCCGCTCGCAGCGTCCGCCGCATGTCGAGCCGACCCTTCTGCTGCCGCTGCGGTTTGTCGCGCTGTTGGGTTTTCAGCTTGTCGGCCAGCCGCACCACTTGCTGCCGAAGAAGCGCCAGCTCGTGTGCTGATAGCTGCGACAGTGGTTTTTGCGACAACAGCTCACTGCGCTGCGTCTCGGCAAAGCGCAGGTTCTGCTTTTCAAACGCACGCTGGACTTCGCCACGCAGGGCGCCGCGGAGCTGCCACAGGTTCTGTTCCGCCTGCCGAAGCACCGTCTGCGCAAGCTCGGGCCCAAGCTCGGGCGACAGCCGGTTCATCAGCCCGCGCAGCTCCGACTCGGCCTGGCGAAACCCAAGCTGATCGATAAGCCCTTGGGTGAAATAGCCGATTTGCAGCGAGCTTTGCATCCGCGACACATCGATCCGCAGCCCCGACAGCCGCAGCAGCAAATCAAGCCCCACCCGTCGCAGCCCAAGCCCAAGCCGTGCCGTCGGATCAAGCCGCGCTGCTTCCGTCGCCAGTGCCGCCATCGCTCGCTCGATTTGTTCCTCCGAAAAACCCGCTTGGGCCAAAGCCACCGCCAGCGGCGCATCCGGCGACGACGAAAGCACGTCCGCCGCGCGGAAAAAAAACAGCCCGAACAGATCGTCAAAGCGGCTCTCGTCCTCGGCCCGCTTCACAAGACACGTCTTTAACACCGCCCGCACAAGCTGCGGATCGTCCATCCCCACAAGCGACAGCGCCGACACTGCATCAAGCAGCTCTGCCGTCGAGGCCGGCACGCCATTTTTGCGCAACAGCGCCACAAACTCTTGGATTTGGTTCAGCATCGCCTGCTCTGCTTTTTCCCTTGGCCGCCCAAGACGCCGCTACGTCACCGTCATTTCCCGCAGCCGCCGTCGCCAAATCAGCTTCACCGGTTCAAACCAAATCACGCTCAGCGTCGCCAGAGAAAGCGCCCACAGCGCATCTGATAGCGGCAGTGCCGACAGCGAAAACAGCCGCTGCAAAAACGGCACTTGCAGCACCAGCAGCCCAAGCCCCATCGTCCCCAAAATCAGCGTCCACAGCACCGCCCCGCCTTTCCACAGCGTCCGCAGCGCCGATTCCGTCCACGATCGACTGACCACGATAAGCCCCAGGTTGGCGAACACCAGCGTCGAAAACACCATCGCCCGCAGTCGCTCTGCCGGGTAGCCTCGCTGCGCAGCCAGGTAATACGCAAAGGCGCAGCCAAGCAGCACCAAAAACCCCTGCACGATCGACAAAAGCAGCACCCGCCCCGTCACCATCGATTGGCCGACCGGACGCGGCGGACGATCCATGATGTGGGCTTCTTCGGCGCTGCCTTCAAAAATCAGCCCACACGAGGGATCGATGATCATTTCGAGCACCGCGATGTGCGACGGCAAAAGAATCAGCGGCCAGCCCAAAAGCGGCGACAAGAGCGACAGTCCGGCGATCGGCACATGGATCGCGAACGTATACGCCACCGCCTTGCGCAAGTTGTCGAAGATCCGTCGCCCAAGCCGCATCGCCGCCACGATCGAAGCGAAGTTGTCGTCGGCCAAGACCAGCGCCGATGCCTCACGCGCGACGTCGGTGCCCCGCTTGCCCATCGAAATCCCGATGTGCGCCGCTTTCAGCGCCGGCGCATCGTTTACCCCATCGCCAGTCATCGCCGCAATCGCGCCCAGGTCTTTGAGTGCTTTGACCAGCCGCAGCTTTTGCTCGGGCACCATCCGCGCAAACACCGACACATGGGCCACTCGCTCGCGCAGCGACTCGTCGGACAGTGCAGCCATCTCGGGCCCCGACAAAACACCGTGCGTCACATCAAGACCCGCCTGCCCGGCAATCGCCAGCGCCGTCGCCGGATAGTCCCCCGTGATCATCAGCACCCGCACCCCGGCGCGCCGGCAGTCGGCCACCGCTTGCGGCACTTCGGGACGCAGCGGGTCCAAAAACGCCAAAAGTCCCAGCAGCGAAAAACGAACCGCGGACGGAACATCGGGAAGCTGTGCGCCGACATCGGCCTGCCCAACCGCCAGCACCCGCAGGCCCGCTTGCGCCAGCGCCTCGACTTGTTTCGAAAGCGCCGCGTGTTCATCGGCAGACAGCGCACACAGCGTGGCCAGTGCTTCCGGCGCGCCTTTGCAAAAAAGGACATGCCCACTGCCCTGTTCATAGGCGCGCGTCACCGCGAGCAGCGTCGGCGAAAGCGGATATTCGCGCAGACAAGGCCCGCTTCCGTCAGCCACAATCCGGCGCTCAGCGCTTAGCGCGACGATCGCCTGTTCCATCGGGTCGTTTGGCGCCGTCGGACTCGCCAGCTTCGCCGCCCGCAAGAGCCTCTCCACATCCCCCGGCAGCGGGGTCGGCAAGCCCGTCACAAGATGATCCACCCCGCCGCAGCACAGCCTGGCCACCGTCATCCGGTTCTGGGTCAGCGTCCCAGTCTTGTCGGTGCACAGCACGGTGGCCGCCCCCAGCGCTTCTATCACCCCAGGCCGCCGCAAAAGCACGTTGCTGTGCGCGATTCGCCACGCCCCCAGCGACAGAAACACCGTCAGGATCATCGGCAGTTCTTCCGGCAGCACCGACATCGCCATCGCCAGGCCCGCCAAAAGCCCCTGCACCCACTGCCGATACAAAAGACCGCGCAGCAGCACCACCAGCACGCACATCGCGACGCCCAGCGTGGCCATGCCGCGCACCAGCCGCTTCATTTCCAGATCGAGCGGCGTCTTGGGCGGCTCGATTTCCGCCAGCGCTTTGCCGATCTTGCCCACCTCGGTCGAAAGCCCCGTCGCCACCACTTCGGCCACGCCTTCGCCCCGCACCACCATCGTCCCCATGTAAAGCTGCGGCAGATCGTCACCGCCAGGACGAGCCGACGCCGCTTCACCTTGCACGCTGACTTTGCGCACCGGCACGCTCTCGCCCGTCAGCAGCGATTCATCACAGACCACGTTCTGACCGCTGCGCAAGATCGCGTCCGCCGCCACCCGCACGCCTTCGGACAGCACCAGCAAATCCCCAGGCACCACCTCGCTGGCGGCAATGCTCTGCGAAACACCGTCGCGCACCACCTGGGCACGCGGACTTTGCATGCTGCGCAGCGCCGCCACCGCTCGTTCGGTACGCCGCTCTTGCCAGAGCGTAATCGCGACGACCAACCCGACAAACGAAAACAAAAGCCCCGCTTCGCCGCGGTCGCCCAAAAGCAGATACAGCCCACCGCACGCCCCGAGCAGAAGCAGCATCGGCTCCGTCAGGACGGAAAGCAGCGTGCGCCAAAACGACGGCCCTTCTTGCCCCGACAGCTCGTTTTTGCCAAAGCGGGCAAGCCGCGCCTTGGCTTCGCGTTCATTCAGACCGGAAGGCGTTTGGGCGCTCGTGTGGTTCATGGACGGCCTTCTGCCTCTTGACTGGGAGTTTTGCGACGAGCCGTTTTTTTGGCGCTGCGCACGGCGGGCGATATCCCCGGCACATCGGTCTGGCCCAGCTCCAGCACGACGGAAAATTCGTCTGCTGTCACCGGCACCACCGACAAGCGGCTGCGACGAAGCAGCGCGATGTTGGCAAGACGCGGTTCGCTGCGAATCATCGAAAGGGTCACAGAAGAACGTAGCGCACAGACCGGGGCGACGTCGACCACCGACCAGTCTTCCCCCGGCGCAGTGGGATCGGGATACGCGGTCTTTACCACTGTGGCGACACCGACGACTTCTTTGCCTTCATTCGAGTGATAAAACAGCAGCAGGTCGCCTTCCCGCATGCTCCGCAGGTTGTTGCGGGCTTCAAAGTTGCGCACGCCATCCCAGGTCGTCCGTCCCTGGCTGACCAGCTTCGAAAAAGCGTATTTGTACGGCTCGCTCTTGACCAAAAAGAAGTTCGGTTTCATCGCCGCCCGATACTAAACCCGCCCCCATTCCCGGTTTGGGAAAAGCCGTTTACAATGGGCGCGGGGGACAATTTCTGTGGGGAAATTCACAGCTTATGGCTTGCTGCTATGGCTGGGTCTAGTCGGCGCCTGCTCGGAGCTTTCGGGCGAAGAGCTGCTGGCGGTGACACGGGTAGACGGGCCGCAAGCGTTGGTCAAGCTGCTGCCAATGGTCGGGCGACTGCGGGCGACGCACACGCTGCTCGGTGAAAACAACACCGCCCACCTGGCGCTGGTCAGCCCAGAGCCCGATCCTGCCGACGATCCGGTGATTGGCACGGTTTCGGTCCAGTCGCTGGTGCCGCCCTATCCACTGTCCGAGCTGCCCGAGCGCGTCGTCGCGTTCCCGCCGGCCCCGGCCCGCGGCTTTTGTACCGCCCAGCTTGGCGGCGCCTTTGACTTTCCGCAGCTCTTTTTGCACCGCCCCGATAGACCCGCCGACGGACCCTTCACCGCGCTGGTCCAGCCTGCCGACAAAATCCGGCTGCTCTGTGGCAACAGCTCCCTGCTCGCCTATGGATCGAGCCGCGACAACCTCGGCATGGATGTGCTGCGCCGCAAACCCGACGGCACCGTCGTTCACAAAGTCCTGCCCTGGCCAAGCCAAGCCGAGCCCGCCTGGGGCCAAGGTCCGCTCGGCTTCGATCAAGACGAGCGCGTCGTCTTCATCCTCGGCGGCGACATCGTCACCCGCGCGTACTACCTCGACAGCGGTCAGAACGTCGACCTGGGCATCTTGTACTGGGCCGCCCCATCCCACCGCGGCGAGCTGTTCGTTGATGTCGACGGCATGCTCCTGCTCTACGGCGTAGATACCCAGCGTTCGACCTACCTGGGTGTTCGCGTATCCCCCGACGGCGCCATCGTCGGCATCGACCAGGCCCACGAAGCCGTGCTGACCTGCGACTGGGACGGCCTGCGCCGCATCCCGCTGCGTCCCCCCTTTGCGCTCGATTCCCAAAACGTCCAAGTCCTTGACCGCGAGCCCTGCCGCGCCATCGACTGGGACGGATCGCCGCAAGCCAGCGTGCTGTACTACGTCGGATCGCAGCTTCGCCAGGTCGCCACCGACGGCAAATCCCCACCCGTCATCGTCACCAACTACCAAGGCCAGCAGATGTTCGCCCTGTGCGACGACGGTACGCTGGCCTATTCCCACGACCCGCCCGAACGCTACGGACGCGGCGTCGGCGACGGCTACATCCAAGGCCGCCGATTCATGCAGCGAGGCCGCGACGTCCGCTTTTCCCCCGACTGCCGCCACGTCTACTTCAAGGAAAACGCCGCCACCCTGCGCCGGCTCGGCCAGCTACGCA
>DAORGN010000082.1:0-19104 GCA_035340095.1 Pseudomonadota bacterium | reverse complement strand
TTTCGCGTGCGCGCCCTTGCATGGCTGGCCCGGATTGAACAGCAGCGCGGGAACATCGACGCCGCGGCACTGGCAGCGGAAGCAAGCTTGGCACAGCTACAAGTCCTGGGACGCGCTGGCACAGATGAAGGGCTGGTCTATCACACCGTGGCGAACATCAAGCTGGCGATCGGGCAAAACGAGACCGCCAAAGCGCTGCTCGCGGAAGGACGAACGCGGCTTCTGCGCCAAGCGGCAGCCATCACCAGAAGCGAGGCGCGAAACGACTTCCTGTACAAGCTGACCGAAAACGCCGAGCTGCTGGCCCTGGCAGCCGCCCACTGTCCAGAGCCGCTTCCGAGCTGACCTCAGGGTTCGTTTTCAGCAGATTGTTTCAAAACGTCTGCGACGCCGCACAAGCCAGGCCCCACTTCCCCGCCCCACGCCGACGCAAACCGGAAAACCGCGCCACCAAATCACGTCGCACAAATACGTTGGTCGGCTTAATGTCGCGGTGAAAGACTTTCTTGTCGTGCGCAAAGCCCAGCGCCGATCCGAGTCGCTGGAGCGTGCGCATAAGCTGCATGCGTGTCAGCTTGCCGCCTTGCACCCACTGGCGCAGGTTCCCGCCCGATTGAAGCTCGATCACCACGTAGTGGATGGCGTTTTCTTCGCGCGGCTTGTTCAGCACGCTGACGATCGTCGGGTGCGAAAGTCCGCTCATCTGCTGGGCGCTGCGCCAGAAGCGCTCGACGAGCTGCGGATTGTCCGCTGCCGCGCCGTGCAGGATCTTGATCGCCACCTGCTCGTCTTTGATGCGGTCGTAGGCGTTCCACATCGTCGCCACCGCCCCAGGACCAATCTCGCTGGTCAAGAAGTAGCGGTTGGCCAGCACAAGACCGATGCCGACCTGAAGCGAAGCGGTCGCGGGCGGCTTGAAGCCCTCGCCCCCTTCACCCGTTGCCTGCTTGATTTCCAACTGGCCGGTCGGCTGCGCTTGCGCCACCAGGCTCGCTGGCACTTCCGCTTTGAGCGTCACAGGCCCCGGCGGCACCGGCGGTGGCGAAGCGGGTGGCACGCTCGGCGCCGACTTGACTTCCACAGCATCCACGGCCAGCGGCTCGATCGATTCGGTCGACGTGTTCGAGTACGCTTCGGGCCGATCTTCCCGCCGCTGTTTGCTCCACTCACGCAGCCGATCCCGCAGCGACGTGTGCTCGGCATGAGCCAGCAAAAGGTCGGTCTTTTCCGCGCGCGACAGCGGACTGTTGAAAAGCCGCGCGACATGCGGAAAGTACGTGTTGCAGAAAAGATCCAGCTCCGCCGACAAAAGGATCTGCTTGTCGATCTGTTCGCGCAGCTCCTGGGTCGCCGAACGCGGCGCAGCCGGAGCCAGCCGCGTGGGCTGATCGTCGATGCTGTCGCCGGCCATCGCTTGCGCTGGCGGCTGACTCATCGCCCCCATGTCTCCGAGCGGCATGCCCGGTGCAGGATACGTCGGCGTCCGCTGGCTCGGAATCGGCGGCGTCATCTGCAAGTTGTACATGGGCGTCTTGTTGCTGGCCGGCATGCCCGACCCAGCACCACCATCCGGCAGAGCCGGCATGCTGCCCGTTGCCCCCGGATACTTCGGCGTGCTGGCACTCGGCGACTGGCTGACCGCAAGCTGACCCGCATAGGTCGGCGTCCGCTCGCTTTTTGCAGGCGTGCTCGGGGTTCCGCCAAGATACGTCGGCGTCCGCGTACTCGGCGCGGCTGGCGGCAACGATGGCACCCCCAAGCTGGCTGCATAGGTCGGGGTGCGACTGCTTGGCGTCGCCGATTGGGAACTCGGTGTCGCTGCGCCATAGGCCGGCGTCGCCGCGCTGACCGGCGGCACTTCGGTCGTGATTTGGGCATTTTGCGCAGCCACTTGGGACGCCGCTGCGACGCTTTCAGCCGCGCTGGGCAGCTCGGTCGGGCTCTGGACCGGCGCAGGCTGGGGCCTTGGCGGCGGCGGCTCGCTTAGCACCATGAAGCCAGAGTCTTCATCGGGATTGACTTCGATCGCCTCGGAGTCTTCTCGCGCAGGTCGCGGCTCACTCGGCGGTCCGGCGATGATGGCGACTTGGCGCGTCGGGCGCTGACCCACAGGGGGCGGCAGTGCAAGCGGACCGCCCTCGGCAAATACACGCTCATAGATGCTGGAACGGAACGGCAAGTCTTCTTCGCACAGGCCGGTCAGCGTCAGACTTTCGATCATTTCCTCTGAAAGAGTCTGTCCGCGGCACAGGCGATGGAACGAATCCAGAAGATCGGGATCGCTACTATAGATGCGAAAGATGTTGGCAAAGTGTTCGATCTGCGGCGCCCGTTCGATCAGGTCTTCGACTGCACGATCGACGTCCGCGGTCGCAATCGGTGAACCACGGCTGACCGCGTCTTCCCATAGCGACGAAAGCACCTGCTGACACAGAAACGGTAGACCGCCGCTGTGATGGGTCAGCCGACTTCCGATGTCGTTGCTCACGCTTACGCCGGATGTCGACAGGTGCCACGCCAGCGCGTCCACTTGCTCGGCGTTAAACGGTCGCAGCGAGATTTCGTTGCCGATGCCAAACGGCGCTTGCAGGTGAATCGGAATCAGTTTCCGTCCCACCACGGCGCCGGCCAGGAAAATCTGGAGCCGCGAAAACTCTTCGTTTTCATTGCGGATGTTGTAAAGAAGCCGCAGCTTCCCAAACATCGCTTCGCAGATTTCGGGACGTTCCAGGACTTCGCAGCCGTCGAGGAACAGCACGAGCCGCTGCGGAAAAGTGCCCAGCCACGCCAAGACGGTGTCTTCGGGATTGTCCGGAAGGATTTCGCGCTGATCGAAGTCTCCCTCCTTGGCAATCGCGCCCAGCAGTTCACCCATAAACTGCGTCGGCGATCCCAGTCGAAGCCGCGACAGGTCCACCGAAAGCACGCAGAACCCGGCAGGGTCGAGCGAGTCGATGGTGTGTCTGATAAGACACGTTTTTCCGCTCTCCTGCGGGGCCGCGATAAGCGGAAAGCGCCGGTTGTCCGAAAGCTCACGGCGCAGACGAATGTCGGCTTCACGCTCGACGTACACACCGCCCGATCCCGCGGTGCGATAGGGGTTCTTCGACGTCACAGCTTGCGTCTCCTGTCCCTCTGTGCCGCGCCACCGCATCGAAATGAAGACGCAACCTTCCCCATAGGGAGCGGGCGCGTCCACTGCGTACAGAGCGGCATATGATCAGAATATCTAGTTTTTGCCGCTAGATCAAAGGGTGTCGCGCCCCTAACAATTTTGGGTGCGCGAGGCAGGAGCGCATTCCCAAGCGGTGGGAATGTAGGTGGATTTTGCGCCCAGGAAAAAGCGCCAAGATCACAAGGACTTACGAATGTGCTTTGCCTGCATGCGCAAGCGCCGGCCCAAGTACCTTGCGCGCAAATGAACGCAGCGTCGTGTGGGTCGTCGTTTCAACCGTCCGCGGCTCGCAGAAGTCCGGCTTGTCACTGTTGAAAGCGTCAAACATCTCGCAGTAGCCGCTGACGACAAACTCGGGTATTCCCATTCCCAACATTGCGCTGCGCACCGCATCGACCGGCACCGGCACAAGGTTTATCGGACGACCCACCACTTCCGCAATCTGCGCGTAGGCCTGCCGCATGCTGATGTGCGAAGGGCCGTGTACCCCGACTACTTTGTGACCGATCCAGTCCTGCGAAAGAAAGAATGCCGCGGCTTTGTACGCAATGTCGCGCGTCGCCACCAGTGGGAAACGGCGATCGGGATTCACACCGGAATAGACCGTTCCCGCCACGATGCTTGGGATGTCGTGCAAAAAGTTTTCCATAAAGTAGCCCGCACGCAGCACTGCCACATGGGGAACGCGGCGCGTGAATGCCAATTCCACATCGAACAGCGTGGAAATCGGACCCGCGCCAGGACCAGAATCCGCAAGGAAGCTGCTCAGAATGACCGCGCGCTGTACACCGGCTGCCCGCGCCGCTTCCGCAGCCAGCCGCGCCGTGGCACCGTTCCAATCGGCAAAGTCCGGACGCGCTGGCGGCGGCGTCACCCAGAACACCTGCTTCTGACCTGCAAAGGCCTCACGCAGTGTGTCTTTGTCATCGATCGAGCCGACCACAAGACGCGCCCCGCGCTGGGTCAGATCCGCCACTTTGTCGGGATGGCGGCTGATGACAGTGACCTGCTCGCCCGCATCCAGCAGCAGGTTTGCAAGCGCGCGTCCGATGTTGCCACTCGGCGTATTTATCACGATGCTCATTGCGTGTGTTCCTTCCGGTAAAGGGCCGATGCCACAAGGGCAGTTTGGTGCGGCGTTACTTTACACGACGGAAGTACAGCACAGCAAGCGGCGGCACAAACGCGCGGATGGCGTGCGGCTGACCCTGCGCCGGCACAGATTCCGACTGGCAACCGCCCAGATTTCCGCCTCCGCTGCCACCGTAAACAGACGCATCACTGTTCAGAAGTTCCTGCCAATAACCCGCGCAGGGAACGCCAAGCAGATACCCTTCCCACGGCACCTTGGCGAAGTTACAGACCACCAGCACCGTTTCTTCTGGCGTTTCACCTTGGCGCAAAAACGACAGCACATTGTGGTCTTGGTCGTCCGCTTCCAGCCAGACAAAGCCGTCTTCGGAAAAGTCCCGCGCAGAAAGCCCCGGCTCGGCGGAATAGACGCGGTTCAGATCCGCCAAAAACCGCTGGATTCCCAGGTGTTCCGGCGTGTCGAGCAGGAACCAGTCCAGACTCCCTTCGTGGTTCCATTCCCGCCACTGGCCAAGCTCTGCGCCCATGAACAGCAGCTTTTTTCCGGGCAGCGCGTACTGATAGCCAAACAGAAGCCGCAAGCTCGCGCGCTTCTGCCAGTCGTCCGCCGAAGCGCCCCCCATCTTGGTGAGCAGAGAGCCCTTCAGATGGACGACTTCATCGTGGGACAAAGACAGAACGAAGTTTTCGCTCTGCGCATACATTCCACGAAACGTCAGAAGGTTGTGGTGGTACTTGCGATGCACGGGGTCGAGCGCAAAGTATTTCAGCGTGTCGTGCATCCACCCCATGTCCCACTTCAGACCAAAACCAAGACCGCCCAAAGAGGTCGGACGCGACACCAGCGGCCAGGAAGTTGACTCCTCTGCAATCGTTTCGCAATCAGGAAACTCGCGGTAGACATCTTCCGAAAGCTGACGCAGAAACGAAATCGCATCGAGGTTTTCTTTTCCACCTTGGCGATTGGGAATCCACTCCCCTTCCTTGCGCGAATAATCCAGATACAGCATCGACGCGACCGCATCAACCCGCAGTCCATCAATGTGGTAGCGGTCCAGCCAGAACAGCGCGCTGGAAAGCAGAAACGAGCGGACTTCGTTCCGTCCGTAGTTGAACAAAAGACTGTGCCACTCGGGATGAAATCCCTGGCGTGGATCAGCATGTTCATACAGGTGGGTTCCGTCGAAAAATCCCAGTCCATGGGAATCCGCTGGGAAGTGCGAAGGAACCCAGTCCAAGATCACACCGATTCCTGCTTGGTGCAGCGAATCGACAAGAAACATAAAGTCCTGCGGTGATCCGTAGCGGCTGGTGGGCGCAAAAAAGCCGGTGCACTGATAGCCCCACGATCCGTAAAACGGATGTTCCATGATCGGCAGAAGCTCGACGTGGGTAAAGCCCATCCGCTTGACATATTCACAGAGCCGCGGCGCCACTTCCCGGTAGGAAAGGAATCGCCCGCCTTCCCCGCGCTGCCACGATCCCAGGTGCAGTTCATAGATCGACTGCGGGGCAGAGAGCGCGTTTTTCTTGCGCCGCTGTTGCAGCCAGTCCGCATCCCCCCAGTCATAGTCAAGCCGCGTCACCACCGATGCTTTGGCCGGGGACACTTCAGCGGAAAATCCAACCGGATCGGCCTTGTCGACAGTGTACGCGCCGTGCTGACTGACGATTTGGTAGACGTAGCGCTGCCCCTCTTTTACATCTTTTGCAAAGCCGTAGTGAATTCCGGACGCCCCAACCACCGTGAGCGGATTCCGTTCCGGATTCCAGTCATTCCAGTCGCCAATGACAGACACCTTTGCGGCATTGGGAGCCCACACCGCAAAGTGACAACCGGACACCTCCGTCCCATCGGCCAGCGCAGTGCCAAGATGCGCACCGAGCCGGTCGTACAGACGCAGGTGACGACCTTCGTTAAACAGATACAGATCGGTATCGGAAAGCAGCGACATCGCCCAAGCGACTAGTGAGAAGCAGCGGCGGGACGGCGGCGGGACGATCCTTTGGCACGCGACTTGGGACTGGCTGCGGCTTTTTCGCCAGCGACCGCATGGGCCGCCGGCAACGTGTGCTCTGCAGCCGGGGCTGCGCCGTCACCATCTTCGCCGCGCACTCCCGTTGACGGACTCGACACGCTGCTCTTGGATTCGTTGCTCTTGCCGTTGCGAGGTGGAAGCGCGCCGCGTTTCTTTTCGCGCAGTCGCTTAAGACCCCCGGCCATGATCTCGGCAATCAGGGTCCGGTAGTCCATGTTGATCGCTTTGCCGATCAGCACCAGATCCGACCAGTCCGGCGTAAGCCCCGGCAGTGGATTTAGCTCCAGCACGTAGACATTGCCGTGCGCATCCATCCGCAGATCGACGCGACCGACATCGCGGCAGTCCAGCGCCAGAAACGTATCGAGCGCGGCCTTTTCCACCGCCTTCAGTTCCTTGGGCGAAAGCTTCGCCGGACACTGATACGAAACCCGCGAGTCCCAGTCCTGCTTGTACGTGTAGTCGTAGACCGGGCGCTTGTCGCTGTGATCGTTAAACACGATCTCCATCGGCGGCAGGATGCGCGGACGACGCTCGCCCAGCAGTCCGACCGTAAACTCGCGCCCGGTGACGTACTCTTCCACCAGGGCCGGTTGGCGGTACTTCTGGATCAGCTCCAGCACCACTTTGCGCAGCGTCGCCACGTCATCGACCACGCTCTTTTTGCCGGCGATTCCTTTGCTGGAACCTTCCGCAATCGGCTTGACGATAAGTGGGAAGCGCAGCGTCGGCGAAATCTTCTCGCGCCCCGTGTGGAAGACCTGAAATTCCGGCGTATTGATGTTGCGCTGCTTCAGCAGCCGCTTGGTCAGCGCCTTGTCGAGCGCCAAAGACAGCGTCGCTGCATCACTGCCGGTGTACGGAATCCCGCACAGCTCACACAGCGCGGGCACCTGCGCTTCGCGGTTTCGACCCGACACACCTTCGGCGATGTTAAAGACCAGATCGACCTGCGCATCTTTGAGCCGGGTGGGCAGCTCGCCGTTCGCTTCCAGCTGCACCACTTCATGACCGAGCGACTCGAGCGCCGAAGTAATCGCCGCAATCGTCGCCGGTGAATCGTATTCGGCCTCGGCATCGCCCAGGGCTTTGCCGCCCGGACGCTTGACGTTGTAGGTAAAGCCGACGCGCAGTTTTTCGCCCTTCAGGCTGGCCTTGGGCTTGGCACTCACCGAAGGCAGAAGCTTCCAGCGAACCGCCGCGCTCGACAGCACCGCATTGATGGTGTCACCGAAGCTGAGTCCCTCGCGACGGGCCGCGACAAAGAAGCTCGCCGCCGGATCGAGCGCAGGCAGCGCATTGACTTCCAGGAAATAGATCCGGCCATCTTCGGCCAAGCGGAAGTCAATCCGCGCGACATCACGGATCGACAAAAGCTTCACGACCTGCTTGGCCAGTACACGCAGCCGCGCAATCACATCACGCGGAAGGTCTGCCGGACAGCGCAGCCGGACTTTGTCTGACTTCTGGTTCTTGAGCCGATAGTCGAGCAGGTTGTACTTGGACCGGACCTGCGGATCGACCGAAAACTCCACCGGCTGAAGGATTCCTTCCCCCGCTGGATCACCGACTCCTTCTATATAAGGAACCGTGACATCAATGCCCGCGATGAACTCTTCGACCAGCACACCAAGCGGGTACTGTTCCAGCATCTTGGTGACCACTGTGCGCAGACTCTTCCAGTCGCGCGTCACCGACTCATCGCTGATTCCTTTGGATGAACCCTCGAAGTTCGGTTTCACGATCGCAGGAATCGGCACCCCGAGTGATCCGCCCAAAAATCCGTCGAGCTTGTTCACTTCAGCCAGATCGCGATGGGTGAACAGCCGACCGCGTGGCGTGTCCATGCCATGGGACGCAAGAACGCGCTTGGTCAGCCACTTGTCGAGCGTAACCGTCAGCGTGTGCGCATCCGATCCGGTGTACGGATAGCCCAGCTCCTCAAACAGCGCCGGATAAAAAGCTTCACGGGCGCGACCGCGCTTCCCTTCCGCGACGTTGAAGATCAGATCGGGAGAAAAAGCCTCCAGCCGGGCGGCCAAATGCGAAGCCGGACCCGATACTTCGATCTTCTGGACTTCATGCCCAGCGACAGTCAGCGCGCTGGCAATGGCTTCAACAGTCTCGGGTGAGTCAAACTCGGCCTCTTCCTCCGCGTCGCTTAAGCGGAGGTTGTAGGTGAACGCGATCTTCATGCAACCTCTTTTTTATGGACCTGGAAGTAGCTGGCTCCGAGACGGAGTCCGGTCATAAGCGGTCCCCGTGGGTGCTGAACCGGGCCGTGGGAGTAGCACGGAAGCGAGCGCCAGACTGACAAAAGCAGTTGGCCAAATCCGAAGCGCGCTTTTTGCGGTGAAGGTGCTTCACTGCGCCGCTGTTCAATCACCTGAAGGAGCGATTGGGTCAACGGCGCGGTGGGTTTCGGGCCGCTGGACTCCTCACTCGATTCGTCCAGTGACCCCTTTTGAGAACTTTCAGAATGACCGTCAGGTTCTTCGTTCTTTTGCGGCATCTTCCGATACGTATGGCGTGTGAATCTTACGCTTCTACTTTTTTGAGTTTTACCGAACCCAGTTACCAAATCAACTGCCGCCTCGCGCTTTTTTTGGCAGGAGTTTCGGTGGCTTGAAAAGCGAGAGCGATCGGACGGATGTCGTCCCCAAATGCCATTTACGGATTCGGTTTTTCCCGGTTTGCGGGCGCTGCCTGGGCAGGATTTGCGTCGCTCAGCTTGCCTTTGCTGCCTGGTGGCGGCAGCAAAAATGGCAGGACGGGAACCCGCTGCGAAAGAGGTGTACCGGCGGGAAGTGGCGCAAGCCAACTATACGTGAGGTAACTGGAAAGCACGCGCTTGGTGTAGCCGCGCGTTTCGTCGTAGGGAATCGCTTCGACAAACAGATCGATTTCTTTCAGATCGGCGTAGTTTCGCAGCCAGCGGAACACCGATCCCTCCCCGGCGTTGTAACCACTGATGGTCAGCGACGGATGGTGATTCATCGTCTGCCACAAAAAGCCAAGGAAGCGACTTCCGATCGCCACGTTGGTTGCCGGATCACGCAGCGCTTCGCGATCGAAGGGCAGCCCACCTGAAAAACGCTTCGCCGTCGGCGGAATCATCTGCGTCAGCCCGATCGCATTGGCAAACGACTCGGTCAGCGGATCAAAGGCCGACTCTTCCCGCACGATCGCAAACTGCAGCGCTTCCGGATGTCCGTTCTGCTGCGCCGCCGCGGTCAGAAGTTCCGCGTAGCCCCGCGGATAGCCAAGCAGCCAGTACGCCCGCCACGGACCCTTGGGATAGTGCTTCTGCCATTCGGTCAGGATGTGGCGAGGAATGAAGTGCGAGCGGTGCCAGTCGCCTGCACGCTCATACAGCACCGAAGCCAGCCACAGTCGCTCGGTCTGCGCGTCATCGCCCTCTTTGCCAGCGAGCGCGTCCTTGCTCTTTGGCACCACGATTCCGACGGCTGCAAACTCTCGCCGCGCTGACGCCCCAAGTCCCAGCCGCAAAAGCTCCAGCCCGCGCAGAAAGCCCGGCATGCCGTACAGAGCCCGCGGCAAAAACGTAAGGGGTGGCGCCTTTTCGACTTCATCTGGCTCGCCATACAGCTCGCGCAGAAGTGCATCGAATTCCGTCGCAAAGCCGTCGCGCAAACGGTTTAGCGCAAGCAGCGCATAAAAGGACAGCGGATAGGTCCGCGCCGTCTTTTGGTAGTAATCGCTCGCCGCGGTTTTTTCGTCCGACTGTTCGGCCAGTCGTCCCAGCCAGTACAGCGTCCGGCCTTCCTGATCCCAGCCAACTTCGCGCGGGATTTTCTCCAGCGAGCCGAGCAGCCAGGTCTTTGCTTTGGACGGATCTTTTTTGCGCAGCGCCCGCAGCGCCAGTCGCCACAGTGCTTCGGCCCGGCGGTCGCCATCGGGATATCGCGTTGGCAGGTCGGACAGCAGCGACTCAAACTTCGCTTCATAGTCGGGACACTGCTCGGCGTCGCAGGTCTTTTTCGCGCCATCTCTACCCAGCTTTTCGGCCAGGTCCAGGTACATCTCGGCCTGTCGCAGTCGCGAATCGTCGGCGTAGCTGTGCCCCGGATGCGCCGCCTCGGCCTCTGCGAACAGATCCGCCCCTTTTTGCAACCGTCCCGCCGAGGCATGACAGCGTGCCCCTTGGTACAACGACTTCATGTGCAGGTCGTCGTTTTTCGCCCCAGCCGGTGCACACGCCGCCACCGCATCGTCGAAAAGGGGTGCCGCCCGCGGACGCTGCCTTTGCTTGAACACGCTCTGCGCCAGGTGATAGCGCGCAATGCACTTCTGCCTGTCGTCGAGTTCCGGCTGCTCCAACACCAAACGGAACGCCGCTTCGCTTTCGGGGTTGCGCATCTCATCGAACAGCACCTGCGCACGGTCCAAAAGCTCACTGGCCGAAAACGGCGGCTGCTTGACCCCTGGCTGTTCCAGCCTTTTGCCGGCCAAAACCCCGGCGGACTCGGTCGGCGCTTCGATGTAAAGCCGTCGCCAAATTTGCAGCGCTTCTGCCGTCCGCGACAGGGTGTCGAGTATCTGCGCGGTCTGCACCTGCGCCCGCAGCTTGCGCGCGCCATCGTCGCTACATGCCGACAGATACGCCCGGAACGCCAAGACCGCCTGCTCGCGCAGCGCGGCCTGCGACTTCGGCTCAAGCTCCGCCGCCCGCAGCAGCGCATCGCCACGCAGAAAGCGCGCTTCGCAGTCGAGCACCGAGTCCGTCGGCACAGCCGCAAGCTGCGTCAAGCTGTCTTTGGGACGCCCTGCCAAAAGCAGCGACTGCGCCCCGTACAGCGCGTGATAGCTCGCCAAGAGCGGATAGCTCTTCGAAAGCGCCAAAAAGTGCTGCGCCGCACCCGTTGCAGTAGCCACCCTCTCGGGGCCAGGGGGTAGCTGCTCGGCGGTACGCAAAAGCGAAAGCCCGAGCAGATACCGCACCCGCACATCCATTGCGTCGTCGCGCGCGTCCTTTTTGCTGGCCGTCTGCTCTTGCCGCCAAGCTGTCAGATAGTCGGTGAACAGAGCCCGCGCACCCGTCGCATCCCCCGCGCGCAGTCGCTCGCTCGCTTTGAGAAGCGGCCCCGACGCAAAATACGGGGTCAGGCTGGCCGGATCAAACGCGACGACCTGCGCCCTGGCCACCGCCCCAAGCGACACCACCGCCACCGCGCAAGACGCGATGACGGAGCCAATCAGCTTTTTCATTTAGAAAGAGAGTCTCGCGCCGAAGCGGAGATACAGCGGTGACTGGTAGGCGGTCGGCTGACCATAGTTCGAGTTGAGGATTGGCTTTTGCCCATCAAGCGTCCGCAGCGCCGGCAGATCCTCGACCTTGCCCCCGGCAATCGGATTGACCACCGAAAAGGTGTACTCGTCATCGACGTTTGCGACCGCGCGCTGGTTGGCCAAGTTCACCACGTCGCCGTAGACCGACAGCTTGACCTCTTTGGTGAGCTGGTGCTCGTAGGCCAGGTGCGCATCAAGCTGGGTAATCGTCGGCGTCCGCCCGGCACTTCCCGACGGCAGGATGAAGGTATTGCGGGCACCATAAGCGTTGTGCTGCCCGAGCACCTGAATCGGTCTTCCCGATATCGCCGTGAAGGTCAAGCTGGCGACAATCGTGCCCGAGCCACCAAACACCGGCTGCTGGAAAAACCCCGTCGCTTTGAAGTTGTGCGGACGGTCGTTGTTGAGCGGTCCGTTGCGGTTCACCGTCAAGTCGATGATGTCGTACTGGACGCTGATGTTCGGGTCGAGCTGGTTATTGTACGGGCTAAACGGACCCGGATAGTTACCCAGCAGCCGCGAGTAGGTGTAGTTGGCCAGGATCGAAAACCGATTCGACAGCCGCTTCTGCAAAGTCAGCGTGATCGCGTGATAGTCGCGCGTCGCCTTGGGGAACAGCGCCTGCGCTTTGTAGACCTCGGCGCGTCGCTGGGCCATGTCGGCATCTTTTTGCAGCTTGGCATCGGTCGGGGCTGCCGAAGCATCCCGCTTCAGTCGGTCGGCTTCGGTCTGAAGATCCGCCGCGACTTTGGGATCAGGTTCCGCACCCGGATTGGCGATAAAGAACGTGTTGCCGCCGTTGACCGACAGATCCTCAACGATGCTGCCGAGCCAGCGATACGTGTAGTACGCACCGACGACAATGTCGAGCCCCAGGTCATACTGGGCACCACCGACCACTTCGTCGAGGAACTGACCCTTCAGATACGGCGCAACCGGTGCAAACACGCCACCACCCGATACGCGCGGATCAGACAGCGAGCAGGGCGAACCCGGCGCGCCTTTGGCGACCACCACGGGAATTCCGGTCGGCGAGATCGATTCCTTGGCGCAGTCTTTGGTAAACGAGCTTCCGACGAGCAGACCTTCGCCGCTGAACGAGCGGTCGTTGATGTCCATCGGAATCGACTGATAGAACCGACCGTACTGGGCGTAAATCTTGGCCCGGCCTTTGCGTGTCGGGTCCCACGTCGCGCCCACCCGCGGTGCGACGTTGTCGTAAATCGCAATCTGCTTGCTGCCGTCAGCGCCGAAAATTTCCTGCGCTTCCCAGCGAATGCCGGCGTTGAGCACCAGTCCGACGTTGGCGACGCTCCACTGATCGCGCAGATACAGCGCATAGTTGCGCGTCTCGGTCACGGCGCGGAACGAGTTGTAGCAGTAGCGGTCTTTGTTGACGCCGCACGGAACGCCCGCATCGCCAAAGCGGTTAAATGGCTCGAATGTGCCAAAGCCGCGACGAATCCGCACGCCGGTGCCAGAAGCGTCCGTCTCATACGCCAGACGGCCATTGAAGCTGCCCGACGCCGGATCACTTGGATCAAAGTCGACGCCAGAGTATTTGCGGGTGTTGTCGCTCAGGTTGTCTTCAAAGTCGAAGCCGAGCTTTATGCCATGCGTGCCAAGCAGCTTGCCGTAGAACGTGCCCGACGCCTGCACCGCGTGCCGCTGGAGCACTTGGTTTGGCTTGTACTGACCGTAGCCGTTTTTGACATACGACGTGACCGGGCAGGGATTCCACAGCGTCTTGCGCGTCGTCGGATCAAGCTCGACCCGGCAGCGGCTGATGTTTTCAAAGTCACCGAGCGAAAACGCCAGATCCCCGCGCAAGTCGTCGTTGGCCGGCGAGCGATAGCGGAAATACTGCTTGTTTTCGGCGTTCGGCAGCTCCTGTAGCCCCTGGTAGTGGTAGCCGTAGATCACGTCGATCTGGAGCTTGCGGTCGAACAGCTTGCCGACGTAGTGAACCGTCGCGTCGTGAATCTGCTTCGAGCGGTCGATCTTGGTCGCGTCGGTGTCGCTCGCGTAGCCGTCGTATTCGCTGCGAAACTCTGGCGCCCCGATATAGCCGAGCGTGATGTTGTGGTCGGGGCTTAGGTTAAACTGCAGCTTGGCAATCCAGTTGTAGAGTCGCGCGTACTCGTCGAGCAGACGGCTCTCTTCTGGAACTTCTTCGGTCCGCAGCGCCAGCGAACGGAGCGGCGCATACAGGATGTCCGATGCCAGGTAATCGGGGTCGCGGTAATCGGGATCGATTTCCGCCTTCCACGATCCGTCGGGCCGCTTGCCCTGGGACTTGACTTGGGTGCGCACCACCCGCTCGGTGCGGTTGATGGTGAACGTCGGCGCAAAACCAACGTAAAACCAGATCCGATCTTTGAGAATTGGACCGCCCAGCTCAAAGCCAAAGTCGTACTGCTGAAACTGCTTGCTGCGGAACGCCAGCGCTTCACCCAGCCGGGCAACCGTCGTCGGCGTCGCCTGATACGGCGACCAGGAACCGAAGACACCGCCGTGGAACTCGTTTGAGCCCGTCTTGGTGACGATTGACACCACACCGCCGGTTGCGCGGCCATACTCGGCCTGATAACCGCCCGTGATGATGTTCAGGTCTTTGATGAAGTACTGGTGAAGCTGGGTAGCAACGACACCCGTGCCCAGGTCGGTGGTGTTGAGACCGTCGACCAGAACCGCGTTTTCGTTGCCCGTACCACCCGCAAAACTGACACCAACGTCACCACCGGCTTGGGAACGCGGTGCCACGTCGGCAGAACCGGGGGCCAGGCTCATCGCCGATTCAAACGTGCGGCCCCGGACGGCGGTGTTTTGCAGGATCTCTTGGTTGATTTCAACGCCGGTGTTGGCCGTCGCCGTATCAACTGCCGGTGCCCGTTCCTTGACGACGTAGACGTTCTTGCCCTTCTGCGTCGGCATGCTGAGGCTGACCGTCAGCGTCTTGCTCTGGGAAATCCGGACGCCTGGGCGTTCGACCACCACATCACCGAAGTAAAAACGGATGATGTAGCCATCGCCCGGCGGGAGCTGCGTGATCAGGTAGCTACCGGACTTGTCGGTGATTTCGGACTGCTCGCCTTGAAGAGCCGGGCCCGAGACAACGATGGTGACGCCTTGCAGCGGCTTGCCGTTGTCTTGGTTTGTGATGACGCCTTGGATTTGCCCAAGCTGAAGCTGGGCATGCGCGACGCCAGGAACAAAAGGAGCCGCGCACACACCACCGAGAGCCAAGGTGAGCGGCAGACGCAAACGGAAACGACGATTTTTGGCAGTTCGCTTCATAGCCGTGTAAGTCCCTCGCTACATGTCCTTGGCGGTCATGTCGCTCACCGCCATATCCGGCAGCGTTGCCATATCGGCCCCGCCAAGCTGTGGGCAAGCGCCCGCGGAAACCTTCGCGCGCTGCGTCGTAAGTCCGGTATAGCCCGACGGCGCATCCGCCGTGGTAAGCCGCGCACGCACCGTCACATCGCCCGCAAGCGCGTGAACACCCATCGGGAAGCCGGCCTTCTGGGCGACGTCTTTGACCGTTCCACCCGTCAGCGTAAACGTCACTTCCACTGCGCCCATTGGCCACTTGAGGTCCGGGGTGTCCGGCCACATCGCCAAAAGACGCTGGTTCTGCTGGATGCAGCCCATCGTCTTTGGGTCACGGGTCACACTGCCGTCTGTGCCGGTGGCCCAGATGTTGGTGCCAACCAGCACATCGACCGCGCCAGTCGAACCGTCTGCCCGCTTAAATGATCCCGTCAGCTTGAGCGGCCCGAGCGCGTCGGGATGAATCGAAGCGTTTAGCTTGAGCACGATGGCGCTGTTGCGCGGCAGATCCGCAATGCTGTACGGATTTCCCGTTCCGCCATCGCCATATTTCGTCGATGCGTAGACATACGGGTCGGCCTTGCTGTCACCACGTCCCATTTGCAGGACCGTAAGTGGCTCGGTCTTAAACGAAAGCAGGGCTTGGGCTTGCGCACCGTCGAGTCGGTTGTCGCTTCGATCGGAAAGCCCCACATCGACGAACACCGAGTACGAAGCCCCCGGTTCCAGCGCGACCCGCGGGTCCACCGAGCGGTCAACTGCGATGCGCAGCGAGGGGCCGTAGGGAATGTCCGTCGGATCATACGAGAGCGATGATCCCGAGATGTCGAGCAGCCGCTTGTACGTCGGAATGCCCTGGCAAGTGCCGCCGCACTGAAGCCGAAGCGCCATGTCCGGAACGTCATCGGGATTTAAGGCGCTGCCATTCCACTTGCGCGGAATCTTGTTAAAGACCACCCGCAGATCCGTCGCCGAATCAGGCGTCGGCGGGCTCTTGGCCAGCGAGTAGGTGTCTTTGAGCACGTCGTTATAGCAAGTCCGGCAGGCAAACGAGTTCCGGTTCGCGTCTTGCGAGCAGACGTCCGCCGGATACTGCATACAGTTTGGCAAGCTGGTGTCGGTAAAGACCGCTTTGTCGCGCGATACCTTGTCGAGCAAAGTGAGCTTGGTAACCAGCAACGGACCATCAGGCTCGGGCGTTTGGCCGGTCAAGTAGTCGGTGCAGCTCATCGCAATGACAGACAGGGCCGTGCCGCCGAGAACACAGAAGGCGACGGTCTTTTTCCGCGACATGCAGAAGTACTCCTTCGGGAATGGGAATGACCGGCGGGCCGGTCAGACGGCGTGGTATACACCGCTTTGGGTCGTAGTCTCAAATGAATTGGTTTTTTGTCGGTGGGCGCTGTTCGCAGGGACCAAAGGATTTGGACAAATTGCGGTAGCAGCGGACCCGATGGCCGCCGTTTTTTTGCACGTTTCCGCAGCAAGCCGCGGCGCGGCCACAGATCCCACAACAACCAAACAGGGCCAAGCAGAAGCGGGCCGTGCCGAAAACGCAGAGAGGAAGAGGGTCACAGAAACGGGACCGCGCGCTTTTGCAAAATCACGGCGTGGCCAACGCTGCGGCCCAAGCTGTTTTGCAAAATCGACCGCTGGCCGCACCCAGATCCGCCCGATAAAACACGCCAAGGCAGTGCTGGCCTGCGGGCCAAGCGGCACAGAAAAGAAGACAGCGGGCTTGACTCAGGTGCCCGGCACGACCTGACGCCTAGCGGACCCCTTGTGGCGTCATCACGATCGCCGCCGCGCGTCCGGCATCAGATCGACCCGTCGACGCGACCGCGGCGCTGTTAGCAAAAGCAGCCCAACCACCATCGCCAGAGCGCTTGTCAGAAGCAGAAACAGCGGCGCGCTCGGCCTTGTCCGGCTGGGTTGGCCTGGACTGCTTGCCCCAACGGGCGGCGATGGCGGCACACGGGACTGCGACAAGACCGGCGGGCCCACGCGATAGTCGCTATCGGGAACGACGGGTTCATGCAGAAGCACCCGTTCCATGACTTCGCCATCTTTGCTGACCGCCATCAGCGTGGCGGCATCACCATCTACCTGGATGCGGAGATAGTGATGCTCGGCACGAAACAACCGCAGCGCCATGTCGTCCTCGAAATTGCACGACGTACTGCGGGTATAAAGCGGCGCGCCCCCACCGCCTGTCACAAAGTAGCGAAGTCCGCCGCGCTCTAGATGCTGGTACGCATGCTCATGTCCTGCAAAAACGGCGCGGACCCCATAGCGCCGAAGGATCGGAACAAGTCGCCGCTGAATGCGATCACTGCCGCAGTAAGCACCAACGGAATAGGGCGGCTGGTGCACAAACGCAAACATGTGCGAAATGCTGCGATCTTGGCTGGCTTCGGCGAGCGTGCGCTCTAGCCAGACGGACTGGTCGTGATCCAGGGGACTGTTGCCATCAAGCGAAACAAACAGCGAGTTACCATAGCGAAAGGCGTAGTAGACCGGACGTCGCTTGCGATCGCCAGGGATGACAAAGTAGCGAAAAAAGTGTGATGCATCGGGGTCGCCGCGCAGCTCATGGTTGCCAAGCGCCGGATACATCGGCACCGATCGAATCAGCGGAGAAACTGCCGCAAAGTAGCGCCGCCACTGGCCGACATCACCGGCCCGGCTCACCATGTCGCCGGTTTGCAGGACAAAGTCGGGACGCTCTTTTAGCATCGCGCGCACCACCGCTTGGTGGTCGGAATCGCGGTCTCGACAGTCACCGTACACCAGGAACAGAAACGGCAGACCTTCGGCCATCGTCGCAAACTCAGCCGACTCGCTCATCGACTCAACGCCGGTCAGGTCGCCTTGTCGGCGCACCGCGACGGTGTACCGGTATCTTGTGCCAGCCGAAAGGCCCGTCAGCCGCACTTTGTGGTGCTGTTGCGGGCCAGACATCACGGCGCCACGCCCACCGGGTCCGTCGAAATGAACCAAGGCCATGCTCGGTGCATCAGTCGCAAACGCAATCACCGCCGAGTCTTTTTGGACGTCTTGTACATAAGGCGAAATCGCAAAACGCGACGATGGAGCCAGGTCTTTTTCGACGACCTGGGCCGCGGGAACGGCTGCCACGGTGGCAAGCTGCGGGTCGACAAGCAGCGACAGCGCAAGCGGAAGCAAGTACAGACTCGACATCAGACGCCCTGCGGTTATTTGGTCACAGCCCCTTGGGGACCGGACCGCTTCGGGTTGTCGATATCGAACAATCGCGCCGCAAGCTGATCGCGCTGGGCAAGCAAAGCACCCGCTGTTGGCATCTCGACAATCAGGCGAACAAACAGAATCTGCGCGCGAACACGCTCGCGGCGCACGTCGGCAATCCGCCGCCGCAGCGAATCAGGTGATGTCGGCGGCAGCCTTCGCCAGCGGGCTTCCGCATCGAAAAAGGCCCGCTCTTTTTGCTCCAGCTCCGCCGTCAGCCGCTTGCGGTCGTCTTCGTTGACCGCCGCGTCGGCTTGTAGCTGCTCTGACAGCGCCAAGATTTGCTGGCGGAGCGCGTTGTGCTGACCGGAAGCCGCGGCCTTGTCGGCCAAAAGTTTTTCGAGCGAAAAGAGCTTTTCGGCCAGCTCAACTTCTTGTTTGTAACAGTCGGCGACCTTGCTGCCGAGGTTCTTGAGCGCGGACGGCCACGATCCGGTACAGATGCGGTCAGCCAGCTCCACCGCCTGCGCGAACAGTTCCTTGGCCAGCCGCGCATAGGCTTCTGCATCGGCGACGGCCTGCGCTTCCGCCTTGGCTTCCGTCACCACCTGGGGCAAAAGCTGGGTGGGCCAGTTGTCGCGACCCAGCACCTGGGTAGGCCGGTCCGGTCGCTCCACCACCATGGTCTTGCGTTCCACCGCGCCGACAACCTGGGTGGCACGATGAAGCAGCGGCAGCTCTTGGGTCGCCTGATCATGCAGCGTCTGCGGAGAGCGCGCGCTGTCGTACAGATTGCTCAGGATCTGCTCAAGCTCGCGCGAGGTCTCGGCGGCAGAGGGACGCTTGGCCGGTTCTTTGAGCAGAAGCCGTGCCACCAAGTCGTCGAGCGCGGGCGGAATCATGGGGTCGTTGTAGCGCTGGAGCAGCCGCGGCGGCGTCGCCGTCATG
>DAORGN010000081.1:0-19130 GCA_035340095.1 Pseudomonadota bacterium | reverse complement strand
CAACGTCGCGCTGCGGCAGATGCTGGACCTGTACGTCTGCCTGCGCCCGGTGCGTTATTTCCGTGGCGTGCCGTCGCCGGTCAAGCGTCCCGAAGCGGTCGACATGGTGATCTTCCGCGAAAACACCGAGGACATCTACGCCGGCATCGACTTTGAAGCGGGCAAAGAAGCTGCGCAGAAGACGCTGGAGTTCCTCAAGCAAAACTTCCCGAAAGAGTTTAAGAAAATTCGCTTCGGCGGCGAGGATCTGAACTCGGTCGGCGTCGGCATCAAGCCGGTGTCGCGTCCGGGCACCGAACGCCTGGTCCGCAGCGCCATCGAATACGCGATAAAGCACAAGCGCAAGTCGGTGACGCTCGTTCACAAGGGCAACATCATGAAGTTCACCGAAGGCGCGTTCCGCGACTGGGGTTATGCCCTGGCCCAGAGCGAGTTCGGTGGCGTCGAGATCGACGGCGGCCCGTGGACCAAGCTGCCGGGCGGCATTGTCGTCAAGGATGCAATCGCGGACATCACGCTTCAGCAAGTGCTGACGCGGCCCGATGACTTCGACGTCATTGCGACGCTGAACCTAAACGGCGACTACCTGTCGGACGCGCTGGCGGCCCAGGTCGGCGGCATCGGCATCGCACCGGGCGGCAACATCAACTACGTCACGGGTCATGCGGTGTTTGAAGCGACGCACGGCACGGCGCCCAAGTACGCAAACCTCGACAAAGTGAATCCGGGATCGGTGATCCTGTCGGGCGTGATGATGCTGGAACACCTCGGCTGGCAAGAAGCGGCAAGCCTCATCGTCAGCGGCATGGAAACGACGATCGGCCAGAAAGTCGTGACGTATGACTTTGCGCGCCTGATGGACGGCGCCAAAGAAGTGAAGTGCTCGGAGTTTGGCACCGCCATCATCGAGAACATGCGCACGCTGAACAAGTCGGCCTAAACTCCCCCGCGATGCCCCTCCGCCCTTTTCTTTCCCGAACTTCCCATCGTGGAACGTCTTCCCCACTGCGCCGGTCAGCCCCGCGACTCGGCAGTCTGCTGCGGACGGCGCTGCCGTTTTTTCTGCTGCTGACGGCGTGCCCGCGGCGATTTGATCCACGCGCCCAAGAAGTGCGCGGCTCGTCGCCGAACGTCGAAGCAGAGTATCGGCGAGGGGAAAAGCTGCTCCTCGATGGCAAGTTCGCGGAAGCGGAGCGGGCACTTTTAGAATTTCGCCGCAAGGTCGGTCCAGCCGAGCCGCTTTATGGTTTGGCGACGGTGATGCAAGGACGGGCGCTGCGGCAAATGGGCCAGAGCGTGCAGGCAAAAGAGCTGCTGTCGCCGCTCGCGGCAAGTCATCCAGAGTCAAGCTGGCTCGGTCGCGAGGTCCGCCGCGAGCTGGGCTTGATTGAATATGGGCTGCAAAACTGGGCGGCTTCGCGTCGATGGCTGGCGGCACTTTCGGTGGATATCGTCGACGGAGAAGAAGGTGCCGAGCTGCACGCGACGCTGGCCGACCTGCACAAACGGGCAGGCGACGTCGAAGCGGCCCTGCGTGAATACGAGCGGCTGTCTCAGTCGAAAGCGGTGCGGCCCGGTGAACTTTTGTATTTGCGTCGGCAATCTCAGCCACTCGTCGAGCAGTTGCCCCAACCGCAGCGCGACGGATGGCGCAAGCGGCTGGGTCTGAGCAGTCCGGAACAGGTCAAGCTCGAAGCGGCGCAGACGCTCCGCATCGGACTTTTGTTGCCGCTGCAAGGCAAGGATCGGAACCTGGGCGATCGGGTGCTGCGCGGGGCCATGTGGGGGGCGGATCTCCTCGGGGGAACGCAGCAAGCGGCACCGCGCGTCGATCTGCGAATTCGCGACAGCAGCGCAGGAAACATCGCGCAGTTGGTCAGCGAACTTGCGCAAGAAGGCGCGCAAGTGATCGTGACACCACCGACGAAAGCGGAAGCGACGCAAGTCAGCGCGGAAGCCGAAAAACTCGGGATGTTGGCGCTCTGCATTGGCCCGCGCGACGCCCAGACAACCGGCACGTTTCAGCTTTTGCGGACCAATCGCAGTCGAGCCCAAGCACTGGCGCAACATCTCATCAAAAGCGGTCTTCAGACGGTGGCGATCCTGGCGCCGAATACCGGCTACGGACAGGCGATGAGCCGCGCCTTTGCTGAAACCCTGCAAGGATCGGCGGTCAAAACGGTGGCCGATCTGTCGTTTGCCGACGGTGCAACAACGTTTTTGGCCGAAGTGCAAAAACTGGCCAAAGCGCAGCCCGATGCCCTGTTTTTGCCGGTTTCTGCGACGCAGCTGGAGCTGATTTCGTCGCAGCTTGCGGCAGGCGGTGTGGTCGGAACCTATCGAGTCAGTCGCGGCCCCGACGGTGAACCGCAGCAAAACGGCCAGCGCATCAAGCTGATTCTGTCGTCGGCGGAAGGCATGGGCGAACGGCTGTTGCGGTCGGCGGGGCGCTATTTGCAAGGGGCGGTGCTGGCGCCCCTATCGGTGGGCCAACTGGCGGTCACGGGCGGTCAGGTGGCGCGGCTCGACTATGGCAGCGGCGAGGAACCGACGTCACTTGATGCGCTGGGCTTTGATGCGGTGCGGCTTCTGCGACTTGCGTGTCAGCGGCTGGGCACTGCGGATTTGTGCACCGCCCGCGAGCTGTCGAGCGTGCTGCACGAGCTGTCGATTGATGGCGCGACGGGACCGCTCGGTTTCGATGCAGCCGGTCAGCGATCGTCGTCGGCGATGCTGTTGCGGGTGACGGGACAAAACCTGGAGTTTTTCCCGCCATGAGCGACGAGCGGGCACATGATGGCCTGTCGCGTCGAACCTTCCTATCGGTGGGCGCGGCATCGGTTGTGCTTGCCCCGGCGCTGGCGCATGCGGAAAAACCAAGCGAAGACGAGCTGCCGAAGCTGCGCATGGGTGAAGTGCGGCTGTCGCTGACGATCAATGGCACGCTGCGGAATGTGGCGATTGCGCCAGAACAAACGCTTCTCGACGTGCTGCGCGACACCCTGGGCGTCACAAGCTGTAAGCGTGGCTGTGAAACCGGATCGTGTGGCGCGTGTACGGTGCTTTTCGACGGAAAGCGTGTTCCTGCGTGTCTGATTCCGGCGCCGCTCGCCCACAAACGCAGCGTGACGACGGTGGAAGGACTGCTCCAAGACGGAAAGCTGAGCCCGATGCAGCAGGCGTTTTTGGATCACGATGCGACCGACTGCGGCTTTTGTACGCCCGGTCAGGTGATGGCAGCGACGGCAATTGTCGAAGAAGGCTGGCCATCGAGCGAAGACGCGCTGCGCCAGTCGCTGTGTGGCCAGGCTTGTGCGTGCGGTAAAAAACCGCAGATCCTCTCGGCGATTCAGCAAGTGCTAAAGCAGCGACGGTGATTCAGGATGGAGTGGATTTTCGCCCAAAACATCGCCGAAGCGCTCGCGAGTGCCAATGAAGGCTCGCGTTACGTCGGTGGGGGTCTGTCGCTGACGCTGCTGCGCGAACACGGTGTCGACACCCCGACGCGACTTATCGATCTATCCGCCCTGCCCTTGCAGCGCATCGAGGGACGCCAAGGCGAGCTGCGACTGGGCGCGCAGGTGAAAATTGCCGACCTGGCGCGCGATCCGATGGTGCAGACGCTGGCTCCGCTTCTGCGTGAGTCGGCAGCCCAAACCGCGACCCCGGCGATTCGCAACCAATCGACGCTTGGGGGCGAGCTCTTGGCGCGAACCCGCTGCCCGCTGTTCCGCGACGCCAACAACCTGCGCTGTAGCAAACGAATCCCGCATTCAGGCTGCGCGCTGCAAGAAGGCGTACATGCGTCGTTTGCGGTGCTCGGTGGCAGTCCAGCGTGCATCGCACCGTCGTCGTCGGAGCTGGCGGTTGCGCTTGGGGCGCTGTCGGCGCAGGCGACGCTGCTGTCCCAATCGGGCACAAAAGAGCGCGTCGTGCCGCTGCTCGACCTGTATCTGGCGCCGGGCGAAACGCCGGAGCGCGAGTTTGCGCTGGAACCCGGCGAGCTGCTGACAAGTGTGACCATTCCGGTCCAAACGGCGCGCCGGTATGGGTACGCAAAAATCGCCCTTTCGCCGCTTCATCCGGTTGCTTCGGCGGCGGTGATGCTAGAGCAGCGCGGCGACGTGATCGCTTCTGCGCGGGTGGTGCTGGGGGGTCTTACGACACGGCCCTGGCGATCACAGCAGAGCGAGTCGGTCTTGATTGGACAGAGTCCAAATGCGGCGCTGTTTGCCAAAGCCGCTGCGGTGGCACTCGCGGACGCGGCAAAAAGCGCTGGCAGTCGGGCGATTGTCGATGCTGGCAAGCAGGTGATCGAAATCGCGCTCCAACGTGTGGGGGATTCGCATGGCCGATAGTGGCGCAGACGAAGTCATCATCATCACGCGCGTGCTCCGCGAGGCGGCAGACCGCATGATGGCGCAGGCGTATACGGATCGTGATGCCGGCAAACTTTCGCTGGAAGATTTTTTTGCCGTCGCAGAGCGCTATCAGCAAATCCAAAACGAGTGCAACCGCGCCGTGCACGAAGCCGCCAGCCGTCTGCCCAAATTTCCGGGCGAGATGGTTGCGATAAGCCAAGCCACCGCGCAGCTCGAAAACGCACTGAAGACGATTTCTGCCGTCTCCGACACGGTGAATCTGTCGGCCAAGCTTTTGTGGGCGCTTGGTTCCCTGGTATTAACCATCGTCACGCCGAGCCTTGAGGGAGCCGGCGTCACCGCGTCGGCGATCGTCGACGTGGGCCGGACGCTGGCCGAGATTGCAACCCGTTAGCACACCATGCACAGCACAACATCGAACCGTCAAAACACCATCAGCGCCGCATTTTCTGACCGCGGCTTGCTCAAAGATCCCGACGTGCAGCAGGCGATTTTTGCAACCATCGAGGATCTCGACAAAGGCCGCATTCGCGTCGCTGAACCGGGTGAAAATGGCTGGCGCGTCAATGCCTGGGTCAAACAAGCGGTGCTGCTGTATTTCGTGCTGCGACCACTTGAGCCGATGGACGCCGGGGCGCTGTCGTTTTTTGACAAAGTGCCGACGAAACAAAACCTAAAAGAAGCAGGGATTCGCGTCGTGCCGCCGGGCGTCGCGCGCTACGGTTCGTTTTTGGAACCCGGCACGATCTTGATGCCTGGCTATGTAAACATCGGCGCTTACGTCGGCAGCGGCAGCATGATAGACACCTGGGCGACGGTCGGTTCGTGCGCGCAGATTGGCAAAGGCGTCCATCTGTCGGGCGGCGTGGGCATCGGCGGCGTACTCGAACCTCCGACGGCAAGTCCTGTCATCATCGAAGATGGCGCGTTCATTGGTTCACGCTGCGTCGTCGTCGAAGGCGTGGTGGTCGAAAAAGAAGCCGTGCTCGGCGCGGGCGTCGTGCTGACATCCAGCACCAGCATCGTCGACGTGACCGGCCCCGAACCCGTGATAAGCAAAGGCCGAGTGCCGGCGCGTTCGGTGGTCATCCCCGGTCAGCTTCCCAAGCAGTTTCCGGCGGGCGTTTACCATGTGCCGTGTGCGCTCATCATCGGACGGCGCAGTGCATCGACCGATCAAAAAACTTCGCTGTCCGACGCGCTGCGGACGTTCCAAGTGCCGGTGTAAGCGATGATGCAGACCCCGCTTTCCGATGATGCGCTCTGCCGCTGGCTGGCGGAAGAAACGCTGGCACTGTGTGCGATTCCGTCGGTGACGGGCGATGAAGCGCAGATTACCAGCCATCTGTCCGATCGCGTCCGCAGCTTGCAGCCGCACGCCGAGCAAAAGCGGATTGGCAATGCGCTGCTCGTGCGCTGTGGCAAGCCCAATGGCCCACGAATCGGTCTGTTTGGTCATTCCGACACCGTGCCGCCCAACAGCGCGCAGCCGCACCACATCGACTGGCAAAGCGGTCGGATTTACGGTCTGGGCGCAAGCGACATGAAGTCCGGTCTGGCGGTGATGCTGCGGCTGATTGCCGATGCTGAATCGCTGCCCTGCGAGCTTGTCTGTGTGTTTTATGACCGCGAGGAAGGACCGGTTCACCTAAGCGGGATGGTGCCGCTGTGCGAAGCCGAAGGCGATTTCCTGCGGACGCTGACCGCCGCGGTGTGTCTGGAACCGACCAGCAATCGCATCGAGGCGGGCTGTTCCGGCAGTCTGCAAGCGCAGGTGTTCGCCAAAGGAAAACGCGCGCACTCCGCCCGTCCGTGGCTTGGGGAAAACGCGATTTATCAGGTGACGCCACTACTCCAAAAGCTGGCCGGTTGGCAAAGACGCGCTGTCGACAAGCTTGGGCTCACGTTTTATGAAGTGATGTCAGCGACGCAAATCCTGACGGAAAACGCACGCAACGTGATTCCGGATCGGGTGATGGTAAACGTCAATTACCGATTCTGTCCGGGCAAGACTCTGGACACCGCCGAAGCCGAGCTGCGAGAATTTGTCGGTCCGGGCTTCGACGTCCACTTGGTCGACGCTTCCCCGTCGGGGGCTGTCTGTACCGACCATCCGATTGTGTCTTCGTGGATAAAGCAAAGCGGCGCCGCCGTCACTGCCAAGCAAGCATGGACCGATGTGGCGCGGCTCACCGGACTGGGGATTGCCGCGGTAAACTGTGGCCCTGGCGATCCGGAACAAGCGCACAAAGTCGGCGAGTGGTGTCTTTTGGCCGGGCCGCTGGAAAACTACAAGCTCCTGGGTCAGCTACTGCGGCAGCGTGGCTGATGTGACGAACGTAGGAGAGAGCACGCGATGAACCGTCTTGTCGAAACGATTCCTCCTTCTGCGATCCGGATGCTAAACGACCGCAAGCGAGCCGATGCCATCGACTTGGGAATGGGTCAGCCGCAGCTCCATCCCGACATGGCGCCCCTAGAAGCTGCGCTCAAGTGGATTCGCGAGCACGGCTGTCCGTATTCGCAAAACGCCGGCTTCGTCGAGCTGCGCGCCGCGATTGCCCAGCACTTCGCCTATCCGGGGCTGCGCTCGCCCGAGCAAGTCTGCATCACGATAGGTTCGCAGGAAGCGCTGTATCTGCCGATCAAAGCACTGCTCGATCCGTCGTTGCATGAAGCGCTGGTGGTGACACCGACGTTCCCTGCCTACCAGAAGCTGTGCCACATCGAAGGAATCCGCGTTGTCGAAGTGCAGCTCGATCCGAAAAAAGACTTTGCGCCCGACGCTGCGGCCATTCTGTCGCAGATTACGGATCGCACGCGGCTGGTTGCGATTGCATCACCGTGCAATCCGACCGGAAGGGTGTGGCCGGAATCCGAGCTGCGCAAGCTCAGCGACGGACTTCTTGCACTGCCGCAGCCGCCGTATCTGCTGTCGGACGAAGTGTATGCCGAGCTGTATTTTACCGAGCAGAGACCGCCCTCGCCGGCTGCGTTTTATCCCCACACCATCGTGGCATCGTCGCTGTCAAAGAGCTGTGCCCTGACCGGACTGCGGCTCGGCTGGATCATGGCGCCCCAGGCCGCCGCGCAGGTGATGTGGAAAGCGCATCAGTTTGTGGTGTCGTGTGCCGATACCTTTGCGCAGCGCGCCGCGATTGAAATTTTCCGTCAGCCCGAGCTGCTGTCGAAACACAGGCCGCACTACCTTTCGCAACGACAGGTGCTCCTCGATGCGCTGGCGGAAGAAGGTCTTTCGGCAGTGACACCGGAAGGTTCGTTCTACTGCCTGATTCGACTTCCCGATGCGTGGGCACATCGCACGATGGATGCCGCGGTCAAGATCATGGAAGAACAGAACGTGGTCACGATTCCGTCGAGCATTTTTGGCGCCGAAGGATTTTTGCGCGTGACCTTTGTGGCCCGTCCGGAACTTCTGCGCGAAGGCATCCGTCGCATCAAACGCGCGCTCAGCTAACCGCAGGCCGTTTTCAGTCGAGCTTTATCAGGCGATCGATGATCTTGCTGCGACGGGTGATGCCGCGATGGCGCGCGATCGAAGCCGGCGCCGAGATCACAATTCCCAAGTGATAGTCGTGCTGGCTGCGCGGACCTCGGACTGGATTGACGTCGTGCCAGCGCGACAGAAGTTCCTGTAGCGGCACATACGTATAGGCGTTGTCCGTCGAGGGGTCCATAAAGTATGCGTACTGATGGTCCATCCCGGTCAGCACAACATAGTGGCCGTCATCCCAGTTGTTGAGCCAGGACTCGCGACGGCCTTTCGGATCGCGCCACGCTTGCAGTTCCAAAATCACTGGCTTGCCCGCGCGAACCGCCGATTGTAGCTGCACCAGCGTCATGGGCTGCTCGACGGATGCTTGCAGACCGAACCGCCGCGCGCCAAACGCGATCGCTTCGGGCAGCGTGCCTTGGTCCGCCGACGTTCCGAGCAGCCGATGCAGGTTGGTTTCCGGCCCGTCCCAGACCTGAAAGTATCGCAGCACCGCAACCAGCACCGCCGGCCCACAGCTATGATCCGACTGCTGTCGAACCAGCGGGATCGGGAGCGCGTCCTGCGGCAGTCGTGGCGACGCGGCCTTTGCGGAAGGTTCCGCCGTTCCCAGCACCATCGCGTAAAGGCCCATCGCCAGTTTGGCTGTCAGGTTGTTTTTTCGCATGACCGCCTCCTTCCGATGTACGCGGCCAATACCCCACAGCTTCAGCGATTCTGTCGTCGAGGCGATGGCGCGCATGGCATCATCATACCATCGCAGAGGTCGCGCTTCACGCCATGCCGGGCGCAGTGCGTCACGCAGTGTTACGTTTGCGCAGCACGAGCACTGACGCTTGGTTTTTGGGGGAGCTGCCGCTGGGCAGCAAAGCGAGCGTATCCCAGCCCATCGTCTTGAGGTGTTCCGACAAAAGCTGAGGATCGTACTTGCGCCAGCGATGCATCGAAAAGACCTTCTGCCGTCGCCCTGTAAGCTTCACCGTTGCAATCGCTTCGAGTGCATAGCTTCCAGGCACCGGACAAGACGTGTTTAGCTCTAAATGCAGCTCAACATCGGTCACCTCCTTGCAATGCCTATAGATGGGATCGCTAAGCCAGTTCTTGTGCGCAGCCGACATCGGCTTTTGCAGCGCAGGCTCTAATCGCAAAATTACGTCCGGTTGGTTGGGAGGCGCAACTGCAATTTGTGCATAAACCACCGCAATATCGCCCGGAGCCAGACCCGACAAGCTGTGACGGAAAAACTGACCTTCTTGCTCCAAATTGGCCATCGTGCCGCCGAAAATTGTGGCAACTCGGCGACGATGCGATCGCGTTGGCGTATAGTTGAGCTGGGTATATCTAGGTAAATGATGAAAATTGCCTTGCATTGCAAAATAAGCCACGCCGTATTGGTCAGCCAACGTCTCTGCCGCATGGATAAAACCGGTTAATAGCAGCGGTTGACTGACATCTAACAGGTAAAGACGGAGATCCGGCGGATGTGACGCCGCAATCAGGTGCTGAACCAGCCGCACTTCTTCGCGCGCATCCCCCGAACCGAGCGCGATCACGTCGATGCCAGCGCGCCCGGTCGATTCCAAGATCACGTCAGCGATTTTTTGCATCGGCACCGGATCGCGGAACGCCGCCACGTAGTCGAGCTGGTTGGCCAGCTTCAAATACGCCGCTGCACTTTGGTGATCCAGGTACACATTGGTCTGTTCGATCAAGCCACCGACGGAATTTAGCTTTTCTCCCAGCTCGATGACCATCTGCACCGGATTGAAGCCGGGCGCGATAAAACAGTTCATCGGCTCACCCTGATCGGGACTCGGCTGATCAAACAGGATGTCGTCAAACTGAAGCCCAAGCTCCGCCGCGGCGGCCAGACGCAAAAGCGTCGTCCGGGTGATCGGTTTGCGCGGCGATTCCAGGTTTTTGATCGTCCCTTCGGACAAACCGACGCGCTGCGCCAGCGCCAGCACCGACAGACCCAGGCTCATGCGCCGGTCGCGCACCATCTTGGCGATGTCCTGTCTCTGCGAAAGCCCCAGGTTCAGCGACTTGCTCGGCGTCCGGCCATCGTCCGACTCTTCATTTAGGTCGGCCAAATAGTCATACGCGAGCTGCAAGTTGGCCAGGTGTGTGCGCAGTCCTTGTCGCGACGGACCCAGCTGCTTGACGATTCGGCTCGTGCGCTCCATCGCAAGGCGCAAAAGTTCCCGCGCTTCCCGCTGCCAGCGATCCACATCCGAATCGCTCGGTTCACAGTCGATGAGCGATGGGAAAGCAGACTCAAAATCGGCGGTCGGAGGCGTCGATCCGGTGTCCATCGTTGTTCCTTGGGAGTGCGGTAATTACCAGGTAATCGTTCACTGAGCCTCGAAGCGGACTCAGTCCGAAACCTGCTTCTTACTGACTCCCAAGCGCAGACGCAAGCCCTTCCACGCCGCGGGAAAGACCGCGGCCACTTCGCCCCCCAAACGAAGTGGTGTAAAGACCCAGTTAGCGGCACTTCCAGTCGGCGATTGCTTTTTTCACTTCGTCGGCAAAGAAGAAACCATCGGGATTCTTTTCGCCCATCGTCTTCGCCTTCTGCGCAAGCTGACACGCTTCCTGCGTCTTGCCTTTTCCACCCACAAGCTGCGCTTTCGTCCAGTTGTTCAGCCAGTCTTCGTGCAGCGACAGCGAACGGTCGACAAGCTGGAGCGCACGCTCCGGATCTTTTTTGCTTTCCAGAAGGTAGCGCGCCGCATTGTTGTACGGACGCCACGAGTTTTCTTCCAGCGCTTTGATTCCCGCATCGACCTGCGTTTCCGTCGCTGCTTTCACCGGAATCGACACCCGCAGCTTTTCCCATTCCAGATCAATGCGCGTCGAATTTTCCGTTGTATCGGCAAACAGAAACGTCAGCCGCTCACGATGGGGAACCGCTTCCGGCTTGACGGTAAGCCGCAACAGATCGAGATCCTGTTTGTACTGTCCGGTGCCGCCTTGGTTCGGATTCTTGTTCAGAATCACCGTCCAGGTGTCTTTGCCCGGAATCGTAAACAGCGCATAAGAACCCGCAGCAACCGGCTTGCCGTCGACGGTGACATCTTTGCTAAACGTCAGCTTGGTCGCCGCGTTTGCTCCGGTTCGCCACAGCTTGTCGAGCGGAACCACGCCACCGTAGACCTTGCGACCTTTGGCCTGCGGGCTGCTGTATTCGATCGCAACTTCGGTAAGCCCCACCATCTGGCTGACTTTCGCAAGCGGGCTGGGCCGGGGCAGCTCAAGCTGCTGCGCGCTCGCCAAGCGGGGCGACATTGCCAACGTGGCAAGCGGCAGACACAGCGCAAACGTCGAGCGAAACAGAACTGCGTTCTTCATGGTGCATTTCTCCTGACTGGTTGTTTGGCGACCGCAAGGTCGGATCGAATTACTTAAAGCGAGGACGGTAGTTCGCGACGGTGAGGTACGGATCCGGCCACTTCATCTGGTAGCCCTGATCCGCCGCCGCATGGCGCGTCCAGTACGGATCAAACAGGTGCGCCCGAGCCAGCAGCGCCAGGTCCGCACGTCCCGCTGCGATGACGCTGTTTACGTCGGAATACGACGAAATGTTGCCGACCGCCATCGTCGCGATGCCCACGCCAAGACGGATCTCTTCGGCAAACGGCGTCTGATACAGCCGTCCGTACTGCGGACGACCTTCGGGTGCCGTACCGCCCGACGACACGTCGATGATATCGGCCCCCGCGGCTTTGAGCATCCGCGCCACTTCGACCGCATCACCGGGAAGCAGTCCGCCCGGTGCCCAGTCATGCGCCGACACACGCACCGAAATCGGTTTTTCGTCGGGCCACGCCGCACGCACCGCCGCAAACACTTCCAGCGGAAAGCGCATCCGATTTTTCAAACTGCCGCCGTATTCATCCTGCCGCAGATTCGATAGCGGCGAGATGAAGCTCGACAGCAGATATCCGTGCGCCATGTGCAGCTCGAGCAGATCGAAGCCCGCTTCATTGGCCATTTCCGTTGCTGCGACAAAGTCAGCCAGCACCGATTCCATGTCTTTTTGCGTCATTTCACGCGGAATCTGGCTGCGTTCATTCCAGGCAATCGCCGACGGACCCATGATCGGCCAGCTTTCCTGTTCGGGCAGCGGTTCATCTTCCCGCACCCACGGCAAACACGTCGCCGCTTTGCGTCCCGCATGCGCAAGCTGAACGCCCATTTTGGCTTCGCTGTGCTTGTGAACAAAGTCGACGATCCGTCGCCACGCCGGCACATGTTCCGGTTTGTAAAGACCTGCGCAGCCCGGTGTAATGCGGCCTTCGCGACAGACATCGGTCATTTCGCTGATGACAAGCCCGGCCCCGCCAATCGCGCGACTGCCGTAGTGAACCAAGTGCCATTCGCTCGGCATGCCGTCTTCCGCCGAGTACTGACACATCGGCGACACCGCGACGCGATTGGGGATGATCAGATCACGAACCCGAAGCGGCGTAAACATCGGGGGCGGCGACGGATGCCGCGGCACTTTGACCCCGGTTTGACGTTCGGCCTGCGCCGCAACGTGATCGTTTACTTCGGCAATGAAGTTGGGATCGCGCTGGCGCAGGTTTTCATGCGTCAGACGCAGCGATCGGGTCAGCAAGCTGAAGCCAAACTGCCACGGCTCGCAGTCTACAAACCGCTCGCTGTGCTCGAACCACTCCAGCGACGTCTGCGCCGTTCGCTGCAAGCTTTCGACCACCGGACGGCGTTCGGCTTCGTAGGCTTGCAGTGCCTGCCGAATGTCGCGCCCGCCTTCGCGCAGCGCCTTGCACAGCGCGATGACATCTTCCATCGCCAGCTTGGTGCCCGATCCAATCGAAAAGTGCGCGGTGTGCACGGCATCGCCCAACAGGACCACGTTTTTGTGGCTCCATTTTCCGCAGCGCACCGTCGGGAAATTGCGCCATAGACTGCGATTTTTGCACAGCTTGTGACCTGCCAGCCGGGGCGCAAACAGCTTTTCACAGTACTGAAGCGTCGCGTCTTCGTCGGCGGGATCGAGTCCAGAGCGCAGAAATGTTTCCGCCGTGCACTCGACGATAAAGGTCGACTGCGGTTCGCCTTCCGCCGCATCTTGGGTGTAGCGATAGGCGTGAACCCGCCACAGACCGTGCTCGTTTTCGTCGAAATAAAAGGTAAAAGCAGGTAACGGCTGCGTACTACCGAGCCAGACAAAGCGGTTGGGTCGCCAGTCAATCTGCGGCGCAAACGTGTCGGCAAAACGGGCGCGCACGACGCTGTTGAGCCCATCCGATCCGACCACCAGATCTGCATCGAGGTACGAATCGACATCGCCCGATTGGATCTCGCGCTCGAACTGGATTTCGACGCCCAGCTCAAGGGCGCGCTTTTGCAAAATCCGCAGCAGATCGTGCCGTCCCAGCCCGGCAAAGCCGTGTCCGCACGATCGGATCACTTGATCGCGATAGAACACGTCGATGTTGTCCCAGTGGTAAAAGGCGCGCTCGATCGCGTCGTAGCTTTCGGCGTCTTCGTCGCGCAGATGCGAAAGCGTCTGATCGGAAAAGACCACGCCAAAGCCGAACGTATCCGCCGGACGATTGCGCTCGACGACGGTGATGCGGTGGCTGGGATCAGCCTTTTTCATCAAGATCGCCAAATACAAACCGGCGGGACCACCACCTAGACACACAATGTTCATGGCATCTGTAACTAACACTCAGCGAAGCAAAGGTCTATGCGAGCAGCCCGACGGGGCTTGTATACTCGGGCCCACGATGACAGCGCACACAGGCAAAAGCGGTTTTCCGCGCTACGTGGTGATTGGCGGCGGTGTCACCGGCTGTGTACTCGCCGAACGGTTAAAACAGCGCCGACCGCAGAGCAGCGTGACACTTGTGGAAGGATCGTCGACGCTGGGCGGTCTTTCGGTCCGCAGCGAGCCCGATCCAATCGGCTGGGATCGCTTCTATCACGTCGTGACGCCGCAGGACGTGATGCTTACCGACTGGCTGCGACGGCTCGGCTGCGACGGCAAGCTGCGCTGGCGCGGTGCCCATACCGGCTTTTACGCCGACGGTGAGCTTCACGCTTTTGACACGCCGATCGATTTTCTGCGCTTTCCACCGCTCAACCTGATCGAAAAAAGTCGGCTGGCTGCGAGCATCTTGTATGCATCGCGCGTCAGCGACGGAACACCGCTGTGGAATGTGACGGCGAAGCAGTGGCTCACCCAGATCGCCGGCGAAGCGGTGTATCGCAAGTTTTGGCAGCCGCTTTTGCGCGCCAAGCTGGGCAGCGCCCATGAAGAAGTCGCGGCGACGTTTATCTGGTCGACGATCCGCCGGCTGTACGCCACCCGCCAAGGCGAAAGTCGACGCGAAGCATTCGGTTACATTTCAGGCGGCTATGCCCCGGTGTTTTCCGCCGCTGAGCAGTATTTGCAGCGGCTCGGCGTCACCGTCCACAAGTCCGCCCCGGTCAGCGAGCTTGTCGACAACTCAGACGGCAGCACCTGCATCCGCACCGCGTCTGGACAAGAGCTTTTCGCCGATCGGGTGATTTACACCGGCCCGTCGCGCTTTTTGCCCAAGCTCTGCGCCCGCTTCCCGGTTCCGTCGGACCTGCTCCACCGCGCCGAGCAGACCCGCTACCTTGGGGTGCTGTGTCTGGTGGTCAAGCTGTTGCGCCCGCTTCTGCCGTATTACATCTTGAATCTCACCGACGCGGGAATGCCGTTTACCGGGGTGATTGGGCTTACCACGCTGGTCGATCCGAGCGAAACCGGCGGCCACCATCTGGTCTATTTGCCACGCTATCTTCCCGACGACGATCCCGATTTCGACAAGCCCGACAGCGCGTTTACCGAACCGTTTCTGCGTGCGCTGACACAGATTGCGCGGCATCGCGGTTTCCGTCTCGATGAGGTGCTATCGACGCATCTTTTCCGCTCGCGTTTTGTCAGTCCGATTGCGGTGCGAAACTACGATCGGCTGCGGCTGCCCATTCCGCTTGTACCGGGACGGCTGTACCTGCTAAACACCGGGCGAATTTTGGGTGGCACGCTCAACAACAGCCAGATGATCGAGGAAGCCGAGCGCGGACTCGACGAGATTTTGGCCTAACTGCCATCAAACCAATCGACACCATGACGCAGACGACGGATGCAGCGCTGAGCACAGGAACCCTCGCCGACGTGATCAGCCGCAAGCGGATTGTGATGGTGGTCGGTTCAGGCGGCGTCGGCAAGACCACAACATCGGCGACGCTGGGACTTTTGGCGGCGCTGCGTGGACGACGGGTGCTGGTGCTTACCATCGATCCAGCCCGTCGGCTCGCCGATGCGCTGTCGGTGTCGGCGCTGAGCCACGAAATCCAAAAAGTCCCCGAAGAACGGCTGCGCATCTTGGCGGCGGCACGCGGCGAAACCCCGGTTCCAGGTGGCGTGCTCGACGCGATGATGCTGGATCAAAAGCGCGCGTTCGACGATCTGGTGGCGCGTTATGCGACGGACCCCAAGCTGCGCGACCGCGTGCTGCGCAACCAGATTTATCAGCAAATCTCGTCGGCGCTCGCGGGTTCGCATGAATACGCGGCGATGTCACGGCTTTATGAGCTGTCGCAGCTCGATCGCTATGACTTGCTGGTGATGGACACGCCACCGACGGAAAATGCAATCGATTTTCTGGATGCGCCGGACAAGATGGCCAAAGCCGTCGACTCCGAAACGATCCAGTGGATCATGAAACAGTATCTGCAACAGGCGGGAAGTCTGTCGCTGCGGCTGCTCGGAATGGGCGGCACGATCGTGCTCAAGGGGCTGGGACGGTTTCTTGGTTCGGCGTTTTTGACCCAAGTGGCGGAATTTTTCGTCGAATTTCAGCAAGTGCTGGCCGGTTTTCGCGAGCGCGCCCAAAAAGTCACCGAGCTTATGCAAAAGCCGGAAGTGGCCTTCCTGCTCGCGTGTAGTCCCGAGCCGCTGAGCATCGACGAAGCCGTGTATTTTCACGAGCGACTGACCCGCGCCAAGCTGTCGATCGGCGGCTGCATCGTAAACCGCGTCCACAGTCACGCCCGCGAAGTGCCGGCGGACCTGCTGCCAATTTTGCAGACCCGCCCCGAGCTATCGGGTTTTGCGTCCGACGATCTGGCCGCGCTGGCCGATGAGCTTTCGCGAACCTATGCCGAACAGCGGACGTTGGCTGCTGCGGACGAAGCGTCGATTCGACGGCTCGGCGAAAAACTCAAGCTGCCGCTGTCGCAGATTCCGCTGCTGGAACAAGATGTCCACGATGCCGCCAGCATGGCCGCGGTCAGTCGTCACCTGATTCCCCCGGCCCGCTAGCGACGCTTTTGTATCCGTCCGTCGGAACTTGGGTTTTGATTGCCGGCTGCGAATGCGCGACACTAGCAGCCAATGCAGGATCTTCGGCTCTACTTCCCAGGTCAGCTCCCATGGCTTGCACAAGCGGTGGAGGAGACCGGGCTCACCGGCCCGCTCACCTATGACAGCGAAAGTCTGTTCGAGTGGTGCGAGGGCGAAGCGCTCGAGCTGCCGGTGCGTATCAACCTGACGCGGGCCCAGCGCGACGGGGAAATGGACATCGAAGCGCCGGTCTACGTGCGAATGTTCACCCGTTTTGATGAACCCGTCGAACCAGATGCGCTGACGGCGTTCGTCGAAAAGCTCGCGGAAAAGCTCAGCGACACTGCGCACACAGACATCGACATCGGCGCGATGAGCTACGAAGGGGGCGAGGGATTTTCGTTTGCGGTGGAGCTGTCGCTGCCGGGGAACAAGTAAGCGGGCCAAGGAAAGGCCCCGCGCAGTATCGGCGGGGCGCGGCGTGATTTAGACCGAAAAGCTCGATCCGCAGCCGCAGGTCGATTTGACGTTGGGGTTGTGGAACTTGAAGCCGGCGCCCTGAAGACCTTCGACGTAGTCGATCTCGGTGCCGCGCAGGTACTGAAGGCTCATCTGATCGACGATGATGGTGACGCCGTTCGAGACAAGCTGCTTGTCCATCGGCGTGCTGGTGTCAAAGTACAGGTCATACGAAAAACCTGAGCAGCCACCACCGACGATGCGGACGCGGAGGAACATGGTGTCCTCGATGGCTTCGTCCTTGCGGATTTCCATCACTTTGTCGGCGGCCACTTGGGTGAGCGAGATCGGGGAAGTCGCAGCCACAGGAGCCGGCACCGGTTCGGGCGCGGCGTCGGGCTTGCGGATGTTGGTGGTAATCACGGACATGGTTTCCTCCACAGATTCGGTACTGGCAATGCGGCAAGTCTCATTCGAGCCGGCCAGCGTCTTGGTCTAAGGTGAGCGTAGATTTTGCTGCCGCCACTTTTGCACATTGGTAACAATTGGTCGCCTAAACTCGCATGGCGCTTGCTTGTTATCGGTGAAAATTGCCCACACGTCCAGTGCAAAAGCTCACGTAACGTTAGATTATGACCCACGCGCCGCAGCGTCAAGAAGCGAAACCGCATGCCGAACTATCAAGAATACCTGCGCCAGATTCGCACCAACGTGCAAGAGCTTTCCGTCGAAGAGCTGCGCGCTGAACGCTTGGCCACTGCAAATGAGCTGCTGGTCGATGTTCGCGAGCCGGACGAACACTTGCAAGGGGTGATTCCTGGTGCCGTGCTGATTCCGCGCGGGCTGCTCGAGGGAAAAATCGAAAGCGTAGCGCCCGATCCAAACGCACACATCGTCTTGTACTGTCAGGGTGGTCATCGATCGGCGCTCGCGGCCAGCAGTCTCGTCGCAATGGGCTATGGCCATGTGCGTTCGCTCGCTGGGGGAATCGCAGCGTGGCGGACGGCGGGCGGCCCAATTGAAAAACCGCAGGTGTTTTCTGCCGAGCAGCGCAGTCGCTATTCGCGGCACATCCTGCTGCCCGAAGTCGGGGAAAAAGGCCAAGCCACGCTGCTAAAAAGTCGGGTGCTGCTGCTCGGTGCGGGCGGGCTCGGATCGCCATCGGCGTACTATCTTGCGGCGGCGGGCGTCGGCACGCTAGGCATCATCGACAGCGACGTCGTCGAGGAATCAAACCTCCAGCGGCAGATCCTGCACAACACCCGTCGGGTCGGTCGTCCCAAGGTCGAGTCTGCGGCAGAGACGATCACGCAGCTGAATCCCGACGTGAAGATCAAAAGCCACAACGTGCGGCTGACCGAACACAACGCCGTCGAGCTGCTGTCTGGCTATGACTTGATCGTCGATGGGGCGGACAACTTCCCGACTCGCTATCTGTTAAACGATGCGTCGGTGATGTTGCGGATTCCGGTCATCCACGCATCGATTTACCGTTTCGAGGGACAGCTGACGACGTTTTTGCCATTTGTTGGCCCGTGCTATCGCTGCCTGTATCCCGAGCCGCCGCCACCCGAGCTGGCTCCGTCGTGTCAGGAAGCGGGTGTCCTCGGTGTGCTGCCCGGAGTGGTGGGCGTACTGCAAGCGACCGAGGCCATCAAACTGCTGCTCGGGCTGGGTGATTCACTGGTTGGACGACTTTTGCTCTACGATGCGCTGGCAGCGACGCTGCGCGAGGTCAAGCTGCGTCGAGACCCCGACTGCCCGGTGTGCAGCGATGAGAGCCGACCGATTCAGCTTGTCGACTACAAAGCGTTCTGCGCCCGCTAAGCCCATTACACACCAAAGATTTCGTAGTTTTCAAAACCAAATTACTCAGGCGACTGGCGCAAATCGGCTATCTTAGTCTGGATGGATCAGGCCGAAACTCCGGCAGCAGCCGGTCCCGAGACGGGCGAACCAGCCAAGCGGCTCTTGGGCACGACCGTCGGCGGACGCTACAAAGTCGTGTCGCTTCTCGGTGAAGGTGGAATGGGCGCGGTGTATCTCGTCGAGCACGCGCTGATGCGCAAGCGAATGGCGCTCAAAGTGCTCAACTCCGAGCTATCGAAAAACCGCGAAATGGTGGCCCGCTTCGAGCGCGAAGCCATGGCGGCGGCCCACTTGGAACATCCCAACGTCGTCGCTGCGACCGACCTTGGAACCACGGACGAAGGCTCGCTGTTTCTGGTTCTGGAATTTATCGACGGCAAATCGCTGCGTGACCAGTTGAACTTCGGTCCGCTCAGCCCGGCGCGGGTCATTCACATCGCCCGGCAGGTCGCATCGGCGCTCCAGCGAGCCCACTCCGTCGGCATTGTCCACCGCGACCTCAAGCCCGAAAACATCATGATCATGAACCGGGACGGCGACCCCGACTTCGTGAAAG
>DAORGN010000080.1:16579-19476 GCA_035340095.1 Pseudomonadota bacterium | reverse complement strand
GTCATCGGCTCGACGCGGACACAAGTGGCGCACTGCTGTTTGCCAAGACCCCTGCGGCCTGGACCAAGCTCCGCGCCGACTTTGCCGGTGGACTGGTCGAAAAAGAATACCTCGCGCTGGTGGCCGGCAGTCCCGATGACGATGAGTTCGATGTGACGCTGCCTCTGCTCGCTGGTCGAGGCGGCAGTCCCAAAATGCACGTCGCGACGACGCCCGAAGAGATTTATCACCCCGATGCGCTCGACGCGCACACCGCTTTTTTCGTCGAGCGGCGCGGCCCCATGCACACCCTTTTGCGGGTCCAAGCCCGAACCGGAAGGCGGCATCAGATCCGCGTTCACCTGGCCCACTTGGGTCTGCCCATCGTCGGTGATCCGCTCTACGGACAAGGCGAACCCGGTGGACAGTTCCTGCATGCCAGCCTGCTGCGCTTTGTCTCGCCGTCTGATCCCAGCCGACGCATTTCGGTGACAGCCCCGCTTCCCCCCGATCGCGCGGCGACTCTGCAGCGACTTTTGCCGTAGCATCGCGCGGCGGGCGAAGCGGCTGCGGCTGTGCTACACAGGCGGTATGAACATCGCATCGCTACTCGACAAAGCCCAGCAGATGATGGCCGTCGCGTTTCAGCTAAAAACCGAGGCCCAAAGCTATCTTCAAAAACTGCCTGGCTTCTCGTTCGACGAGACGATGGCAGGACCCATCACGCTCGATGGCAGTCAGCACCCGCGGCACATGGAGTTTCGCATCCACGCCGAAGTGCCATCGCTTGGTGAATACCTCGAAGAAGGCCGCACCGACATCGCCGGCACCGTGTCGATTTCCGGCTTTGCGGACTCGGCGGCACTCAGCGGTTCGCTGTGGATTTTGCCGCTGCAAAGGCAGATTCGCTACGAGTTCGGTTTTGCCGCAAGCGACGGCTCGCCGTATCGGTTTGCTGGACAAAAAGACATCTCGCCGCTCGATCCAGTGACGACGCTGACGGTTCTGCCGGCGTATCTGTACGACGCGCACGGACGGGAAACCGGCCAGGCGGAAGTTCGCTTTGCGCTGGGCGATCTGCCTTCGTTTTTGGCCAGTTGGCGTCCGGTCTTGGCTGGCAATTCCCGTCGCTAAAGCCCGCATCCACCGCTCGTGATAGCCTGAATGGAAGGAGTTCACGATGCAGCGGCTGCTGTTGTGCGCATGCCTTCTTTTTGGCTGTGGCAATTACCCCACCGCCCAGAGCTTTGTCCCCAGCAATTCGAGCCCGCTGCGGCTGCCTCCGGAAGTCCCGCAAGGAACGCCCGCATTCCTTATCAGCGCCAACGCATCGGTCGACGTACCCTATGGCGCGTTTGGGATCACCACCGACGGAAATGGCTGGTATTTGGAATGGCAAACAGAGTCGAGCGCACGCTTTTCCGGCGAAGTGTTTTGTCCGCAGACCTGCGTGCAGTCGACCATCTATTTCAAGTCCAGTCCGCGCGGCTCCGTGACGGTGCTGACGCCCTACCACTTTACGTTTGATGCAAAGACGGAAGCGAACACGCCGGTGCACCTGGAGTTCCGCGCAACCGAGCAGCCCGTGGTGTTTTCGCTGCAAATCGACGGAGAAAAAGCGACCAATCCCAAGACGGTGTTCGCTTCCGATCAGAAAGTGTCCAGCGTTTCCGCGATGCCGTTCGCACTGGTAAGCAGCAACGTCAGCAAGCTGTAGCGGTCATTGTCCACAGCTCACGGCTGGCCGATTGGTACAGCTGCTGCGCCAGCTCGACAGGCGGCAACCCGAGTCGCTGCTGCAGTTCAACAGGCGGATTTTGCGCAATCGCTTCGCCCAGGTCCGCCACCGCCGCTTGCTGTGCGCGGTCGACTTCGGCCCGCTCTGCATCCGACAGACGCGACGCACAGAAGTCCGCCACAGAAAACGCCAGCTTGGCATGTTCGGTTTCTTCGCGGGCAATCACCTGCAACACCCGCTGTAGATGCGGTTGCGTTGCAGAAGCCGACTGAATCCACAACAGCAGCGCCCCATAGGTTTCACGCACGCAGCCCTCTTGCGCATTTTCCCGCGCGATTTCAGCCAGCGGACGCACACCTTGCGGACCTTCCACCGGCATTGTCAAAGTCCCACCGTAGCGACGACAAAGACGAGCCATCACCCGCGCATGGCGGACTTCTTCGTTTGCTGCACGATCCGCCCACGCAACAAGCCACGACGGTGCATCGTGGGCCAAAAGCTCGCGCGCCAGGCGACGGAACGCAAACACCGATGCGGCTTCCAGGTAGGCCGCTTCTTCCAAATAGCGGACCAGCGCCGACGGATGTCCGGACCGAACCAGTGGCAGCGACTGGGGCCGACGACCGCAGCCAAAAGCGTAACAGGGATAAATGCACTCGACGCTGGTGACAGTTCCTCCATCGTTAACGATCGGCTGGCACGTCGATGTGCTGGTACAAATCTGGATGCAGTCGGCATCGGACAGCGTGTTGGCGACGCTGACCCCGCCGTCGCCCGAAAATCGCACGCCCCCGTCTCCGCCACTGCCACCGTCACGGGCCGCGATGTCCGACAACTGCACTATCTGGTTGGCCTCGCAGCTCCCCGTGGGTGCCGGTTCGGTGAATTTTTTGGGGCCGCAGCCAAATGGAACCGCGACCAGCAAAATGCGCAGAAATGCCAAATCCAGGCGGTGCGTCTTCATGTTGGGACTCCCTTCTGTATCCGTTTTTGTCCGAGTCTGCTTGTTGTCTGTTCGCTCTCTGTTCGTTCTCTGTTCGCTCTCTGTTCGCTCTCTGTTCGCTCTCTGTTCGCTCTCTGTTCGCTCTCTGTTCTGTCGGTTGCTATCTGTGAAGCTGCCACAGTCCGCACAGCTCGATTTCCGTCGCGATCAGCAGATGGGTCAGCAGTCCGGGGATGA
>DAORGN010000080.1:0-16479 GCA_035340095.1 Pseudomonadota bacterium | reverse complement strand
CCGCACAGCTCGATTTCCGTCGCGATCAGCAGATGGGTCAGCAGTCCGGGGATGATCGATCCGCAGCGCTGCCGCCAGATCCCAAGCAGAATTCCCACCGGCACCGATCCGACAATTTCAGGACCAAATCGATGCGTCAGCACATAGGGAATCATGGCGATCCCGACTGCCAAACCGCCCCAAAGCGGTGAGAGCAGCGCGAGAAGGAAACCGCGAAAGTACAGCTCTATCGAAAACAGATACAGCGCATAGATTCCCAACCACAAAAGGGTGACAAAGACCCCGCTTTCCGACGAACGAAACATCGGATAAGCGCGCTGAAACGCCGGCACAAAAGACAGCGCAAGCACGATGGGAAGACAGCCACAGGTGATCCACACAATGCGATTCCGTTCGTTTCGCAGCGCAGAAATGGAAAGTCCAAGATCCGTCGCAGAAACACCGAGTCGGCGCGCGAAAAGAAACGAACAGAGTCCCAGTCCGACAAGATGGAAGCCCATCCACACCGCGCGAATCTGAAGCTGCACCAAAGGACCGCGCCACAGCCGACCCAAATACGCCGTCAGACTGGGCAGCTCGGCAAAGCGAAACAGAAACCCAAGCAGAATGACCGTCCACAGCACCGCCACCGCAGCCAAAAGCCACGGACGGAAACGTATCCTGACGGGTGCAGGCGGGTTGGTCACTTTATGATCCTAACCGCAGCGCAGATACGATGATCGCCGCGCGCTGTCGGCTGTTTTTCGGCGTGCTATGGTGGCCAAGATGGTGACACGGTTTGCGCCCAGTCCGACGGGCTATCTCCACTTGGGACATGCGTATTCGGCGCGGATGGGCTTTGATGCGGCCCGCCGCCACGGGGGCACGTTTCTTTTGCGGATCGAAGACATCGACCAAACCCGCTGTCGACCTGAGTTTGTCGACGGGATTTTGGAAGACATGCACTTTTTAGGTCTGCGCTTTCCGACCCCTGTGCGCAAGCAGTCCGATCACATGGCCGACTATGAAGCGGCGATTCAGAAACTGCTCGCTCTCGACGTACTTTATCCGTGTTTTTGTACCCGCGCCGAGATCGCAGCCGAGCTGCAAGCCGCGCAGAGTGCGCCCCAAGACGGAGCCCAGGCGGCACCGATCTATCCTGGTCGCTGTCGGTCGCTTGTGCCAGAGGAAGCGGCGGCGAGGATGTCGCAAGGGCACAACTATGCGCTGCGTTTGTCGACGGAAAAAACCGAACGCCGGCTGCGCGACTTGGGACGCTGGCCGCTGGATTTTTTCGACACACATCACGGAACCGTCGCAGTAAGTCCAAGTCTGGTCGGCGACGTGGTGCTGGCGCGCAAAGAAGTGCGAACAAGCTATCACCTGGCGGTGGTCGTCGACGATGCGATCCAACAAGTCACGCTGGTGACGCGCGGCGAAGACCTGTTTTTGTCGACACATGTGCATCGGCAGCTGCAAGCGCTGCTCGACCTGCCGACGCCGAGGTATGCACATCACCCGCTGTTGCGCGACGTGGCTGGCGAGCGCTTGGCCAAGCGGCGCGGCTCCGAGTCGATTCGATCGCTGCGGCAAAAAGGGATGTCTGCCGACGAGATGTGGGCGAAGATCGGCTGCGAGCCGCTGCCTGCTGTATAATGGGAAAAGTGCCATGCGCTCAATCGGCCTACAGTCGCTGTCCAGTCTGCAACGTGCTCTGTCCCGACGAGGTTTTGCCAGCGCGCTGCTCGCTCTGCTTGCGCTTGTGACCAGCAAAGTCCGCGGCACGCCACGTCGCCGACGCAGAGGCGATCCCGGTCCCACCGGCTGGTTCGGTCACTGCTAACCCAGGCCGTCTGCGCCCCGCCGACGACACGTCTTGCCCCGCCTAGGCTTGCAGAAGGGGGATTTTCTTTCTACGATCGATGTTTGTGTCGGTGCATCCGACGCTGCCCATGCGGCCCCCTTTTGCCTCTGCCATCTCGCTGCGACTTGCGCTTGTGCTGGCCCAGCTTCTGCTGGTCTTGCCCCTGTTTTTTTCGTCGGCGCGGCACGTTGACTTTCTGTGGCTGGATCGTCTGACAAGGCAGGCCGCCGCCCGCGCGCACGCCGACCCCGACATTGTGATCGTCGACATTGACGACTACAGCCTGCAAGCGATGCGCGACAGCGTCGGACGTTGGCCGTGGCCGCGCGCGACCCACGCCGAGCTGATCGAGTGGCTCACGGCGCAAAACGTGCGCACGATTGCGCTCGACATCTGGTTTAGCGAACCGGATCTGCAGCGACCGGAGTTCGACACGTATTTCGGGGAAGTGATCGACCGATCGAGCCATCTGTTTCTGCCGCTCTTGGCGCTCAAGTCAGACCGAGCCCTGCGGCTTTTGTCGAGCTATCCACCCAGCCTGCCGATCACGCGCAGCAGAGATGCCGACCCACAGGCCAAGCTCGATCTGCTGCTGCCAGCGATGGGAAATCCGGCGCACTGGCGGCTCGGGCTTATCAACTATCTGGCGGACTCGGACGGAATCGGCAGACACTACGGACTGACTGCCGAACCACATCCTGGCTGGCGGATTGCGTCGCTGCCGCTCGTGCTCGCGCAGGCGCAGGGATTCGCGGTGGAGGGAATTCCGGACAAGCTGCGGCTTTCGTTTATCGGACAAAAAGGAGAGTCCCCCTATCGCAAGCTGAGCTACGCCGATCTGTGGCTGCAAGTGCAAAAAGGCGAACAGCGAAAGGATCTGGCCGGAAAGACGGTGTTTGTTGGTTCCACAGCGTCGGGGCTGCACGATCTGCGACCGACTCCCATCGGGGCGCAATACCCGGCGCTGTATCTTTTGGCCAACGCTTATGACAACGTCAAAAATCGCACCTGGCTGCGTCATGAAAGCTGGTATGGGCCGGCAGTGGGACTGCCTTTTTTGCTGGCGCTGTATGCGGCACTGGCGAAAAAAAAATCGCTCACCAAGACGGCTCTGTTTGGCGTGCTGCTCGGCGGTTTGCTCGTGTTCGCAAGTGTTTTTGCGATGCGGCTGCGGATCTTGATTCCGGTCCTGACGCCGATCCTATCGATGATGGTGCTGTTAGTGGTAGCGACGGCGGATCGGTACTGGCAAGAACGAAAAGCGCGGCAAGCCACAGTCGATCTGTTTGGTCGTTTTCTCGATCCGGTGGTGGTGGCAGAGCTGGCGGAACAAGGGCTGCGACCAGAAACACTCGACGGCAGACAGTGTGACATCACGGTTCTGTTTTCCGACATTCGCGGCTTTACCAGCATGTCCGAAACCGCAGAAGCCGCCGAAATCATGAAGCTGCTAAACGCTTACTTTACGCGGCAAGTCGGTGTGATTTTTCGTCATCACGGAACGCTCGACAAGTTCATTGGCGACGCGATCATGGCGTTTTGGGGGGCTCCGGTTGCCGACCCCCAGCACGCCCTGCATGCGGTGGAAGCGGCGCTCGATATGGTGGATGAACTGGATGCATTCCGCAAAGAGCGCAACCTGCCCGGCTTCGATGTCGGAATCGGAATTCACTCCGGACCGGCAGTCGTAGGAATGCTCGGATCGCAGCAGCGCATGGAATACACCGCAATTGGTGACACCGTAAATCTGGCGAGCCGGCTCGAAGGAACGACCAAAGGAATCGCGCGCATTCTGGTTTCCCACAAGACACGCGAGCTGTGCGGCGATGCGCTGCTTTTTGTCGCGCACGGAGCCCACAAAGTCAAAGGCCGAGAAGAGCCCGTCCTGGTCTATGAACCAAGGAGAAAACAAGCGTGACCCACTTTCCCAAAGCGGCCTTTCCCGCGCTGTGCCTTGCGTCGCTGACTGCTGCATGGCCTGCGATGCTGTGCGCAGACAGCGGACAGCTTGTAACCAAAACCGAACTGCGCGCCAAAGCCGAAGCAAGTGCGCCCGCGGTCGCCCAGCTTGCAGCAGGAACCGCAGTGGACATTGGCGGACGACAGGGCGCGTTTTATCAGGTCAAGACCGCGGCGGGTGAAGGCTTTGTCCGGATGCTGACTGTGCGTTTGACCAGCGTGGTTCGGACAAGCGAACCGCCACCCAGCGGCGTGATTGCGCTGAGCCCTGCCGCGCGCAGCTCGACCACCGTTGCGACCGGAATCCGCGGACTGTCACGCACCGACATCGAGCGAGCAAACGAAAATCCGGCGGCAGTTGCCGAGCTGGAACGGTATCGCGTCACGCTGGAAGAAGCGCGACAGTTTGGCGCAGCGGCGAACGCACAAGCTGTCCAAAGTCCGGCAAGCGAAGCGGCGCAGGCCGTCCCGCAGAAAGGAATGCGATAAGCCGATGCGTTTCCGGACAAAACCCAGACAGGGACTGCTTGGAATTGGCTTGGTCGCAGCGCTCAGCGGCTGTTTGCAGCTTGGTGGTTTTTCGTCGGGACAGATCGACCTAAGCGCGCTGCAAAGTGCCGGACAGAAAATCGAAGCGGCAAACCAGCCGGTTCCCGAAGATCAAGAAGTCGAGATGGGAAGACACATGGCGGCACTTCTGCTGGGTGCTTCTCCGCTGGAACAGAATCCGGCGGCACAGCGCTATGTGAATCAGGTGGGGCGCTGGCTGACTCTGTCGACCGCGCGACCGCAGCTGGACTGGCACTTTGGTATCTTGGCGGACGCAGACATCAATGCGTTTGCGGCTCCGGGTGGATATGTCTTTGTCACGCGCGGTTTGCTCGATCTGCTGACGAATGAAGCAGAGCTTGCGGGGGTTTTGGCGCACGAAATCACGCACGTTACTGCGCAGCATCACTTGGAAGCGATGCGCAAAGAAAACATGATGGGAGCCGCTGCCGATGTCGGTTCCATGGTCGGAAACAACACACCTCTTTCGCGCTTCGGAAGCGGGACGCGAGAGTTTGCACAAAAAGTTGTGTCATCTGCCAAGCAGCTTTACGTCCGCGGTCTGGACAAGCGCGATGAGTTTGCATCCGACGAAGAAGCGCTGCGACTGATGTCCCGCGCAGGGTATGACCCCTATGCATTTTTGGCGGTGATGCAGAAGCTGGAATCCATCCTGGGTTCAAGCAGTCGGCTCGCGCTGCTTTTGCAAACCCATCCAAGTCCCACCGCCAGACTGGAAGCAATGGACAAGACGCTGCGCACGCTGGCAATGCCACAGTGGCCTGCGCTTGGGGAAGCGCGCTTTGAACAGAACATTCGGTAAGCGCTGCGCTATAGTGAGAACATGAGTGCGATTCTTTCTGTCCGCCCGTTGGGATTCACTTGGGATACCGTTGATCCGTTTCTGTTCTGCGTCCATCACAACGATGACTATCCGCAGGCCAACGAACAGATGGGGCCCACAGCGTCGCTGGCAGGCCGTGACATCGGCCAGGATTTTGCAGGAAAAGACGGCTTTCGCATGTATCACGGCGATGTGGTGCCGGGATTCCCAAACCATCCACACCGCGGCTTTGAAACTGTCACAATTGTCCGTCGCGGCTTTGTCGATCACTCGGATTCCCTGGGAGCCACCGCGCGTTACGGTCGTGGCGATGTGCAGTGGCTGACGGCGGGAAAAGGAATCCAGCACGCCGAGATGTTTCCGCTTTTGGATCGGAATGCCAGAAATCCCATCGATCTGTTTCAGATTTGGCTGAATCTGCCGCGCGCAGACAAGATGGTCGATCCGCACTTTTCCATGCTGTGGGCCAACCACATTCCGCATGTGCTAACCCCCGGAGTAGATGTTCTGGTCGTCGCAGGCGCGCTTGCTTCCCAGAAGCCACTTCCGCCCCCGCCGCACTCCTATGCCAGCCGCAGAGAAAGTGAAGTCGCAATCTGGACGGTCAAGCTGGCCCCCGGTGCAAAGTGGTCGATTCCGGCAGCATCTGCAGGAGTCCGTCGCACGGTGTATTTCTATTCTGGACCGTCGCTTTCGCTGTGTGGGCATCCGATCACGGCGCGGCATCTGGTCGAAATTCGCGCCGATGTGGAAGCGCCGATTCAAAACGGCGAAGCGGAAAGCGAGCTATTGATTCTGCAAGGCCGACCGCTGGGAGAACCCGTCGTGCAGCATGGTCCGTTTGTGATGAACTCGCAGGCCGACATAAGGCAAGCATTTGCAGACTACCAGCGCACGCAGTTTGGCGGCTGGCCATGGAAACGCCGTGATCCAGTCCATCCGCGCGATGCCGGTCGCTTCGCCAAGCACGTCGATGGACGGATCGAAAAGGCCGATTCCTAAGCCCCCCTATGCGGGACCGTGGCAGCACGCTTCGATGTTGTTGCCATCGGGATCGAGCACAAACGCGCCATAGTAGTTTGGATGATACTGTGGCCGAAGTCCGGGTCCGCCGTTGTCCTTGGCTCCCGCTGCCATCGCTGCTTGATAGAATGCATCGACCTGCGCGCGACTTGTCGCACAAAACGCAATGTGACGCCCCGAGTCCGCGCTTTCCTTTTGTCCCAACCAGAAGTCCGGTTTGGGAGCGATTCCCATTCCTGCAACACCCGGAAAAGACAGCAGGACAGCGTATCCCAAGGGGGCGAGTGCCTTTTCATAAAAGCGAACGCTAGCGTCGAGGTTTGAAACCGCCAAAGAGATGTGATCGATCATGGCGGCACCCTAGCACAGAAAAAATCCGGGGATCATCTGGCAAAATGGCAGACTGCGCAGTTCAGGAATGCAAAAGCGTCACAAAGTGTGCGCCGCGACAGTCGACAAACACCCGCCCCAGGTCTCGCACAGTCCCTTGTTGGGAAACAAAGCGCGCATCCCCCAGCGCCGTCACAGTGGGCTGTCCCAAAAAGTCATAACCAAACGGTCTCAGATCGTGAAAAAGCAGCTTCCCATCATCCCCGAGCGGAAGCGCCGGCCCAAGCGACCCCAGGTGCAATGCGACTTTCGGAAGACCGTTGCGGCCCAGTCCGTAAATCACACTCTGTCCACCCACGGATTCACCCAGCACCCGCAGCGAATCGTCGTGCACGGCGAGCAAAAGAAGCGCCGGCAGAAGTCCACTTGCCGCATGCGGACTCGTGACCAAATAACCATACTGCGGCAGCCGGTCCCCCGCGTGAAGTGACAGCGATCCAACGCTATCAATCTGTAATTTTTCACCGTTTAGGAACAGCTCTCCGCGGTACAAAACGCGCAGAAAATCCGTCGCGATCAGGTGTCCGAGCCTTAGTCCTAACTGGCCGATTCCGACGCCTCTTTCCAGCGGTTTTAGCGTCAGTGAAAAGCGAACAGAGTGAATCGGTTTGGTCTGGTCTTCACTTTGATACATCCCGGCAATCGCGTGTTCCCCGCGCGACAAAAGGAGCCGATTCGTAGACATGCGACCCGGGAGCAGTCCATCTTGCTGAAAAGATGCACCCAGCGCATGCGGCGCGACCAGGGAAAGTCCGTCCAAACCACCGTCCGTTCGCTCGCGAACCAGTCGCAGAGCAATCGTTCCGGAGTCGTCACTTCGCACCATTCCGATCGAGATCAGCCTGCCTTCTGGACCGCAAAATACATGCTGACTGGACACGCATGGGGTGTAGTTTGGCGACAGATCAGGCGGTAGAAAACGATCCACCTCCGGCGTCAGCGCTTCATGCAGCACGCGAAGGCGGGCCAGCAGATGGTACATCGTGTGTTCTCACAAGCAGCGTAGCGAAGCCGACTTCCAGCGAAGTTTCGTTTTTCTAACGACTGCTTTTGTCTGCTTCAACAGTCGATCTAGAAACCGCCACGCAGACCGATCGACGGCAAAATCCAGCTAAAACCAATCAGTTCCGGATCGTGCTTCCCATTGGCTTGTTCGTCGGGAGAAGGATAGGCCAGGAGCAGATTCGTGCGCGAAAACGTAGCGTTTACCACTTCCAAAAATGCATGAAGATAAAAGCGGCGGAACGTCCAGCGCTTGTCGATTCGCACATCAAGCTGGACGTAGTTTGGCAGCCGGAAGTTGTTGCGAACCCCCTGCCCGCCTGTCCGCTCTGCAATCTGTTCCAAAGATGGATTGTCTGCGCCCACATCGACGAGCGTTTCGGGTCGTCCGGTCGAAAACTGGAGCCTGACACCTGCGACAAAACCGCGCGGAAGCCGGGTCTGCGCCACCACTTGCAGCACATGCGTTTGATCGTAATCCGCGGGACGGACACCACAGGGATAGGAACGCTCTGAACGGCTCAGCGTGTAGGAAATCCATCCGGTGAGAAGACCGACACTGCGACGGAGCCAGACCTCCATTCCGTAAGCTTGTCCGTCCGCCACCCGCACAAGGGTTGCAGTCGTTCCGTGCAGCTTTTCCGGTGGCGGTGATGCACAGACCGAGCTACCAAGTGGCGGCAGATCCGTCATGTTGGAAAAGCGCTGATGAAATCCGGTAAGCCGCAGTGACAGGTTCCACGGCAGGCTCATCTCTTCGGCAATCACCGTCGACTGCGCGCGCTGAAGTCCCAGCTTGAGAGCGAAGGTATCCACCCCCGGAAGCAAGACCGGAAAAGACGGCGGCTGCTGATACACACCGATCGATGCTTGCAACGAAAGCCAAGGTGTCGCAACAAAACGAAGCTGCGCACGCGGATCAAAACCGATCAGGGTTTCATCGCCAACATGGTAGATGTCGACCCGTCCGCCCGCGGTCAGATACAGTCGCTGCGGCCACAGCGAAAGCTCACTGTGAAGGTAAAAACTCGACGTAATCCCAACCCGGTTGTTGCCGATTTCGCCAAGCTCATCTGGTGTGGCATCGGGATCTTTTCCGCTCACCCGCGCCGGCCCTTCCGCATTGCGAACAAACGCGAGCGAGCGCAGACCGACATCGAAGCGCTCTCCGGAAAAGCGCGCGACTTCTAACTCGGTTCCGATTTGGAACGAAAGACGCGGCAGCCGCACACGCACAAAACCACGCGCGCCCGCCATCAGTTTGTTGACGCCGCGATCGGAAATGTCTCCCGCTTCATCGTAGCCGCCAAACAGCGCCACTTCGCCGCTGACTTTTCCGCTTTCCCCATGCAAACGGATCTGGGCGCGATGAAACATCGTGCGCGTACTCTGCGGCGAGGAATACTCCAGTTCCTTTCCCAAAGACAGCGCCAGCGCGTCATATCCGCCGAGCACCTGGAACGTCAGGAATCGCCAGTCCAGCCGTACTTGATAGTCCCAATAATCAAGCTGAATTCGATTGTCTATCGCGCGCAGAATCGGGCCCGGATAGCCGTAGTGACCCGATACAGAGATCCGGATTTCTTTGGGAAGAGACAGCTCGACAAGCCCCCCAACATCGTACAGTCGCAAAGACAGATCGAAGTGATTTCCGTCGCTGCGTGCGGGTCTTGTGCTGGCCGATATGATTCCGCCCGCCGCTTTTCCCATCGTGACATCAAAGCCGCTGGGATAAAAATCGACCCGATCGATCAGATCGGAATGAACCACGCCACCACCAATCAGCAGATGAAACAGCTGCGGCAAGCGAAGTCCATCCAGATAAAAGCCCGCTGTACCCGGACTTGCACCCCGAATCGACCACAAAGGCAGACCCGGAAACGGAGAGACCACGCCCGGCAAGAGCGAGACCACGCGGAACGGATCGCCCAGGGTTCCGGGCTGCGTGCGCACGGGCTCACCAACGATGGCTTCTGGTTCATCAACTTTGACGCGATCGGCGACGACGCGCGAGGAAAAGCGATCCTCGGCAGCCGCTTTGCCACCCGCGTCATCACTTGCTTGTGCATACGCTGTGGTCTGCACCCCGAAGCAGAGACCCAGCAGAAGAGCCCACTTTGCCAACACGATATCTTGGGCAAAAACCCAAGTGAAAGTCAGCACTTATTTGCGGCTGACGATGTAGGATGCGCGGTCATGAGACACCGCAAGCCCACGACTGTCTTTTCCCATGTGCTTCTGCGCTGCCGCACGCTCGCCGCCTTGGCTCTCACGCTCTGTGCTGTGGCCGGATGTCATCCCACAGCGACTCCTACGGCGAACGGAATGATGTCTCCCGACGAAGTGCGGGTGCAGCTCATCCACTTTTCCGATTACCACTCGCATGCGATTCCGTTTTACAGCGAGCACAAGCCAGATCAGGGCGGACTCGCGCGGACGCTGGCCTACATTGCCGGTGCGCGAGCCAAAGATCAGAGCGTGATCGCGCTGTCAGGTGGTGACATGTGGAATGCCGGAACACCCGCGTGGTCAGACAAATACTACGACGGCTGTGCCGACTGGAAATGGCTCGGCGAATACGTGTCGGTGATGGCGTTTGGGAATCACGATGTCGACTACGGATGGGATGCCCTAAAAAACTGTCAGAAACAGAGCGGCATCCAGATTCTGTCCGGCAACTTGGTGGATGGAAACGGCCAGCGGCTGCTCGATAACCAGGGACTTCCCTATGTCGTAAAGAATGTCGGCGGGGTCCGAATCGGCATCTTTGCGCTGTCCGGAAGTGACTTTGTTCGGCTGGTCAAATCAACCAATTTACCGACGGGAGCGAAGTTTCTGGACCCGATTCCTGTGGCCAAAGAAATCGTCACCCAGCTTCGCGAAAAAGAACAGGTCGCCGCGGTTGTCTTCATCGGACACCAGGACCGTGATTCCGATTTTGCGATGGCGCAAGCAGTGCCCGGAATCGATGTGATCTTGGGAACCCATTCCCATTACAAAGGTACGTTCGCGCAGATTCCGGGCACGCAGACGTACTTCATCAGCCCGTACCAGTACCTTTCGTATCTAAGCCACGTTGAGCTTCTGTTCCGTTCCGGCAAGCTGGCAGGAGTCACCGGAAAGCTGGTCCGGATGGATTCCCAACTGCCGCAGGATGCAACGGTATCCAGCACAACCCACCGCATGCAGATCGATCTGGAAGGCGATCCCAAATACGCCAAGCTGTTTGAAAAAATCGGCAGCGCAGCGACGGAACTAGACCTGGACGGAATCGATCAGAATGAATCTCCGCTGGGGAATTTCGTGATGGACATTGTGCGCGATGCGGCCCAAGCCCAGTTCGCGCTGTCTTCCGCAAGCTCGTTCCGCGCTTCGATTCCGCCCGGTCCGATCCGCAACGAAGACTATCTGACCGCGCTCCCCTACAAAAACAAGATCCTCACGTTTCAGATGAGCGGCGCGCAGCTTCAAGCAGTGCTGGATTTGGCGGCGACTCGACGGGGAAGTGATCTGTTTGGAGTCACGGGGGGAGTGCGTTTCACAATCGATGGGAATCGCGCCACGCAAGTCACCGTGCGCAAGAGCGCAACCGAAGCCGACCAGCAGCCGATCCGAATGGACGCAACGTACACGGTGATGGCAACGGACTACATGGCCAATGTGGCCACCGGATACAAAGACCTGTTTGCGCAGGTCGGTCCCGCCAAAGACACCGGCAAGATCGTAAATGACGTGGTGATCGACTACATCCAGCGCAAAAGCCCAGTTACTGCGCAGCGCGATGGTCGCATCAAGCCGTAATCGACGGCGCCAACACCGCGAAGACACTCACCAATCCAGACAACAGAGCGGTCGCATCGCCCCAGCGGCGTCGTTCCTGCTACGATAGTCAGCATGCGTCTGACTTCGCTTGTTACGACTCTCTCGCTCACCGCGACACTCTGTCCGCTGCCCGCGCTGGCGCAGCTTCCGCCCCCACCGAGTGTTTCCACGCAGCCGTCGCCACAGCCGTATCCGCAGCCTGCGTATCCGCAACAGACTCCTAACGCCTATCCACAGCAGTATGCGCCGCAGCAGTACGCGCCGCAGCAGTATGCTCCGCAGCAGAATCCTTCGGCGTATCCGCAGCAGTACGCTCCGCAGCCGTATCCGCAGCCGCAGTATCCAAGCTATCCGCAGCAGCCGATCGTTGAGCTGCGATCAAACGACCCCGCCGCGACGCTGTTCATGGTCACAGGTGGAGGCACCCGGATGGTCTGGGGTCGGCATCACCGCTATCTGTCCCACTACGATGTCTGGTCTCCTGTGTGCCGGACTCCGTGCGGTGTTCCCATCGATCCAAGCGGTCTTTACCAGATTCGCGGTCTGCGCATGAATGCATCGAGCTCGTTTGTGATTCCGCAGACCCAGCTTGTGACACTGGATGTCGATGCGGGGCACAGCGGACCACGCGCGGGCGGCATCGTCCTGACGACGTTTGGCGGCATCGTCACCGTCCTGGGAATTACTTTCGCGGGCATTGGAATCGGCCAAGCTAACGCAAACTACGACGCGCGGGTGGGCCAGAGCAGCAGCAGCGGATTCCTGGTCGCAGGTGGAACCATGCTCGGGATCGGCACCGCGATGCTGGCGGGCGGAATCACGATGATCGTCTTGTCACGCACCACCGTTCGCATCAGCGGCGGATCGCGGCTGGCCCAGACACAGTCGTTGCCGCGGATTGCCCTTGCCCCCGATGGAATCCACTTTTAGGGACAAACCAAGGTAGGCTGCGTTCATGTCACGCACGCCTTGCCGCGAATTGGCAGCTGCTCCGCCGAGCGAAGCAGAAACACTCTTCTGTTTTCCACCGCTTGTTTCAGAAAAAACCAAGTTACTCTGCTTGGGAAGTTTTCCGGGTGCCGCGTCGCTTGCGGCCCAGCAATATTACGCCCATCCACAGAATCATTTTTGGCCGATCATGCAGGCGATCTGGCCGACGATTCCGATGGCAAAAGACTACGCTTCGCGCTGTGACTGGCTGCAAGAAAGAGGAGTCGGTCTCTGGGATGTCTACGCATCCTGCTCTCGCGAAGGGAGTCTGGACCGTGCGATTCGGAATGCGGTGGTCAATGATTTTGCCAGTCTGCAAGCGCGCTGCCCCAAGCTCCAGCTTATCGCGCACAACGGGGGAGAGAGCTTCCGTTACGCCAAGGTCGTGCGGGCCAGCTTGGGACAGTCGCACTTCCCGCTCATCAAGTTGCCGTCGACAAGCCCGGCCAATGCAAGCTGGTCGTTTGCCCGCAAGCTGGCGGCCTGGCAAAAGGCGGTACAGAGCGCGGGTCTTCTGTAGCGCCCACCATCCAGCGCATTCCCAGCGCATTCCCAACGATTAGGAGTCCGCTTGACAGAAGACCGCCAAGATCGCTAGCCTGCCTCGCAATCAAATAAACAAAGACGTGCGCAGGTGTTCGGGAAGCCAGTCCAGCAAGCTGGCGCCGCCCCCGCGACTGTAACGGACGACGAACATTGACGGCAATGCCGGCAGACCCACTGGCCATCAGGCTGGGAAGGGTTCACTGTTCGGAAGACTCTGGAGCCAGGAGACCGGCCTGCACGCGGCAAAACCTTTCGGGAGGAAGGGTCGCTTGCACTGGTCAACCCACACGAAACGTCCTTTTTGCCTGCTGCTGCTGTGCCTGTTTTGCGAAATCCTGACATTCCGCATGGGTGCGGGCCGGGCGCAGACGACCCCGTTTCAGACCACCGTCTCGGGTGACTCTGTTTTACAAAAAAGCGACTCTGCAGCGGCAGTTTCGGTGATCGAACTGGGACTGCCCGGACAAGCAAGTGCCCCGTCGGCAGCCAAGAGTTCGGTCGGCGAACTGATCGTCGGTCAGCCCGGTGTTCAGGTCCGGCGCAGCGGTGGTCTTGGGCAGTGGAGCGGCGCCAGTCTGCGCGGTGCGGCGCCCGGTCAAGTCGCGGTGTTTGTCGACGGTGTTCCTCTTTCGCGCGGCAGCCAGTCGGCGGTCGATCTGTCGCAGCTTCCGCTAGACGGACTGGAACGGGTCGAAGTCTATCGTGGTGTCGCGCCGCTGGAATTTGGCAGCGAGACATTGGGCGGTGCCATCAATCTTGTGACGCGACGTGGCCAAGGTCCGCCGTCGGCCTGGCTGTCTTTGGGCAGCGGATCGTTCGGTCTGCGGCGTGCAAGTGTCGGCTACAAAGCACCGTCGCCACGGCTTCTGCTCAGTGCCGCCTATCAAGCCGCCGACGGAGACTTTCCCTATTTTTTCAACGAAGGGCTGCGCTACGGACGCGAACAGCTTGACGAGCTGCGGCGCAAAAACGACGATTTTTCCCAGATCAGCGTCGATGCAAGGATCGAAGCAGAGACGCGGGCCGGCAGTCTGTATGTTCACAGCAGCGGTCTTCTGCGGCGACAAGGTGTGGCCGGAATTGGACAGCCTTCGTCGCAGCCCGGTCAGCCGGATCTCCAGACCGGACGGGTACTCCTAGATGGTGGCGTGCGGCTTCGGACACCAACCCCGCGCGTGCAAATCGATCTGGATGTCCATGGGCTCGTCGATCGGACACAGTCCAAAGATTTGCTGGCGCTGCCGACGGTGCTTAGCGAACAGCTGTCGCAGCAAGCGGGGGCCAAAGCGTTTTTGCGCATCTACACAGGGCCCGCCGAGGATCTGAAAAAAAGTCAGCTCCAGACCGTGGCCGAAGTGCGCTACGAACAGAACCGACAGCGGGACCTGTGCCCCGCGCCTCGGCTCGACTGCGATCGCAGCCAAGCGGCGCAGAGCGACCGCTTGCGAGGCGCATTTTCCATCGGGGGAGAGCTCTTGCTGGCCGACCGACGGCTGCGCTTTGAACCGGGGCTGCACCTGCTGATTGTGCGCTCGCAGTACCAAAGCTTGGGCGACCGGGAAACCGAAAGCATGCCCACCGATGTGTCGGTTCTGCCGTCGCCGCGGGCCGCTGCGCGGGTGCTTTTGCGTCCGTGGCTTTTGCTCCGCGCAAGCTCGGGCAGGTTTGTTCGCTTGCCGACGTTTTTGGAACTGTTTGGCGATGGGGCGTTTTTCAGAAAAAGCCTGGGTCTGCGCCCCGAATCGGCGTGGTCTGGCGAGCTGGGCGTCGAAGCGAGTGGGCAACTGGCGTCGTTTTTGACCGCCAACCTGAGCCTGCATGCTTTTGGGCGCAACATCGACGACTTGATTGATGTGGTACGAGACGGACCGACGCTGCGGGCGCGCAATGTTGGGCAGGCCACGTCGGCTGGCGTCGAGCTTTCGGGTGCCGCCAACCTGCACGAGCTTCTGCGCGTCGAGCTAAGCTACACCTTCCTCGACAGCCGCGATCGGACGACACAGCCGGGCCGAAGCGGCAACTTGCTGCCCGGACGACCCCAGCACGCGGTGTTTTTGCGCAGTGAGGCAGCGTACCGTCCTCTGCGGCTCTTTTACGAACTGGACTTCGTCAGTTCGCTGTTTTTGGACCCGGCCAATCTCGTCGAAAGGCCCGCGCGAACCCTGCATGCCGTCGGGGTAGCGCTCGGCCCGATCACCCGCTTTCGGGTTTCACTGCGGGTTGAAGTCCGCAATCTGCTCGATACCCGTACCGTCGATATGGCCCTGCCGCTTGAGCCCAAGCCGCGCCCGGTGCCACTGACGGACTTTTTCGACTATCCGCTGCCTGGCCGCGCGCTCTACGCGACGCTGGCGGGGCGGCTGTAACCACTGGGCGCACGTCCGCCCAAGGAGCATCCATGCACGCGATCCGTTCTGCATTGCCAAACACTTTTGCGTTTACCGTCGGAAAATCCCTGTGCACAGTCCCGGCTCTGCTGGCGCTGTTTTCCGTCGGTTGCGATGGCAACATGATGACCAACACACCGCCGCCGGCACCGACGTACTTAGCTGTCACCGCGAGCGATTTTGTCGCTGGCACCGGCACGCTGTCGCTGATCGATCCTGCGACGCTGCAAGTGCGAAAAGCTGTCGACCAAGTCGATCCCAGCGCCGTCGTGCGCGCATTTGACAAAAAGCTCTACATCATCGACAGCACCCACGGCAGCTTGCGGATTTATGACGCCGTCGACAACTTCGCGACGCCGAAAGACTATCCGCTGCGCAAAACTGGGGTGGTCGACGCAACCCAGGGCAATCCACACGACATTTTCGTCGATAACGCCACAGGAAAAGCCTATGTGTCGCTGTACGGTTCGTTTGGTTCGACGCAGGTCAAAGCCACGACGGCGCTCGCGGTGCTGGATCTGAACAACCTCGCTGCTGGGATCAGTTCGTTTGTGACGCTGACGGTCAATCCGGCGGACACCGACGGCAATCCCGATGCCAGCCAGCTCGTCGGTTGTGGCGGCAGCTTGTATGTGCTGCTTCAGGATCTCGATCGCAACGCCGGCTACAAGCCCGTCGGTAGCGGACGTCTAGCCAAGCTAAACCTCGCAAGTCCACAGACGGCCAGTTACATTGCGCTCGCTGGGGAAAACCCGACGGCGATGGCGGTCTATGGCAACTGCACCGAAGCGATCGTCGGTTCGGCGGGCGATCAGCTCGGCGGCACACTCACGGGAAAAAGCGGCATCGAGCGCGTCGATCTGTCGGCGGCAAAGACGCTTGGGCTTCAGCTCACCGACAGCGCGCTGGGTGGAAACGTCAGCACACTGGATGCCAGCGACGGACAGCACGTCTTTGCCGACCTTTCGGTCAAGAGCGGCACGGCGTATAACAACACCGTCTATGCCGTCGATGCCGTGGCCAAACAGAAAGGCGCGGCGGTGCTGGGACCGATGAGCTACGTTCCGGCAGTGGCCGTCCTCGGTGGCCAACTGGTCGTACTATCGGGCGGCAAGGCCGGCAGC
>DAORGN010000079.1:0-19611 GCA_035340095.1 Pseudomonadota bacterium | reverse complement strand
CCCAGCGGACTTTTTCGAGCGCTTCCGCCGCCGACTTCGCCGCCGTCTGATCCGCCGGCTTGTCGTAAGGCGCCGTCACCTGCCACTTGTCGCCCTTCTTGGTCAGCGTGACTTTGTCTTTGTCTCCGGGCTGCGCCACTTCGACGGTGGCGATGCTGCCTGCCTTGATCTCGGCAATCGCGCGCGGTCGCTCGCCGACCCGTTCTCCCTTGTCGGGCGAACGCAGCGAATAGACCGCAGAAACGGCAAGCGCGACGAAAGCAACCAATGCGTAGAGGTTCTTTTTTTCCATCGTGAGCCTCGGTGTGGTTACAGCTTGGCGCTCTGCCGGGCGCTCTGCCGGATGCGGAACCGAATCAGGCCGATCAGCAGGATCAGACCCGGCAGCGCCCCGATGTTGACCAGTTTGACCAGCGTCACGGTGCTCTCAGACACTTGATCGAGCGGACGGCTCTGCATGCCTTTTTTGCGCACCGCAGCCAGCGCTTCGTCCTGTGCGAGCCAGTCGATGATGTTCATCGTGTAGACAAGGTTCGCCAGGTAGTCGCGCAGACCCGCCCGCGCCCCGGTTCCGATGAACTGGTCGCCGATGAAGTCCGAATCGCCAATGACGACAAGCCGCGCGCCATTTTGCGCTTCGCTCTTCATCGGCTCGACGCCCGGCTGGCTCTGATCGGCGGGAATCTTGGTGCCGTCTTCCTTGACGATCGGCTTGCCGGCAAACGCGCTCTTGAACTTGCCTTGACCAATCACACCGAGTGTAAACGGCCCCCGATCCTCGCTCGGCGTCGGTGGCGTCTGGTTCGGACCCGGCATGAACACAAACGGACCCGACGGACGCCAGCTTTGGTTGCTCGACGACAGGATCTTCACAAACTGCACCGGACCCTTGCCGTCTTTGGCATCACCGACGAGCTCGACCGAGCTGGCATACGACAAGAGCGCGCCCGGCATGTTTTCGTTGACCGCGTGGACCTGCGGCAGCGGCGTCACTTTCAGGAACACCGGGTGATTCATCAGGTACATCTGCTGACCGACGTTCACCAGGCCTGGGAAGTTGCGCTTGTCGAGCACCATGTCCTGCTTGATCTTGACGCCATACGCACCGAGCAGATCGTCGAGTCCGACGTCGTTGTTTTGCGCAATCTGCGGCATTTCCATGCCCGGCGCCATCTGACCGCGCGGCGTCTGCATCTGCTGTCCGTCGATAAGGAACGCCACCGACTTGCCCGACATCAGGAACTGGTCGAGCACGTATTTGGCCCGCTCGGAAAACGGCTGTTTGGCACCGATGACCAGCAGAAGGTCGATGTCCGACGACACCATCGCTTTCAGCTCGACGTTGATCGTCTCGTATCCCGATGCCTTGAGCTGCTCTGACAGAAGCTGAAGACCGCCGCCGTGCCCCGAGCCAAGCTCGCCCTGCCCCGTCGTAAAGCCGATCTTCTTTTTCTTCACCGTCATCTGCTTGATGAGACCCGAAATCATGAATTCCAGGCCTTCGTCGCGGTCGATGACCGGAATCGCTTCTGTCTTGTCACCGTATGCAAAGCAGACGCCGAGGAACGTCGCGCCAATCTCGAACTTGTTGGCTGATACCACGCCGCGGTTCGATTTCTGCACACCGCACTTGGTGGCTTCTTCTTCTTTTTTGCGCGCCTCGTCACCCTCGCCGATCTTGATGACCTCGAGGTTGAACTTGCCCTGCGAGTACGTCGCATACTCGGCGAGAAGATCGCGCGCAAACTGTGCGTGCTGTTTGAACGGCGGCTTGAGATCCTCGCTCATGAACAGCTTGACGTTCATCCGATCCGGCAGCTTGGCGACAAGATCACGCGACGCACCGGCGAGCGTGTAAATCTTGTCTTTCGTCAGATCGATGCGGCCAAAGTGCTTGAGCGAAATGACGTTCGCAAAGCCCAGGGCACCAATCGACAGGAACACAAACAGCGCGGCATTAAACGCCGTGCGGCTTTTGTGAAGTGGCTTGCTCATGACTAGCTCCACCTCCGGCTCTCAAGCGTCGTCTGTGTCACAAACAGACACGAGACGATGATGGTCAGGAAGTACAGAAGGTCGCGGGTGTCGAACACACCACGCGCCATGTTGCCGATGTGACCGTCGACGCCAATCCAATCGACAAACGGCTGAATCGCCGGTGGCATCACTTGGACCACTTTGCCGACGAGCCACAAGAGAAGACACAGCGTCACCGCCAACAGGAACGCGACGATCTGGTTTTTGGTAAACGCCGACGCCATAAGCCCGATCGCCATGTACGTCGCCGTCGTCAGGTACAGCCCGGCAAAACCGGCAAACGCCGCGCCTTTGTCGAGCGGTCCCAGAAGCGACACCGACACCGCGAAACACAGCATCGCCAGCATCGCGTAGCCAAACAGCACAAGTGCCGCCAGGTATTTGCCAAGCACCACATCCCAGTCGGTAACTGGCATCGTCAAAAGCAGCTCGAGTGTGTCGTTCGACCGCTCCTCGGCAAACAGCCGCATCGTGATCGCCGGACCCAAAATCGCGACGAGCAGCGTGGTCCAAAAACCATCGAACAGCTCGCGCAGATCGGCCTGCTGCTGAAGGAACAAGGCGTTAAAGAACAAAAACGCCGACAGAACCAGGAACACCGAAATCACCACGTAGGCGATCGGTGAATTGAAGTACGCGCCCAGCTCGCGGCGCATGATGGTCGTCATGTTTCGCATCGTCTGCTTCTCCTCGGCAGGGACTAGCGTGCAGAGCCCGCGGTTAGGTTGCGGAACACATCTTCGAGCGACGCCCGCTCGCGATGCAGCTCGGTGAGCTGGAGACCTTTGGCCGTCGCCATCTTAAAAATTTCGGCGCGCGGATCGCTGCCCGACTTGGCCATCACGACAAAGCGATGTCCACCCGGAAGCTCGCTCTCTTCGCCCGGCAACGCACGCACCGACTCGACTCCAGTGATCGACTCGAGGCCGCTCTTGGCCTGGTTTTCGTCGCCAAGCAGCTCGACTTGCAGCGACATTTGGCCTTGCGCCTTGCGCTGTAGTTCATCGGGCTTGCCGTCGGCAGCGATCTTGCCTTTGCTGATGATCAGCATCCGCGAACAGGTCGCCTGAACTTCCTGCATGATGTGCGTCGAAAAGATGACCGTCTTCTTTTCGCCGATCTGCTTGATAACCTGACGGATTTCAACGATCTGGTTCGGATCAAGTCCGCTCGTCGGTTCGTCGAGAATCAGCACTTCCGGCTCATGCAAGATGGCCTGTGCGAGCCCGACGCGCTGCTTGAGTCCTTTCGACAGCTCGCCGATCAGGAAGCCGAGCCGGTCGCCCAGGCCGCACTGCTCGACGACATCCCGCAGCCGCCGCGTCCGCTTGCTGCCCGACGGAATGTTGCGCACGTCTGCGATGAAGTTCAGGTACTCCAGCACGGTCATGTCCCGGTAAAGCGGCGTGCCTTCCGGCAAATAACCGATGCGGGCGCGTGCTTCGAGTGCCTGATCAAAGACATCGCACCCAGCGACGACAGCCCTTCCGGATGTCGGCGACAGGTACGAGGTGAGGATCTTCATCGTGGTTGTCTTGCCAGCCCCGTTCGGGCCCAAGAAACCCAAGACCTCACCGGCGTGCACATCGAACGAGATGTTGTTGACGGCCTTGACCTTGCCATAGTGCTTGGTCAGGCCGTCGACGTGGATCATGGTCTTGCCTTGCGCGTGTGTCGTCATCCCACAATTCCCAATCTACTAGACGATTTGCGATGCATGGTGCAGGACAGAAAACCGCAGCGCACTCTAAGTACGGGTGCTTGGCCTGTCAAGCGCTGGGCCCGAAACTTTGTTGCGTTGCGATGGCAGCGGGGCAGCAGAAAGCGAGTTTACGGAGGGCAAACGTCGATGGAAAAGTCCTCATCGAGCTTTTCACCGCTTGGAAAACGAAGCGCCAGCTTGCCCGCGACATGTTTGTAGTGGGATAGCTCGGTGATGCGAACGTAACCGCCCGAACGCAGCGCCCAATCGGAGTCGCGGTTTTTGCCAACACCGTAGTGGGCCAGCGCCGCATAGCGCATGTCGCCAGCACCGCCCGTATCGGTCACATCGAACGACACATCGTCGCCAGGCTGCACCGAATCGACCGTGACGACCAGCGCGTAGTGTTCGTCTTTGTACGGCAGAACGGGCAGACCGGGCAGCTTCGGCGTGGTGCTCGAATAGCGTTTGAGGATCGCGCAGACTTCGTCTTGCGGCATCGTGTCGCGCACGATCGACAGCGAAAAATCCGACGGAAAATAGACGTATGTGCTCTGGAACTTGATGTTCCGACCTTCAAACGCCGCCTGTCCATCGTCGCGGACAAAGCCGTCGTCTTTGCCACAGCCAGCGCCGGCCACACCCACGACGACAAGCAACAACGAAAACCACCTGCGAATGCTCATGACACGCCTCCCAGCACGAGCAGCGACTGGCCGCCTTCGACGGTCTGTCCTTCGCGCACGGAAATCGACTCGACTTTGCCACTGCCCGTCGCGCGCAGCTCGTTTTCCATTTTCATCGCTTCGATGATGAGCAGCGCTTGGCCGGACTTGACGACGTCGCCGACTTTGCAGAGCACTTTGACGACTTTGCCGGGCATCGAGGCGCGAATCTCTCCGACGGAGGCATCGGCTGCCGCGGCGTCGAGGAGACTCTGCGCATCTTGGACGACGACCGAAATCGCATCACCACCGTCGATGCTCAGCTTGGCTTCTGGCAGCATCCCGTCGAAATCGATCCCGCGCTGTCGCCCCATTTCATCAATGAGCGAGTAACTGCCGTTTTCGATCCGCACCGCCCGCACAGTCGTTGTCTCGTCGCCAATCCGGACCCGATAGACGTCTCCTTCGTGGCTTTCGATTTTGACCTGGAGCTTGCGCTGATCTTTGCCGCTCCCGACGGTGACGTTCCAGTCTTCAGCCTTCATCGTGACTCCCTGTGTGGCACCCAAAACGGGACGAAGCTAAGCCCCCCGCGCCAAAAGACGCAGGCCGCTATTCGTCGTCTTCGTCGAAGTCTTCTTCATCCTCGTCGTCTTCGTCGAAGTAGTCATCGTCGTCTTCATCGTCGTCTTCGGCTTCTTCGTCGTCGTCTTCGTCGAAGTCTTCGTCGTCATCCTCATCGAATTCTTCGTCGTCAGCATCGTCTTCATCGAAGTCTTCGTCTGAGTCTTCGTCGTCGAAGTCTTCATCGTCGAAGTCTTCGTCTTCAAAGTCCTCGTCTTCGTCCTCATCCATCGCTGACATTGGGACAAGCCATGACGGCCACTCCTCTTGCTCCGAAACCAACATTGGTCCCCTCCTCGTGTGTTCGATCTAGGTTTGGTTATGCTTTGGCCTCGAGCGTGCAAATCGCTTGGGCGCGCTTGATGCGCAGCACCGCACACTCGAAGACGCGGAACGGATGGTTCATTTGCTCCGCCCCAAGATACGCCACCCTGAAGTCCTGTGCGACGGCCAAGTCGAAGTTCTGCGGGCCAGTCGACAGAAGCACAGCGCGGTCCCGAGGCAGGACGCTCGAGCGGAACACTCCGTCAGTGCACAGCTCGCGGATGTGACCCAGCTCTGACACGCCTGTGTTTTCGACAAAGCGCGCGAGCTTTGCATAAAGAAATGGGCTGGTGACAAGGCAGTACGGCCCGTAAAAACCCGTCTCGACCAGCCGCTCGATCGCGACCGTGACCGACTGCAGCGCCGCGCCGACTTGGTTCCAGTCGCCAAGTGGCATCACCGTGCGCCCTGGCACCGTCGTCAAACCCGGCAAGTTCAGGTCGGCGATGCCATTGAAAATCATGTCATCTTCGCGATCGGCAACAAAGCTCGCCGCGCCCGCTGCCGCCGACAGATCGAGCGGCATGCCAAACTGCTCCGTCGTCTGCAAATCGCGCCAGTACAGCGAAAAGTCTTTGTACAGAATCGGAATGCTCAGGATCTGTCGCCCCGCGGCTCGCACCGGCGCGATCGGTTCTTCGCCGAGAATGCCGATCGCAGCCCGCTCGGTGCCGGCATAGACATCGTTGTGTACCGTCTGCACGCCCGCGCCCAGCGGACCATACAGATCCAGAAAGCGCCGCCCGACGAGCTTCCGTCGAGCAACATCGACCACTGACATGTTCAGTTCGCGCCAGCGCGCTTCAGACAAGGGCAGGTGTTCGTGCGTCAGGAAGTTGCTTTCGTCAGGCATGGCTGTCTCTTCTTCGCTTAGTTAGGGCGTGCGCGGCTCATCGAGATGGAGTCGGGCACAGCGGTACGCTCTCTTGGCGACTTCAGGGTTACGGGGCGCTGCGCTTCAGACCCCCCACCGACCAGCCCCCGTCGGGAAAGATCGGCGGCGGCGGTGGCATTGGATCTCGTCGCGCGGGCGACGCAGGCGCAATCAGCTTGTCGGATAAACCTGCCGCTTGCGCCGCATTCGGTTCATGACCGGCTGGCGTTTCCGCGGCAGTCTGGAGCAGCGACATGCTCACCAGCTGCGCGTGGCTCTGAGCTGAGCGCTCGCGCTGCTTGGGATCGCGATCCATGATGAGGTGGTACATCTCCGCAACATGCTCGCGCTCTTCGTCGGTGACGTGATCGATAATCTCGCGCAGGGCTGGGTCGGAGATCCGCGCAAGCATCTTTTCGTATGCATTGATGGTCTCCAGCTCGCGTTGCAAGATTTCGCGCAGCACGACGAGGTCTTCGCTCATGGTGCTTTGCCTCTTAGCCTTCAAGCCGGGCCAAAGTCAATTCCCAACAGCGCGGCTTTTCGGCGTCGCTGCGCAGCGGGCTTCTATGGACCGCTTGGGGCTGCTTCTGGCCGCGGCGGCAGACCCACGAGCACCGCCCCACCAATCGTCAGCGAAAGCCCCACGCCAAGCAGCGCTCCGCCGGCTGTCGCCGAATGAATCGTCTCTCGGCAGACCTGCGCAGGTGGCTGAAGCGGCGGCACGCACGTTCCATCCGCGGCCAGACCGGAACCACCGATGCCAATCATCAACATGCCGACGCCCATCGCCGCAGCCCCCGTCACGACCCGCCACATCGGACGACGAAGCGCAGGCGACACCACCACAGAGCCGCGCGGCCCCGGTTCCGCCAAAAGCAGCGGCGACAGCAGCGCTGACAGCGACGCCTGCTGTCCAGGCGCCACCGTGGTAATCAGCGTCTGCGGTTCATAGCCAGGAAAGGCCACCTCGATCTGCTGTTGCCCGGCGAAGACCGATCCTTTCCACGGCGTCTGCCCGAGCAGTCGGCCACCTAGCTTGACCTGTGCCGCCGAAGGAATGCTCGACACGGTCAGTGCCCCGCGAGGCCGCGATCGCCCCCGCTTGAGCGCTGCCGCCAGTCGCTCCGCCACCGTCGCCAGTTGCGCTTCGTCGCTGCACGGTGCACAGCGCGCGGTTTCTTGCCCAGCTAGCTCGCCGACTTGCGCATCCCACAGCGACAGGAAAATCTCTTTGCCAGCTGCGCTCAGTGACACGCGGATCGCAAGAACGTAGCCCGCCGACGTGCGCCGCGCCGCATCCAGCAAACACTCGGGCAAAAGTCCGTCACAGACTTCGGCTTTTCCATCGCGAAGCGTGAGCGAATATCCGACGAGCTGACTGCCTTTTTCGAGCGCCGACAAAAGCTGGGGTTCAAGCGAGGTACCACTTTCCTGCGCAAACACCACCATCGGAGGAACCGACACCAGCACCGCACCGCTCAGCGCGTCAAAGCGGATCTCGCGCGCTTGCCCCGCCGGTACTTCGACTTTTCCGCGCGTCCAGTGGCCAGACGACGAAAGCGACACCGCGTGAAGACCGGGCGCAACCCGCACCGGCAGAAGCAGAGGAAGGCTGCCACGCAGTCGATCGTCGACGTAAACCAGCGCGTCTTTGTCACCGCTGACATGGAGATCGCCAAGCCCATTGAGCGCCGCACCTGGAATCTGCTGCGCTTCCGATCGAACTGCCGGGTCGACCATCACGACGGTGTCAGCCAAACAGCGACGAAACAAGTCATGTGCGTCGACAAAACGCTTCTGTGCGACGGCAATCTGCGCAAGCAGACACAGCGTTTCGCTCGAAGCTTGTTTTTTGTACGCTGACTCTGCTTTTTTCAGCGCTCCGTCGGGGTCCTGTGCCAAAAGCGCACTTCGCGCCTCGTCCAGCAGCGCCGTCACTTTGGGCCGCGAACGAACATCGCCGGCCCGGTCTTCCGTCGAATCGGTGCCTGCCTGGTGGTCCGCCGTCGTTTTGGTGGCGTGTTTTCGTTCACTCCGTCGATGACGCCGACCTTGGCGACTCGATTCACTATCGGGGCTGGCAAGCGCCTGCACTTCGGCACAGCGCCAAAGCAAGAGCACGGCCAGCAGCCAGCGCAGCGGATGACTCACTCGCAGCTCCCGACGGAAAGCCGCTGCTGCGCGCTGACCTGCACTTGCTGGCTTTTCCCTGCGACGGAAATGATGTGCGTCCCAGGAAGCACCCACAGGCTCGACTGTTGACACTTGCCCTTTTTGCGGCTTGCGATGACGACTTCACCCATCTGAGACGACAGACGCGACACCGCCGCCTGGATTTCGCTGCGCCGATCGAACCGACCCTTGCTCCGCGGCGTGCTCTTCAGCAGCTTCTGGTACTGGGTCATCGCTTCGGTCAGTCGATGACCCGATTCCAGCGCCGTCGCCAAGTGATAACCGCCCTCAAACGCCAGCAGCTCACACGGGGTCGCCAGCGCTTTTTTCTTTTTGCACTGCCCATGCGCTTTGTCGAACAGCTTCTGGGCGCGGCGATAATCCGACTTGCCGAGCAGGTCGATGCCCTTGGCGAGCTGCTGCTCGGATTCCGATTCAGGGAGCGTGAGCGACAGCGTCTGGGACGACACAATCTCGATGGTTCGTTCCCCCGCCAGCGAACGCAGCGTGTGCTTGCCTGCCGGAAGGACAAACCCAGCGCTCGTCGCATTTTGCCAAGGTTTGTCGTCGATTTGAACCAGGGTGCCCGGCGCCGCGACGATCGCCAGCTTGCCCTGTCCCGACGCGGGCTGCTCCGTCGGATTGCTGGTCGGATTGACCGTCGGATTGCCGCTGCTTGGATCGGGCTTTTTGCTCGCCGATGAATCGACACGATCTTTGGCCGCAGGTTTCGTCGCATGTGGGTCCGACTGCAAGCGCGACAAAAGACCCCAGACCCGCGCTCGCACTGCCGCATCGCTATCCGTCGACAGGAGCTTTAGCACCGGGAGACCTGGGGTACTTTCCGTCGTCGTGCCGGGCAAATCTGCCGCGACTTCAACGACGAGCCGACGGACCAAAGGTTCAGGATCGCGCGCCGCTTGCAGCAGCAAAGGCAGTGCAATGCTGGCATCCAGACTTTGGACTGATTCCACCAGAAGCATCCGGTTTTCGACGGGAACTGACGTCGCAACCTGCGTCGGCTGCTGCGTCTTTTCCCCCAACCGATTCAGCAGCACCGATGCCGTCACCGACTCTGTGGTGCCTTTTTTCAGGGTTTCCTGCAAAACCGGCTTGGCGCTCGCATTGCCCCGCTCGGCCAGACGCCGCGCAGCGACGAAACGAACCGCATCGCTGCGATCGGTCAGCATGCCCGTCAGGATTTCGCTGTCGACACCCGGCTGCTCGGCCAGCAGCTTGCGATTTTCTTCTTCGGCGGACGCAGCCAGTTCCTTCAGCGCCGGCTTCTGGCTGCTGTCCCCAAGCAAAAGGAGACCACTGCGCGCCACCACCTGTTCACTCTGATTGCCTTTTTGCACGACTTCACGCAGCCAGTCGCTCACCTGACCGACCGCGGGTCGCTGTCCTCCATCGAGGAGTCGCTTGGCCAACCGCACAATCGCTTGCAGCGACTCCAGTCGCACCGTCGAATCTCCGTCAGATAGCTGCGCTTTTAGGACATCCAGCATTCCAGCATCGTTGCGACGAGAAATTGCCCGCACCGCCGCTTTTCGCACCTGCGACACCGGATCACGCAGCATCGACACAATCAGCGGCCCCACTTCCTGTTCTTGGCGGTCGCTCAGCGTCGCCACACCCGCCTGACGAATCGCCCAACTGCCGCTGGTCAGTGCGTCGCGCGCCCACAGCAAGCTGCGCTGTGACATAAGACGAACATCCGTCGCTGCGAGCCGCACGATCGCTTCCGCTGCCGCCAGCTTGATTTGTTCGTCCCCCGCCCCTCGCAGCTGTCTGTCGAGAAGCCGTACATCCTGCAGTCGTCCCGAAAGGCCCAGCCCTTCCGCCGCCAAGATCGTCGCTGTGCTGCTGGCATTTGCATCGCCTATCACAGCCCGAAATACCTGCGCCGTTTCCGGATGCTCCGTCGACGCCAGATAGCGCGCCGCCAGCAACTGGTCGCGTCCGGGCTCCGCCGCCAATTTGTCGAGCAGCACCTGCGCCCGCGCTTCGCCAAGCGGGATAAGCTGCTGCGCCGCCTTGAGCTGGGCCTCGCGCGGTTCCGAGCGCTGCAGCCGCACCAGCAGCGCTTTATACGACGCATCGTTGCCCGAGCGCGCCAGACAGCCGAGCACCGACAGCTCGATCGGACCACCGACCTGCCCTTTTTCCAGCACCGACAGCAAAAGCTCGATCGCGGTTCGATTGCCGCGATCACAGAGCAAGAGAGCCGACAGAAGTCGCAGCTCGGTGTCTTTTCCCGCCAGTCCTTCGTACAGAAGCTGCGTGCCTTTGGGTTCGCCCAGCCGTTCGAGCGCCACGGCCAGCGCGGTTTTCGTCGCCGGATCGCTCGCCCGACCAACGTGGATGAGCAGCGTTTGCACCGCCGCCGGCTCGCCGAGAAGCCCCAGCGATTCCGCCGCTTGCGCCACCACCGCCGGATCACTGTCATCAAGCAGCTTTTCAAGCAGTGCCCGCTGCTGACCATCGCGACTTTGGCCGAGCGCCCGCAGCGCCGGCAGTCGCAAGCGCAGATCCGTCGAGCCGCTCTGTTTGTTTAGCTCCGAGAGTGCCCGTGCCCGCACCGCCAGAAGCTCTTCCTGCGACACTTCGTCGCTGCGCCCCCGCTGGCTTCGCCACAGGTACACAAAAAACGCCAACAACCCGACGACAACTGGCACCCACAGTGGCGCAAACCGTTTCGCTTTTTGCCCGATCAGCCGGACGCTCGGCAGCGAGGGCGCGATCTGCTCGATGCACTGCTCGAGCGCCGATTCCAAGGCCCGCATCGACGGAAATCGCTCGTCCGGATCTTTCGCGAGCGCCCGCAGCACCACCGCTTCCAGCTCGCCGCTTATCACAAGGCCCGGGACTCGCTGCCGTGGCGGAACGACCTTCTGCTTGACGTGCGCCGACATGATGTCGTCGGCCCGCTTGCCGGCAAACACCGGCTGTCCCGTCAGCATGAAGTACAAAATGCAGCCGAGCGAATACTGATCGCCCTTGGCATCATGCAGACCGCTGCGAATTTGCTCGGGCGCCATGTACAGCGGCGTGCCGACGAGCTGGCCCGCTTGGGTCAGGTTTTGCCCCGGCGTGTCATCGAGCGACATGTCTTCATCGGGCTCAGGCTCGGGTTCCGCTGGCGGCTGTGGCTGCGATTTTAGCGCCAGCGACGCCGAGCTGACCCGCATCGGCCCGCTCACCTGGACCGACGGCACCGCCTTGACGTCTTTGGCAATTCCGAAGTCGATGATCTTGACAAAATCGACGTTGCCATCCTGGTTCACGAGAAGAATGTTGTCCGGTTTGAGGTCGCGGTGGACGATGCTCTGCTCGTGGACGTGGTGCATGCCGCGGGCGATCTGCGCGCCGATTCGACACGCCCGCAGCGGTGTCATCTGGCCCTCGCGAACTGCCGCGCTCACCGTCGGGCCCGACAGAAATTCCATGGCCAGATAGGACTTGCCGTCGGGAAGTTCGCCAAAGTCGATCACCTGGACGATGTTCGGGTGCTTGATCTGCGACAGAAGCTGCGCTTCTTGCAAAAACCGTCGACGGCTGACCTCGTCTTTGGGTTTGCGCAGAATCTTGACCGCCAGCAAGTTGCGCAGCGTGGCGTGACGAGCCTTGTAGACGGTGCCCATCCCGCCTTGGCTGGCTTTTTCCAGCACTTCGTAGCGCCCGTCGATGATGAGTCCATAAAGTTCGTCCGTCGATGAGCCGACGGGACTTTTGGCCGGCGGTTTGGCATCGCTTGCAGACAACTTTTCACGCGCTGCGCTCGATGCACGTTTTTGCGGATCGGACTTGGCCGGACTCGACGCTGCGCCTGGACTGCCGCCTATCGCAATTCCACCGCCCGTGACGAGCACCGCACCTTTGCCGACTGCAACCGCCAAGGGAGCCGTCGATTTTCCAGTTTGTGCCCCCCCGGCAGAACCAGAAGTGACTGGAGCGGTCCCGATTTTGACCGGCGCAGCGACGGACATCGTGTCACCGCTGCCCATCTCCTCGCAGTCATGAGCGTCGCCCTCGACAATACTGCCGCCGCAATAGGGGCAGACCGAGAGCTGCCCCTCCCCGCTCGCAGGTAGCTCCTGCATCTTCGACCCCTCATCTTAGCAAGTTGCGGCAGTGCTGTGGTAAATGGGGTGGCAGTCTCGGATCGCTCTCGGACGATCTTTCGCGCTGTGGCAGATGAAGCCAAGCCGATCTTCGACGACATCCAAAAACGACGAACAACGAACTGCGCTGGGAGATTCCATGTCCGCTCACAATCGCTCCGTCTCTCGCTCACTTTTTCTGGCGCCACTTGCAATTGGCACGCTGGCACTTTCTGGCTGCCCGCAGCAGGAAGCGGCCAAGCCCGCTGAAGCCCCGGCAGCCCCGGCTCCGCCAGCAGCAGCCCCGGCAGATCCGCCAAAGTCCCCGACGATTGACCCGGCGCGACTTGCGGTGTTTGGCAAACCGCTGCCAGCGTCGTATGACAGCACCGACAATCCTCCGACGGACGAAAAGACCGCGCTCGGACGGCAGCTCTATTACGACAAGCGGCTGTCGAAAAACCAGGATCTCAGCTGCAACTCGTGTCACGACCTGGCCAAGTACGGTGTCGACGGCGCAAAGTTTTCAAGCGGCCACAAAAAACAGCTCGGCGGACGCAACGCACCGACGGTTTATAACGCCGCTGGCCACGTCGCCCAGTTCTGGGATGGTCGCGCCAAAGATGTCGAAGAACAAGCCGGCGGACCGATGATAAATCCCGTCGAGATGGCGCTGCCCGATCACAAACGCGCCGAGACGGTTCTGCAGAGCATCCCCGGCTACGTCGAGGCATTCAAGAAAGCATTCCCCGGCGACAAACAGCCGGTGACGATCAAAAACGCGACGGCGGCGATTGGTGCTTTTGAGCGACGACTGCTGACGCCCTCGCGCTTTGACAAGTTCCTCGGCGGCGAAGTGAACGCGCTCAATGACGTGGAAAAAGCCGGTCTGCTCAAGTTCCTCGACGTGGGCTGTGTGGCGTGTCACTCGGGAACGCTGCTCGGCGGGACGGCCTATCAAAAACTGGGTGCGGTAAAGCCGTGGCCAAACCAGGCCGATCTGGGTCGCGCGGCGCTGACCAAAAACGACGCCGACAAGTTCCTGTTCAAAGTTCCGTCGCTGCGCAATGTCGAAAAGACGGCGCCGTACTTCCACGACGGATCGGCAGACAAGCTGGCGGACGCCATCAAGAAAATGGCCGCTCACCAGCTTGGTCGCGATCTGTCCGACGCGGATGCGCAGTCGATTGCCGAGTTTTTGGGCAGCCTGACCGGCGACATCCCGAAGGAATACATCGCCGAACCCCAGCTTCCGCCGAGCGGCAAGACCACGCCCAAGCCCGACCCCGCGTAGTCTCGCATCGGACGCCAAGGTCTACGGCTTCGGATGGGACATGAGGAAGTCGTAGAACGACGACGTAAAGAACGAATTGAACACCGGCACATGGCCGCCGCCGTGGATGGTCCACAGTTCGACGGGGCCATCGCTCGGGCAGCCGGTGAACTTTTCGACGGTGGTTTCGGCGCCCAGCAGCACGGTATCCAGATCGCGATTTTCCCCCGAATAGGTCAGCCGTCCGCCGCAGCCATTCTTCTGCGCCCAAATCTGCACCGTCTCTTTGGCCCCCGGATACAGCCCCGGCATCCCCAAATAACCAATCACAGCGTCGAGTGTGCCCTGCACATGCAGGATCGGCACATGCTGTTTGGGGGTGCAGCGCGTCGGATCGTTCCACTGCTGTCCGGCGAGGCTGACGATGCCCGCGACTTTGTCTGATAGCTCGCAAGCGACACGATGCGCCATAAAGCCACCATTCGAGTGTCCGACGACAAAAATCCGCTTCGGATCGACGTTGTAGCGGCTCTGCATATCGGAAATGACCGCATTTACATAGGCAACGTCGTCGACGCCCGACTTGAAGAAGTTGCAACACCACTCCATCGCGTTCCAAAACCGCAGGCCAACCGGATTTTGTGTTCCGTCGGGGAATGCATAAAGAAACGTCTTCGATTCAGCGATGGCTGAAATGTTCAAATACAGTTCTTCGACGCTGCCGCTCGCGGAAAAGCCGTGCAGCATCACCACAAGTGGCGTCGGTCGGGTCTTGTCGTAGCGGCTAGGAACTTTGTACTGGTATGGCCTGCCGTCGAGCGGCCCAGCCGTCTGCGGCGACAGCTGCGCGGAAAGCGTCCCCAGCTTGTTTGGCAGTGAGAGCATTGGTGCTTCCGTCGGAAGCTGTCCGACTTCGGCATCGCCACAACCCACCAACATCGCCATGAATATGAGCAGCAGACTCCGCATGTGTCTCTCCTTTTGGCTTCGGGTTCTTCGACGGATACACCGTCCGATTGACGGGCAGGTCGCGATCGTTAGCTGAGCTTGCGCAGAAGTACGAGCAGACACGGGCTGGAATCGCCGCCATATTCCCAGCTCTCGACGGTTTCCCAGCCCTCACGCCGCAGCGCATGCAACAGCTGGTTCGGTTCATAGCGACGGCTGTAATAGACCGAAAACTCGCGATCGGCACCGTCGCCACGCACGCGCGCACGCAGGTCGACGCCATAGCTGCCGGGCACTGCGCAGCTTAGGTCGAGCGCAGGCGATATCTCGACATCGACCTGATCGGCACCGTAGCGCCGAAACGGACCGGCCAAAAACTTGTCGCGACGCTGGCTTAGGTCCGTGCTGCGACGGCTCGCGAACGTCGGATCTTTGCGATAAATCTCGTCGGGATCGCACGAGCTTGTGTACGCCAGCCGAAAGTCCATCACGAGCAGATCGCCCGTCGCAAAACCGCACAGGCTGTTGCGCATAAACCGCAGCTCGTTTTCCAGGTTCGAAAACGTGTGCCCGAGCATCGTGATGATCCGCCGCCGATGCGCCCGTCGCGGGGAATACAGAAGCTGGCCGTAGCGCGGCAGGTGATGAAAGTTGCCCTGAATCGCGAACACCGCGCCGCCGTTGTCGGCCAGCACTTCTGCGGCGTGACGATAGGCGACCGATAAAAGCGGCTGGCTGATGTCGAGAAGATAAAGCCGCAAATCGGCATGCCCCGACTGCGTCATCAGCTGCTTGACCAGCCGCACTTCGTTGCGCGCGCTCCCTGGTCCCAGCGCCACCACGTCGAGCCCACACTGCGCATTGGTGCGCAAAATCCGCGCCGCGGTTTTTTCGAGCGGCATGCTCGACTGCATCGCGTCGTAGTCTTTCTGCTCGGCGATGGCGCACCAGTGAGCGGCGCTCATGTGATCCATATAGAGGTAACTTTGCTCAATATGCCCACCGTGCCCGTTCACTTGCAGCGCCAGGTCTTTGATCATCTTGACCGGATCAAACCCCGGCGCGAGCCAGCAGTTGAGCGCCAGGTTCGGATCAGACGCGCTCGCTTCCCACGGCAGCGACTGCGTTTCCAGATCCAGCTCGGGCACCGACAGAAGATGCAAAAGCGACATCTGGCTCGGGGCATAGGTGCCGCTCTCCAGCGCCTCAAGTGCCCCTTCCGGAATTCCCGACAGCTCCGCGAGCTTGTGACGGCTCAAAGACGCCGCTTCACGCCGCTCTTTGAGCGTCTGACTCCACGCCCCAATCCGCGACATGTCCGGCGGTGAAATGGGTTCCAGATACGGTTCCCACGTCGTGCCGCCGTCTTCCTGCGTGAGCCGCGACGCCGCCAAAAAACCACGCAGCGTCATCAGCGCCATCTGAAGCGACTGCTGCTCCGCTGGTGACTTTTGATGCAGCGCCTCCTGCACGGTTTCAATGACGAGCTGGAGAGCCTGCTGCTCCCAGGGAAGTTCCGAGTTCGCATTTGACAGCATGGAAGCCTCTCTCGCGCATTTGGACTAACTACCACGTCGTCGACAGCAGCGTGGGCATGCGCGAGCGCACTATAGCGTGCTCGGCAAAAAAACCCCTGCCGTTTCTGCGCGCGGCTGTGGTATGGCATCGCCATGGTTACTGCCCCGCGTCCCGGGCCAGATCCCTTACCACCGAGCGCCAGTTCCGCCGAACTCCTGACCCCGGAGTTTCGGCTGCGCCGCTTTCAGAACTGGTTCTTCCTCGGGCTTATGTACGGCTTCTTTTACATGAGCCGCTACAACCTTGGCGCGGTCCAATCCGCCGTCGCTGAGCAGTTCGGCTGGAGCCATGATGACTATGGCACCATCACGAGCGCCGGACTTGCCACCTACGGCTGTGCAGTGTTCCTAAACGGACCACTCGCGGACCGAATTGGTGGCAAACGAGCGATTTTGATCGGTGCCGCCGGTGCCGCTTTCTTCAACCTGCTGTTTGGTCTGTGCCACCTGCTGATTGTCAAACCAGCGGTCATGGCAGGCGGCCAAGTGATAAGCCAAGCGCAGCTCGGCGCCGGTCTCAATAGCACGTCGGTCATCGCGATGTTCGCCGTGCTGTGGGCCTGCAATCACTACTTTCAGTCGTTTGGGGCGCTGTCGATTGTGAAGATAAACGCCGCCTGGTTCCGCGTGACGGAGCGCGGCAAATTTGCCGGCATCTTCGGCATCATGATCCAGCTTGGGCGAACGCTCGCGATGGTGCTTTTGCCGGCGCTGCTGCTGATTGTGCCGTGGCAGTATGCCTTCTTTGTCCCAGCGCTGCTTCTGACGGTGATTTGGGGCTTTTGCTACTTTTTGATCCAAAACACACCGGCGCTCGCTGGCCACGGGGAGTTCGATACCGGCGACGAAAGTCCCGATGAAGCTCGCACCGATGCATCGCTTGGCTTTGTGCTGCGCAAAGTCTTTACGCGCAAAGCGCCGTGGATCATCGCACTGGCATCGTTCTGCATCGGTTCGGTACGCCACGTTGTCGACGGCTGGTATCCCCGCTACATCAGCTCGATGTTCGACGTCGGCCCACGAGAGCTGTTTTCGTTTGCGCCCTATCAAATGGCGTCGGTGGCGATGCCATTTGCAGCCGTGGTGGGCGGCCTGGTCGCTGGCAATGCGTCGGATCGGCTCTTTCAGTCGCGGCGCGCTCCGGTGATCTTTTTCGCGTTTCTCGGAATGGCGGTCTGCATGCTGAGCCTGCGCGGCACCATCTACAACCCGTGGGGCGCGGCTGTCGTGCTGATTGCGGTGTCGTTTTTTGTCCAAAGTGCGCACTCGCTCGTCGGAGGCGCGGCATCAATGGACTTTGGCGGGCGCAAAGCGGTGGCGACGGCGGCGGGACTGTTCGACGGAGCCCAGTATCTAGGCGGTGCGCTGGCCGGAAAAGCGGTTGGCAAGCTGCTGTTGCGCTACAAGGCACCGGGTCTTCACGGCCATGAGTTTGAAATCTGGCCGTATGTTCCGCTTATCTTTGCCGTGCTGGGAGCGCTGATCATCTCGCGGCTGTGGAATGCGCTCCCCGGTCGTGGTGGCCACGGAGCGCCGATCGCCAAGAGCGGTGGGCCTACTTATCCACTGACTGCGAGCTTGCCGGCGGAGCAGCAACGGTAGTCACGCGCTCGACGCCATCCTGCGGTGGCTTGGCGACAAACGACGGAGCCCGATCGGTCTTGCCTTCGTAGGCGACGTTGCTCGACACCAGCGAAAACGGCATCGTGTCGGTCGTCGACAGTGCGCCCTGCGACGCGAACACCGCTTCGCCAATCGCCGGCTGGTTGTCGATGTACAGGTCAAACGTCACCGGCTGCTGGGTCATCCGGAACAGCAGGTTCTGCGGAATGGCTGCGTTTGTGACGCCCTGAAAGACAATCTGGTTGGTGCCGGTGATCTGCGCGCTGTCCCCCGGATAGGCGTTGTCAAACCGGGCATAGGCGATCTGGCAGCTCGTCGGGCAGGTGATCGATCCGTGAAACTGGTGCGCATACGTGTCGCCCTGCCACGCCAGCACCCAGTCGCCCGTCCCGTTGGTGGTGATGCCGAGCGTCGTCTGCGGCAACTGGATGGCAGCCCCGGCGTCGATGATGAAGGTCGAATACTGCGTCGTGGGAAGACCGCCACCGCCGCTCCAGGTCGATCCGCAGCTGTGACCGACGCAAGTATGAGACGACGTGGACCATGGTCCGCACCCGGCAAGCAGGGCAAAGGCCATCGCGGCAAAGTGAAGTGCTTTCATAGGCTGGCTCCTTGTTGGCTGTCGTGGCGCATCTGCGCCTTGTTCGATTATCTGCCGTTTTTCGTCGGCACAAGTAAAACCGCAATCTATCGCGATCTGAGCGACGGGCACATAGGTTTATGACGTATGTACCCAGCCATCTATTCACGACCTGTGTGCTCATGCTCTTCGCTCGAGGCACAAATGTCATGTGTCGCAGACAACTGACGGCTTTATAATACCAATAGGTCATTTTGAGGCATGGGCATGGCGAGGTTTTTGGGCCTTCCGAGTTGGGCATGTGCGCTTGGCATCGGGATGGCCAGTCTGGTGTTTGTGGGCGACGCGGGGGATGTCGAAGCCCGACGGAAAAGCAGCCGAGTACGTCGAGCCGACGAGTGCAAAGCGCCACCCGTTGTGTCACCCCAGGAGCAAGACAAAGCGCTTGGGCATTACGACAGTGCGCTGACACATTGGGAGTCAAAAGAATGGGATCGCGCCCGCTCAGACTTCCAAAATGCCTATAACATTACCAAGCTGCCTGATTTGCTTATAAATCTTGCGCTGGTATCTGAAAAACAAGGTAAACTTAACGACTCAATTGGATACCTTGAAGCCTACATAGAAAACTGTCCGAACGCCCCCGATCTCGACAAAGCCCGGCAAAAAATTGATGAACTTAAGATCGCAATTGCGATTGAAGCCGGCAAAAATCCGACCCGCACGGTCAAAGCCTCACTGCCACCGACGCCGGCGATTGCGCTGATGGCCACCGGCGCCGGTCTTTTGATCATGGGAATCGGTCTCGGCAGTGCCGCGCTCGTCAATTCCCACGAAGTCAGCTCGCCGGACAACCGCACCAAGTGGTGGACGCAAGACCTGCAAGCGCTGGAGACAGCGGGACAGCGGATGGCGACGGCGGCTTATACATTCGACGCCATCGGGGTGGCGGCCCTGACGGCGGGCGTGATCTGGACCGGCGTTTTTTATGCGCAAGGCAATACCGGCTTGTCGCTGGCGATCGGACCCAAGTCGGGCGGTCTCGGCGCCGTCGTCCTTGGGAGGTTCTGATGAGAAGACCGATTTTGCCCCGCACGGTTGCCGCA
>DAORGN010000078.1:0-19885 GCA_035340095.1 Pseudomonadota bacterium | reverse complement strand
CAAAACGGCATGCCATGGCGGGCCAGCATGGCGACGAACCACGGGGCTGCGACGCAAAAGAAAATCGCCGCGCCGCGGGTCAGCTCCAGACCCCCTTGGTAGCTCCACAGCTCGCGAATCGGTTCGGGCAGCTTGAGCAGAAATCCCGTCGGAGCAACATGCCGCCGCTCGCCGAGTAGCTCGCTGAGCCGCCCCGACAAAAGCAGATACAGCCCAAGCGTCAGCACCGGCATGCCGATGCCAGCCGGACCTTTGGCCAGCGTCGCCACACCGCACAGCGCATACGCCGTCCACAGATAGATCGACCGCCGGTTTTGCACCTGCGCGCACCACAAAAGCGACAGCGCAAACAGCAAAACAAACGGCATCATCGCAAGCGGCCCGGCGACGCGGAAACCGTGCCCGCGGAAGCTTACGGAAAAGCTCTTGAGCTGGATCAGATTGACGACAAGCTGCGGCACGACAAACAGCGCAAACAGCGCAAGGAAGCCGTAAAAAGCGCGATCGTGCGGCCATGACAGCTCTTGGCCGAAAAACTGGACGCTGCGACGCGGTAGGAAGGCCTTGTGGTCCAAAGACGGGGAATCGGGATCATCGACAGAACGACGCTGCGGCAGAAGCGCCAGCGCCGCGTAAACGGTCGCGAGCGTCATCGGCGCAACGAATGCCATGTCGGTCATCGCCTGGCGGGTGATCAGCGCCCACTGCGTCGAAGTCGCCAGCACCACGGAAGCCCACAGCGCGGCCCGCCGCGACACCACCCGCGACACCAAAAGATACGTCGCCCAGACGCCCAAGATGCCGAGAATCAAAAACGGCAGACGCAGCGCCCATTCCGCCCGCCAGCCAACGGTCATCTCGTCGAAAAACACCGTGCTCGCGTGGCCCAAGCGAAACAGCTTGAGCGACAGCGCCATCAGCCAAAACGTCAGAACCGGCTTGGAAAAAAAGACGCCACTCGCGGGGTCTTGCGGCGAGCCGGGCCACCACAGCGAAATCCAGTCATTTCGCGACGCCATTTGGCGGGCGACTTCGCCGTAGTGGGTTTCCCACGGGTCCCACAGCCCGTAAGCGCCGGCAAACGGCAGATAGAGCAAACACAAAAGCGACAGCACCGCGAAGTGCAGCACGCGCCCGCTTGGGTCCAAAAAACGACCTGGCAGCGGATCGGTCTGCGGCGATCGGTTCGTCGGGTTTTCGATGGAAGGTTCCGTCATTCGAGGATTCGGCGGACCGTCCCCAGGTCGCGCACGCGGCGTGACCATGCAATAACCGGCCCGGACCAATCAAGAGGGATTGCGAACAAGGCTTCCCGAAAAACTTGTTTCGTCACAGCACGACCTGCTTGCTTGCCAACTGCTGAATCCTTCGCTACGGTTTGCGCCGCTTCTCGGGCCCATAGCTCAGTTGGTCAGAGCGGCCGGCTCATAACCGGCTGGTCCCTGGTTCAAGTCCAGGTGGGCCCACGTTTTCGTTTTTCAACTTTTCGGAGGAAGAGCGTGCGCGATCAACTCAAGCTGCTCGAAGAGCTACAACGCCACGACGCAGAACTTTTGGAACTAGAGGCTCTCTGCAAGACGCTGCCAGATCGGGTGCAGAAGGTCGAATCGGCGATCGCCGAGCTGGATCGGCTTTTGGAAGAAAAGCGGCTGCAGCTGCAAGACACCGAGGCGTTCCGGAGCGAGCAAGAGCAGGAAAAGAAAGACGCTGCCGATCAGCTCAGCAAGGCGAAAGCCAAGAGCTCGGCGGTGCGCAACCTCAAAGAGCAGAACGCGGTCCAGCGCGAGCTGGAGACGACGCGACGGCAGATTGAGCAACGCGAAGAAGAAATCGGCAAGCTGACCCAAGCGATAAACGAGCAAAAAGCGAAGATCGCCGAGCACGAATCGCGGGTTGGTGAACAGCGCAAAGAGCTGGCCGCCGAGCAGGATCGGGTGCAAAAGCGGATCGCGGACATGCAGGCCAAGCTGCAAGCGGCCAAGGCCGAGCGCGACGATCTGGCGAAAAAACTGCGGCCCGATGTGCTGAAGAAATACTCGGCGATTCGGATGAAGCGCGGGCTGGCGATCGTCGCGGTTCATGACGGCACCTGCCGAGGCTGCAACATGCGGATTCCGCCGCAGCTTTACAACATCATCCAGCGCGGCGCGTCTCTGGAAATCTGCCCAAACTGCAACCGGATGATCTATTGGGCCAAGCTGCTCGAAGAAGTCGCCGAAACCGCGTAGCCAGGGCTTTACGACAGGCAGGTGATGTCTCTACACTGCCTGAACGTTTGCGCAAAAGTGGCAGTTGCCATGGGAACTTGCGCTCTCAACAGTTCAAATTAGACAGCGCCCCGACAAGGTGGCCAAAAGGCAAGCGGCCCAAAACCGCAGCCTACGACGAAGGTAAGTGAGGCGATTCATGCAGGGCTCCCCCGTACGGTTCGAGTTTGAAGATGTGTCCCCGGTCGAAAAGCGCTTGAAGGTCGAGATCGACAAGGCGCAGGTCAACAAGAAGCTCGATGACAGCTATCGTCAGCTTGGACGACAGGTCAACATCAAGGGCTTCCGTCCCGGCAAAGCGCCGCGCTCGCTTCTGGAAAGCATGTTCGGCAAAAAGGTGGCTTCGGACGCTGCCCGCGAGCTGGTCAACGAGACGATCGGCGACATCATCGGTAAGCAGACGCTGCGAATCATCAGCGAGCCCATGCTTGAAGAACTCGCCGACGCGCAAAAAGACCAGGACCTGCGCTACAGCGCCCGCATCGAACTGATGCCGCAGATCGAGGTCAAAGACTACGAAGGCATCGCGGTACAGAAGCGCGAAGGCAAAGTCACCGACGAACAGGTGAACGCCGCGCTCGAAAGCCGTCGCCAGTCGCAGCAAGAGCTGAAGCCGGTCGAAGGCCGTGACAAGGCCGAAGCCGGTGACGTGCTGACGATTGCCCTGACCGGCACGCTGTCGCACCTGACGTACAAAGACAAAGAAATGCACGTCGATCTGGGCAAGCCCGAGCAGTCGCCGATTCCGGGGCTGGCCGCGGCGCTGATTGGCGTTTCGCTGTCGGCGACGGCGCATTCGGTTGATCTGACGATGCCGACCGAAGGTCTGCCCAAGGAAGTCGCGGGCAAGACGGGTCACTTCAAGGTCGCCGTGAAAGCCGCGCACGTAAAGCATGTGCCGGCGCTCGATGACGACTTCGCGAAGGACACGGGCGAAGCCGACACGCTCGACGGGCTGAAGGAAAAAATCCGCACCGGCCTGCTCGAAGAAGACAGCGAGGAAGCGCGCCACGAAATGCGGCTCTCGCTCGTCGATGAGCTGCTCAAGCGCAACCCGGTGCCGCTGCCCCAGGGTCTGGTCGCGCGGCTCGCGCGGAACTTCCTGGAAAACGAGCGCGGTCGGATGCAGCTTCAGATGAAGCTTCTGCAAGATCAGCGCAAGGAAGATCCCGAAGCCAAGTTCACGATGCCGACGCCAGAGCAGCTCGTGCAGGCAGCGCAGGCGGAAGCCGTGCGCAACCTGTCGATCGAGTTTGTGATGATGGCGCTGGCCGACAAGGAAAAGGTGGAGATCACCGACGCCGACGTCGACACGCACCTGGGCGAGCTGGCCAAAGAGCGCGACAAGAATGTGGCGCGGGTCAAAGCCGAGCTCCAGCGCGAAGATCCGGGCCTGCAGCAGCTCCGTGCGCAGCTCCGGCTCGAAAAAGCCCTCGACGTCCTCGAGTCGAAGGCCACCATTACCGCCAAAGCCTAATACCCCTCCGTCGGAATGCCAATCTCCGACGCATCCAGTGGGGCCGACTGAGGACCTTTTTTCTGGGCTGCGAGAGCCGCACGGAAAAAAGCGTCCGATGGAAGGGGGGCCCCACGGTGACATCTCTTCCATCTGTAAGCTGCCAAACAATCTGAGCGTTCCGGTACGATGTTTTTATGCCGGACATGCTGGCCATCGTGAGCAAGGCCGTCTTCGAGAGCGAATCCAAGCACGCCAAGCCCGGTCGGGTTCTGCCGATCAGCAGCTACGCAAGCGCGAACAAGCACCTGCACAAGCTCGGTCCCGATGGCCGCCTGTTTCTGGTCACCGTCCGTCCACCCAAAGAAGCGCTCTGGCTCATCGCGGTGCTGGAACAGCCCACCTTCAGCGGAACAGGCTGGACTGCCAAACCGAATCCGTATCGGACCACCGACATCACCCGCATCAAAGACCAGCTCGCGTTTGACACCGGCAAAGGAATCCAAGCCAAGCCCGGCGCACTCGGGATGTCGCTGCAGACGCCGCGCGTGCTGACCGCCACCGATGCCAAGCTGATTCTCGATGCAGCGCTCGCGCAGACGGTCCGGGTGCCGGCGCCGCGTCCGGTGAACTTGGCCGTCCATGAAGAAGGCAGCGCCCTGCCCTGCCTGTGCAAACGCTGCCTGCCCGCTGCCCCCGAGCGAATCCATCACCCAAGCGGCGAATTTGTCCGCGCCAAAGTCGAAATCCATGAGCGCGTGCTGTGGTTCTGGGTTCCCGTCGCACTGACCGATGATCTCGAATCGGTTGTGCAGGCGGTGGCGGCACGACTTCAAAATCGCATCCAGCCCTTCCCCACCCCCAAGAGCGCAGGCGAGCGCCGCGACAGCGAGGACGCAGAGGACGACGAGTAGCCCGCTTGTCCAGCCACTGCTATGGTGCGTCGCATGATGAAACCTGCTGCTTCCGCCCTGTCCCGTCGTGATTTTCTCCTCGCCACTGGTTCGCTCACCGTCGCTTTTGCAAGTTCAGCGCATGGTGCAGCGCCGCCTGCTGCGCCCAAGCGGCTGCTCGTGCTCGGCGGAACCGGCTTCATCGGCCCGCACATTATCGACGCGGCCATTCGCCAGGGTTTCCAGGTCACGCTGTTCCATCGCGGCAAGACCAACCCGACGCTGTTCGAGGGAAACCCCAAAGTCGAGCGCATCCTGGGCGACCGCAACGTCGGTTTCGACGCGCTGGCTGGCAAAAAGTGGGATGCGGTCATCGACACGTCGGCGTATTTCCCTCGTCAAATCGAGGCCAGCACCAAAGCGCTGAAAGCCTCCGTCAAGCAGTACGTCTTCATTTCGTCGATTTCCGTCTACAAAGACACCGACAAGCCGATGGATGAGAGCGCCGCCGTCGGGACGATCGCCGATCCGACGATCGAAAAAATCACCGAGGGCGCGTATGGACCGCTCAAGGCGCTGTGCGAGCAAGCAGCGACGCGCGGAATGGACGGACGCGCGCTCAACATCCGACCGGGCTACATCGTCGGACCGCGCGATACGTCGGACCGCTTCACGTACTGGCTTCTGCGCACCCAGCGCGGCGGCGACATGGTGGTTCCCGGCGACCCGAGCGACCCCATCCAAGTCATCGACGCACGCGACCTGGCCGACTGGATCGTGCGGCTGGTCGAAAAAAATGTCGTCGGAACCTTTAACGCCGTCGGACCAGCGAAGCCGTACACGATGCAGGAAGTGCTTTCGACCTGCAAGCAAGTGACCGGCACCGACGTCAAGCACACGTTTTTGCCGACGGACTATCTGCGCAAAAACAAGCTCCACGAAGAATTTCCCATCTGGAGCCCACCGAGCGGCGACAGCGCCTATTTCCATCGCGTTTCGAATCAGAAAGCCGTGGCCCAAGGACTTGTGTTTAGGCCGCTGCTGACGACGCTGACCGATACGCTGGCATGGTGGAAGACGCTGCCGCCGGAACGGCAGGCCAAGCCACGGGCGGGGATCTCGGCGGACAAAGAAGCCGAAATCCTGCGCGCGTACCGAGCGAGCGAACGCAAACCATGACGAGCGAAGCCCCAAGCAATGGCCGATCGCTGAGCCTGCGCGACCGTCTGCTACTGATTCGGAAGGAAGAAATTCCGCCGCTTTTGTGGTCGTTTTTCTACTTCTTCTTCCTGCTGTGTAGCTACTACGTGCTGCGGCCTGTCCGCGACGAGATGGGAATTCGCGCCGGCGTCGGCAACTTGCCGTGGCTGTTTTCGGCTGTGTTTGGGGTGATGCTGCTTTTGACGCCGATTTTTGGCCTGCTTTTTGCGCGGTTTTCTCGACGGAAGCTCCTGCCGGTTGTCTATCTGTTTTTCGCCAGCAACCTGGGGCTGTTTTGGCTTCTGTTCGAGTCCGGGCAGTACGTTCATCAAGCGACGATCGCGTTTTTCATTTGGGTCAGCGTGTTCAACCTGTTCGCCGTCTCGGTGTTCTGGAGCTTCATGGCCGATCTGTGGAACACCGACGAAGCACGCCGCTTGTACGGCTTCATTTCGGCGGGCGGTACGGCGGGCGCGATTGTCGGTCCGGCACTGACGGCGCTGTTTTCGAAGCGGATCGGGCCGATGAATCTGGTGCTGATCTCGCTTGGCTGTCTGCTCGTCTGCGTGACCTGCATTCGCCAGCTACGCGAGTGGGCCGTCCGTCGCGTCGCCAACGACACACCGAAAGAAGGTGAGCGGCCCAGCATCCTGGCGGGCGTTCGGCTGGCGCTGTCGTCGCCGTATCTGCTCCTGATCTGCGCATACGTGGTGCTCTACAGCACGACGTCGACGTTTCTTTATATCCAGCAGGCCGAGATCATCAACAAGTCGATCCACGTCTCGGCAGAGCGGACGGCGCTTTTTGCGCAGATGGATCTGGCGGTCAATGTCCTGACGCTGGTGATGCAGATTTTTGTGCTCCAGCCACTTCTTTCGCGGCTTGGGCTGGTGGTGGCACTGACGGTGCTGCCGATTTTGAGCCTGGTTGGTTTTCTTGGGCTTGGACTGTATCCAACGCTGCAGATGCTGATCGCGGTGGTGGTGCTGCGTCGCGCCGGGGAATTTGCGATCGCCAAGCCGTCGCGCGAAACGCTGTTCAACGTGCTTGGGCCGGTCGAAAAGTATCAGGCCAAAAACTTCATGGACACCGTCGTCTACCGCGGCGGCGACACCGCGAGCAGCTGGCTTCTGTCGTGGCTCAAGTCCGTCGGTTTCGGCATTGTCGGGGTTTCGCTTTTGGCGGCACCGCTCGCAGCGGTCTGGGCGGTGATTGGCGCGCTGCTTGGACAGCTGCACAAGCGACTTCACGAAAAAACGAGCGCTGGCGAGAAATCCTAACCAAGCTGCTGTGCGGCATCAGAAAGCGGCACAACGGCGGCGTGATCTTGCAAAAACCGCAGAATTTCGCCAAGTGCTGCCATTTTCTGCCACAAAGGAAGCTGCAAGTCGGGCTGCTTGGCGACAAGCTCGGCAGGAATCCCATCCAGCTTGGCGTCGATGAGATCAATCCCGTGCAGCTCCAAGTTAAAAAACGGCTGACGGGTCATGCCACGCAAGAGCACGCGGCGCAGCGGGTTTGACAAAAGCAGAAACGTCCCGATCGCCGGCAGCCGCAAGGCCGGGGTCACAGCGACGGGCAGTTCGACAATTTTTGCATCGCCGGATCGGTTCGGATTGTGCGGCGACGGACAATACGGCTGGGTCGGCGCAAGCTGCTGCCAGGGCGAACCCACAATCGATGCCGACTGCTGTCCGCGCAGCGCCAAAAGCCCCAGCACCGACAGCTTGAGCAGATAGTACGGCGGGCACGGAAACACCGACGAGTCGTAGCGATAACCGGCAGAAAGCAGCGACTGCAGAAGCGGCACAGACAGCTCATAACCGGGCGCGCGAAAACCACACGGACCGCTTGGCGAAGGCCGCAGCTCGTCGAGAACTTGCTCACAGGCGGCAAGCTCCGATTCGATGTCCTGCGGCGACAGCCGGCTCAGCGCATAGGGATGGGAAAAGGAATGATTGCCGAGTTCATGCGAAAGCTGCGCCGCCTTTCGCAGCAGCGGCCTGCCCGCCATCCCATCAAGCGCATCGCTGCCGACCACAAACAGCGTCGAGCGAATGCCAAAGCGATCGAACACTTCAAGAAACCGTGGCAGCGCCCGCGCCAAGATCACGTCGGAAAACGTTTCGGGACACACGCCGAGCCCGTGGATTTGGTAGTAGCAGCGCAGCGGATCGAGATCGACCGACACACTGGCGAGCCGAAGCGTCATGGCGTGCTGTCCTTGTGCGGGCGGGTTCCCATCACCGTCCAGCTATAGCCGTGGCGGTGGTGCAGTTTGATGTCGACAAAGCCGGCATCGCGCAGCAGCTTTTCGGCTTCGTCGCGACGGTAATAGTGCGCCCACGCGGGGTTTAGCTGGTCGTAAATCACAAGGTGCCGTTTTTCTCGACTGAACTTCGACAGCACATGATCCAGATAGTGTTTCAGCGGCAGATCAACGTGCCGACACGCCAGCATGTAACCGTCGAGCGCAAGGTTCAGCCCATGCGACACCGCCGACAGCGCCGCGTGCGGCAGCTTGGTCGTAAGCCGTCGCAGCGGCAGCACCATGTTCAGATACGGTTCATTGCCTTCGTAGCCGTACAGCCAGATCAGGCAGCGTCCGCCGGGCCGCAGCGATTCATACATCGCGCGCAGCACCGGCCTGGGATCGGGAATGTGGTGGATGACACCGATCGAAAACACATAGTCGAGCCCTAGGTCCGACGGCAGCTCCTCGCCGGGGATGTGCAGACAGGTGACGCGGTCGCCGTATTTGGCCAGGTTGTTTTGCATCGGCACAATCGCGGACGATGGCTCGACGGCGACGGCATGCCCGGCCCCAGCTTCGAGCATCATCGCGACAATCCGCCCGGTGCCACTGCCAATTTCGGCGACGCGCTGGCCTGACAAATCATCGACGGACAGAAGCGGCCCAAAGATGTCTTTTAGTAGCTCCACCGATCCGTAAAAGCCTTCGTTGTCGGTGTAGCGGGTCCACTGCTCGCCAAAGTCATCGATCGTCTGCTTGCGTTCGCTGTGCAGCGGCTGGGGCGACGGGCGAGCGCTTGGCTTGGGCTTGTGCGAAAGACACAGCGCCGACACCCCAAACGGCACGCGAAGCTGCGGTGCCAGCTTTACATCGACGGAAAACACCGCATCAAACACCCGATTGAGAAGCGGCGTGTTGAGCTTGTTTTCATTGCGAAACGGCAGTCGCAGCCCACGGATCGCTTGCCGCGTCAGCCATATCGACGGAAACAGTAGGAAGTTAAAATAATAGGAATCGTCGACGGAAAGCCCAGCTTGCTCGACTTTTTCGCGCAGCGCTTCGACGCGATAGCGACGCTTGTGATGGGCCACCTCGTCGTGCGGACTCCACAGCGACTGAAACGCCGGCACGGTCAAGAGCACGCGGCCACAAGGCACAAGCACCCGCGCAATTTCCCGCAGTCCGTCCGCATCATCGTCCAGGTGTTCGAGAATGTCGGTCGCGAGCACCAAATCGAAACTCTCGTCGGCAAACGGCAGATCCCGCGCGCTGCCGACAATCACCGGACCGAGCTGTTTTTCCTGACAGCTGCGTGCCGCGAGCATCGACACGTCGAGCCCCATCACCTGCGAAAAACCGAGATCGTGCAAAAGCCGCAGGTTGGTGCCGGTGCTGGTTCCCATATCGAGAATGCGCGCCGACGGGGAAAGTCCCAGCGAGCGAATCACCGTCGAAAACAGCCGCCGCCGACCGATAAACCACCAGTGGTGTTCTTCGATCTCCGCTTCTAGCTCGTAGACTCCCTGATCCACAGAAATTGTCCTTCGCAGGTTACGCGCAAGCACCCGTCACGATGCCGATGATCCGTCGCCATGCGGCGAAAGCACCGCGAGCAGACTGAGCCAGCACCACAAAAGCAGCCGGTTGTCTTCTTGGCCTTTTTGATGCGCAAAAAAGCGCTGCGCCACAAAGTCCGCCCGCAGCCCGTCGATGGAACGCAGCTTGGGCGGCAATTCCGGCGCATCCATCTGTCGCAGCCACGCGGCCAGCGGAATGCCAAAGCCCTTCTTTTTGCGCTGCAAGATGTCTTTCGGCAGCAGTCCGGTGAGCGCTTTTTTCAGCAAATGCTTGCGCTGTCCGCGACGGATTTTGAAGTGGCTCGGCAGGCGCTGACAAAAATCGACGATCCCGTTGTCGAGGAAAATCGCGCGGGTTTCCAGCGATGTCAGCATCGACGCGCGATCGACTTTGTGCAGGATGTCGTCTTGCAGATAAAACGTCGTGAAAAACTCGAGCGAGCGGTCGGTGACTGAAAGCTTGGGATCACGGTTCCACAGCGCAATCGCTTCCGAGTAAACGTCTTCGGGCAAAAGCGGCTTGGCAAACAGGTCTTTGAGCCAAGCGGGCTCGACGGGTGACATCCAGGCCGGATTCCACATCGACTGCGGATAGGACAGCCCGGTCAAAAAGCGCCGAATCCGAAAATCGATCCCCATGTTGCCAAGCGAGATCGGCAAATGCGACGACAGCTGACGCAGCGCGGCGTGACCCGGACGCGGCATCAGCGCCGCATAAAGCCCGGCAAAGGGCAGCGCCAAAAACGGATCGTATCCGGCAAACAGCTCGTCGCCACCGTCGCCTGACAGCGCCACCGTGACGTGTTTTCGGGTAAACGCGCTCAGCAAATGCGTCGGCAAAATCGACGCATCCCCGAGCGGTTCGTCGAGCCGGCCCAGCAGCGGCAACAGCACTTGCCGAACCTCGTCGATGCCCAAAATCTGTTCGTGGTGATCCGATCCGACCGCTTGCGCCATCTGACGAGCAAACGGCGATTCATCAAACGACGGCTCGCGAAAACCAATCGTAAACGAGTGAATCCCGCGCGGATCACGCAGCTTGGCCATCACCGCCAGCGCCGCACTGGAATCAATGCCACCGCTCAAAAACACCCCGAGCGGCACGTCGCTGACCAGTCGGCCCGCAACCGCCTTTGTCAGCAGCGACTGAAGCTCCTCGACAAGCCGCGGTTCATCTTTTTCCGTCAGGCTTTCGTCGGGCTGCAAACGGAACTGCCAGTAACGGCCCTCGCGCAGCGTTGCCGTCCGCAGATCGAAAGACAGCCACGATCCGCCCGGCAGCTTCTTGACGCCTTCATACAGCGTGTGCGGCGTCGGAAAATAACCATAGGCAAAAAACTTCTGCAGCGACGGCAAGCTGACCCGAGCGCAAAACTGCCGATGCGACAAAAGTGCGCGCAGCTCGCTGCCAAACCAGAGGTTTTTGCCGTCGAAGCGATAGTACAGCGGCTTTTCCCCGAAGCGGTCGCGGGCCAAAAACAGCGTCTGCCGGTTGCGGTCAAAAATCGCAAACGCAAACATCCCATTGAGCCGCTGCGGCAGCTCGGTGCCCCACTCCTCGAAGCCGTGGACCAGCACTTCGGTGTCACTCGTCGCACTGCGAAAACGGTGGCCACAAGCGACAAGCTCGGCGCGCAGCGACTCGTGGTTATATAGCTCGCCGTTGTAGACGATGCAGACCGAGCCGTCCTCGTTCCACATCGGCTGATGACCGCCGGCAATGTCCCGAATCGCGAGCCGCCGATGGCCCAGATAAAGCCGCAGCGTGTCGTCGCAGAAATAGCCGTCGCCATCGGGTCCGCGATGCGAAATCGATCGCGTCATCCGCTCGATGTCATCGCGATCTCCCTCGCCAAAGAAACCGGCGATGCCACACATCAGGTCGATTTTACCTTTGCTGCGCCAAAGTTGACCCGCTTGCGCACCAGATAAGCGGGCCGGCCCTGCGATTCGTAGTAGGTCCGCACCATCGCTTCGGCGAGCAATCCCATCAGGATTCCCATCACACCAACGAGGAAGAACAGCACCGTCAGAAGCGGCAGCGGCGTCAGGATCATCGAAACGTGCTCGACCAGCCGCAGATACAAAAGCACCGAAAACGTGATCGCCGACAGCACCATCGACACCAAACCAAAAGCGCCAAACACGTAAATCGGTTTTACAAAGTAGCGTTCCAGGAACTTCACGACGAGAAGGTCGAGGATCACCTTGCCGATGCGTTCGAGACCGTACTTGGATGCGCCAAAGCGCCGAGGGTGGTGACGGACGGGAATTTCGGTGATGCGGGCGCCCATCCACGAAGCGTAGATGGGAATGAAGCGATGCATTTCGCCGTACAGACGGACGCCTTTGATGATTTCTGCGCGATAGGCTTTGAGCGTGCAGCCGTAGTCTTTGAGGGTGACACCCGAAGCCCACGAGATCACGCGGTTGGCGACGCGGCTTATCATCGTGCGACGGATCGCGGCGTCTTTGCGGTTTTGGCGCCAGCCCGAAACGACGTCGTAGCCCTCTTTCATTTTTTCGAGCAGCACCGGGATGTCTTCGGGATCGTTTTGCAGATCAGCGTCGATGGTGATGATGCACTCACCCGATGCGTGATCGATGCCGGCCATCATCGCCGCGGTCTGTCCGTAGTTGCGCCGCAGGCTGATCACTTTCAGCTCGGGGTGGTTTGCCGCCTCGGCTTGCAAGTTCGCGAGCGTCTTGTCGCGGCTGCCATCGTCGACAGCAATGACCTCGAAGCGCAGGCCCAGCTTCGGCAGGACATCGAACAGCCGACTGACCAGCATCGCGACGTTGTCCTGTTCCTGATAAAGCGGCACCAAAACCGACAGGTCGAGTGAGCCGGTCGGTTCGTCCAAAGCATCGGTCGCGACAGGGTTTTCCGTCTGAAGAGGTGCGTCTGGTGCGTCTTGCTTGGGCATTCAAGTTCCCGGCGAAAAACGAATCAGCCAGCAAGCTAGCGTAGTCGCAGCGCCGAGCGCAAGCGCTTGCCTTGGCCACCTTCTGCGATACTCTGCATCGTCTATCATGTCGAGCCCGCCCCTTTCGTTTACGCGCCAAAGCCTCGATTCGTCACCGAATGGGCCCATGCCGCGCTGGGTTCGCTATGGGCTGTGGATCGTGTTTTTGGTCTACATCGCCTATTCGTGTTTTGGCATCGCCGGACCGTATCTGTGGGGCCACTTTGGCTATCACGGCGCGACCTACGTCCTGCGCGCGAGGATGACGCTGCGATTCCACATGCTGACGCCAGCGACCTGGCCCGGCTTTGTCATGCCGCCGCTGCCGCAGTCTTTCTATTTCCATCATCCGATTGGCTATCACCATGTGCTGACGCCGTTTCTGCTTCTGCTGGGTGACCACGACTATGTTGGGCACTTGGTCGCGGCGCTCGGAGGACTGGTCTGTCTGTTTGCACTATTCCAGATGGTGCGGCGTCATGTTGGCGATGTAGCGGCGCTCATCGCGACGGCGGTGTATGTCGCGCTGCCGATTGTCTGTTCGTTTTCGATCCTGATAGACGCGATGCTGCTGGCGATGGCGTGCTGCATCCTGACGATGGATTCCTATCTTCAGTATCTGAAAACGCCGACGACAAAATGGCTTGTCCGCGGCTGTTTGGGACTGTGCCTGGGCGGACTCCTTATGTGGGAAGCGTACTTTCAGGCGTTCTTTTTGGGACTGCACTGCATCGTGCTGTTTTTCATGGGAAGGAAGCTTGCTGGACCGATTCCGCGCTCGACGCCCGTGCGGTGGTTTTTGACGACGTTTGTGGTCAGTTCCCTGACGATGGCGTTTCACTTTTTCTTGATGTGGCAAAAGCGCGCATTTGATGACTTTCGCGCGTCGTTTCATTCGCGCAGCACGGCGACATTTGCTTATGCCAAAGCGCAGCATGAAAAGTGGCTGCTGCTGTTGTACGGAAAGCCGATTCTGTTTCTGGGCGGTCTGTGGCTGGTCGTGTTCCTGATTCGCTTGTGCGTCGGAAAGTCACGGCAGAGAGACTTTGGTGTACTGCTGTTTTTCCTGATCAACACGCTCTACATTTTCCTGTTTCCCGCCGCGTCATCGATCCATCTGTATCGGGTGTTTTGGTATTCCACATTCTTTGCGCTGGCGATTTCCGATCTGGCCTGCGATTTGTATCGATTGATTCAATTTTCCGTCGACAAATGGATTCCCAGAGACTCCCAACGCCACACCCACTTGGCAATTCCTGCGATCGCTGTCACCGCGTGTCTTGTGGGCTATTTTGCGCTGGTGATTCCGCATTCCTATCGCAACCTGCTGGAAAGCCGGGTGATGATGGGAACCCATGGCGAGCCGCACTACGATCCGCAGTATGAAAAGCTGCGCTTCGCCGAAGAAGCGTCGCGGCTGACAGAAAAGACGAGCTGTTTTGTCGCCTACAACCTGCCGCACCGGCTGGAGTTCGAATACTACCTGGATCGTTCTTTTTGCACGCCACAGACGTGGGGAAACATTGGAACGCTTACGCAGGTTGAAGCGCTGCACAAGCAGTTTCCGAACATGGTGATCGTGATGGACAGCCAAGTCGAAGGTGCAGAGCGCGCCATCCTGCTGGATCTTCTGCGCAGACATCCGGGCACGCTGTTTGGAACCTATCTGCACATCGATCTGGGGAAACAGGAAAAAACGCTGGACGCATTCCGTTTTGTTCCACATCGCCCGTCGCTGGCTTGGCGATATTTGGTGTCCCACAAATATCCGCCGCTGGTCCCAGAAAAGGCATCAAGCCCGATCCTCGATCGATTCCTGATCGAGCTTGGACGCACTTCAGTACGGCACTAAAAAACCATCGATCGCGCTCGCGGAACTTCACCTAGATTTTTGCGCATCGCAAAGCGCCATCGTTTGGCCCACTTACAGCGCGGCTACGCCATTACAGACCGTATCGTCTACCCTGAGTACGTGAAAAAATGCACGTTGGAATGGTCGCTTGTGGTGACGGTCTTGCTTCTTTCCGGCGAAGCAGCAGCCAAACCCCCCGCAGGCGGAGTGTTCTGTCAGAAATACCCAAGCGCACCGGAGTGCGTGGGAAAACAACCATCCTGCACGTTCTGCCACGTCGCACCGCCCCAGCGAAACAGCTTCGGCACGATGGTGGAAAAGAGCCTGGCTGTGGGAATGCCGCGCCCGCTTTCGGATGCGGATTTTTCGACCGCACTGCCCGCTGCGCTGGCCGCGGTGGAAAGCCAAGATGCCGACGGTGATGGAACATCGAATCTGGACGAAATCCAGGGCGGCACCCTACCCGGCGATCCCAGCAGCAAACCCGGCACCAACAGCTGCCAAGGTGGCGAAAATCCACAGTACAGCGTGTGCCGTTACGACCTGCGCCACGTCTACAAAAAAGTCCTGCGCGATTTCTGTGGTGTATCCCCCACGTTCGCAGACGTAGTGGCGTTTGTGGCACGACCCAGCGACGACGATCGCCGCACATTCATTGATGCGGAAATCGAACGCTGCACGCAGACAGAGTTCTGGCGCGGCAAAAACGGACAGCTTTGGAAAGTCGCGCATCCCAAAATTCGCCCGGTCGGCTCGCTCAAAGAGGGTGAAGACAAGGGAGGCGTCCCACTTGCCGATTACTACGACGACTACAACCTGTTTGCGTACACCCAAACGGATGATCACGACGCGCGCGAAGTACTGACCGCAAACTACTTTGTCCGTCGAGATGTTAATCCGACGCGCTACAGCAAAGTCACCACACTGGCATCACAGAAAGTCGATCTGGCACACCGCGCCGGCAACATGACTTCGGCGTGGACGCTCAGCTATTTTGTGATGTTCACAGCCCTTCCGCGCAACGCTGCATCGCAGATGTATCGCGCATACTTGGGACTCGACATCGCCAAACAGGAGGGGCTGTACAGCGTCGCGAACGAACCGCAGGACTACGATGCCAAGGGAGTCACCACCAAGGAATGTGCAGCGTGTCATGCGACGCTCGATCCGCTGACCTATCCTTTCCGCAACTACAACGGAATCGCATCGGCAAAATACGAAACGCAGTACATTCCCAATCGGCTCGAGCAGTTTTTCCCAAACGTCTCGCCGCGGATTGCGCAGACTCCGGAAAAAGGCGCGATCTTTGGCAAGCCGGTAAACAACCTGCTGGAATGGGCGCTGACCGCCGTCGCCAGCGATGCGTTTGCGATCTCGACGACGAAAGACTACTGGAAGCTGCTGGTCGGACACGCACCAACGCCGGAAGAGAATGCCGAGTTTGTGGCGACCTGGCAACGCTTTCAAACCGCAAACCAATACCGCGTGCAAAAGCTCCTGCATGACATCGTGAAAACGGAGGCCTACGGTGCGCCATAAGTCTTTGCTCGTCGGTCTGGCACTTCTTTCATGTACCCAAACACCGAGCGATCCGGATGTCACAGAACTTCCGACCTCGCCGGTCGCAAAGTCAGCGCGCGGAAACATTCGTTTCAAAGGTCCAGAGCGCATCAACTCCGACTTTTCCGCCATCTTGGAACTGCGTCCGGAATCGGTCTGTCTGGAACTGGGACTGTATGCTTGCACGTCGCAGGTTCACTTGGTTGCGCTGGGTGGCGTCGATCCCTATGGCGCAGGAGTGTATGAATCATCGGGAATCACCGCCAGCACAACGCCGATCATTGTCGACAGAATCGCGTGGGCTGCCTGTACCCAACGTGTGAATTCTGATCTTGGGAATCCCGATGCGGCAGTCATTTTCCGCGGCATTCCGCTTGCGGACCAGAAGCTCGCAAGTCCGGATGGTCCGGAAGTTCACAGCGCGATCACGCAGCTTGTGCAGCGCACCTATCTGCGCAATCCGTACCGTCCGGAAGTGGACCGCTACGTCCGTCTGGCCAAAGACATCGAAGCCGCCGGAACAGCCACACCAGCCAAAGACTGGATGCAGTCGGTCTGTTTCGCTGTTCTGTCTTCCGCAGAGTCAGTCTTTTACTAAGGGAGCCAAGATGTCGCTACGCACAAATGGCAGACTATCGCGTCGAGAAGCACTCTCTGCGCTGGGACTTTTGGCCGCCGGATCGACGTCGCTTGCGCCTTTTTTGACATCGTGCCGGCAAACGCAGGAAACACCGCAGTCACGGGAACAGATCGGAACGCGCATCGATCCGCTTGGGAATCCGCCCAAATTTTTGGTGGTCATCGCAGCATCAGGAGGAGCAAGCATCGTCGACAGCATGCTTGCAGTGCGGGAATCCGAAGCGGGCGCAAATGCCATCCGCTTAAATGCATTCCCAGACACCCAAGTTCAAAGCGTACCCGGAAGTCCGTTCCGCGCGGTGAAGTTTTCATCATCCAAGCTGGGCAGCATTTCGATTCCGATCAACACAGACCAGCTTGCGTTCGTAAAAAAATACGCTGACGACATGCTGGTCGCGACATCGGTAGGAACGTCGGTCAACCATGCGGTAGCGCAGAAGCGAGCGCTGACCGGAAACAATGCATGGAAGGGAAGAACGCTTCAGGAAATCGTCGCGCTACAGTTTGGACAGGGGATGCCGCTTCCCAATGTCAACATGGCCCAGGGAGGCTACGCAGAGCGCGGAATTGACGATTCCCTTCCCGCAGCGATGTATGCCGAAACCGTGACCAATCCGGCGCTGTGGCCACTTGGGCTTGATGGGACCAAAGGAATCACCGGTGCACCAGGAAAAACCGTCGTAGACCTGGCCAGAGCGGCGCGGGATGAGCTGCACAGTCAGCTGGTTTTTGGCCAGACATACTCTGATTCGGTTGCGATGCGCAGATGGCTTTCGCAGCGCGCGGGAAGTACTACGCTGGAAGCGCAGGATCTCATCACCAAACTAAACGTACTTCCGGATCTGCCCCCCCAGGTGCCACTTTCGCAGTATGGTCTGGCGTCTTCTCCCGACGGTGCACGGGTTCGACAGGCCCTGCCCGATTACTTCAACGATCCATTTCAGGGACAAGCCGCACTGGCATTTCTGCTGATCAAATACCGTGTCTCTGCTGCGGTGACGATCGGTCCGGATTTCAACGTGAAGCTCGGAGGAACCAGCGGTCTGCTCAATCCGCCACTTGCGTTTGATTTCAGTCACAACGACCACCGCAGCGGTCAGGCGTTCATGTGGGATCGCATCATGGGAACGGTTGACAAGCTGATCACGCTGCTCAAGTCGGAACCGTTTGATACATCCGGACAGAGTCTGTGGGACCGTACTCTGATCTATGTTGCGACCGATTTTGGTCGCACCCGCAATCGTCCAGACAACGCGGTTCAGTTTGGCAGCGGACATGATCTAAACAACGGATTTTTGCTGCTGTCACCGATGGTAAAAGGAAACACCATTCTGGGCGGAATCGATCCAGCAACGACACTGACGTATGGCTTCGATGCGCGCACTGGAATCGCCCAGCCCGGCAAACAGCAGAGCAACGAAGCCGACATTTTTTCAGGAATCCTCACCGCAATGGGAGCCGATCTGTCCGGAAGCGGCTTGCCGGATGCCAGCGCATTCAAAGCCTAACGTACCGTCTATCCCCAAACCCCCAAGTGCAAGTCAAGACCGCACAAGTAGGAACTTGTTTCAAGGTACGTGCGCGGCAGGGTTTTGAGCGCTACGCTGTTTGATAGGTGGTGGGGAACACTTTCTACAAATTCGTGGATCTGCGCGGCAAGACGCCCGGTGCAAACAAAGAACAGAACTTTTGCGCTCGCGAGGCGTCTACAGGTGCAGCGCATCTACCATGACATTCGCCCGGAGGATCTGATGCGGATTTTGAAACGCGCTCCTCTGCTCTGCGTAGCACTTTTGTCTGCATGTAGTGAGGGTTTTGCGATTCCTGAAGTGGAACGCGGACTTCCTGATGTTCCTGTGGCCAAGCCGGCGCTGCGCGCGATAGGTTCCTGGGCCTATCTGTGGAGTCCGGCGGTGCGGGCTGCGATTTTGGCCAATTCCTATGGCGATCGCAAAGCGGAAGCCCGACTTCCTGATCTGGTCGCTTCGATCACCGAATCATCGGTAGAAGTCGAGCCAGCGGCGCTGGTCGGTGTGTACGAAACCGACGATCAGCGACTGCTGCTGAACGCCGCGGGGGGATATTCGCTGCTTCCGCGCGCTGGCCACACGTCATCCGCTGCAAGCGAGCACGGCACCTGGATGGTGAAGGGAACCGAGCTGTTGCTTCACGGATCAAGTCAAAACATCAGACAGCTTTCCCTTCTGCCCGGTGCCGAGCTGCTGCGCTGGCAGGAGCAAGTGTTCCAGCCGGCGACAGTCCGCCCGCCGCAGCCGTCAAATCCGGACGCATTCGAAGGAGACGATCAATGAACCGTCGCACGTTCTTGGATGCCGCCAGTCGTGCGGCGCTCATCGCTTCGTGGCCTGCGTGGTTACAAAAAGCGTTTGCCGATGAAAGCAAAGCGCAAACCGATGACGATGGACTGACTGTGGTGTCCGAAGGATTCCGTCGCGCCCAGCGTGCCGGAAAGCCGCTTCTGGTGCTGGTCATTCCGAAAAACAGCTCAGACAAATACGCGCGCGGGAAAATCTTTGGCGAATACCTAAACCACGCAACCAAGACCCAGCACGCGCCACTTCAGCTGTGTGAAGTTATCTGTGCGACGGTGCAGCAGCTCGGCCAGATCGTCCCGAGCGCGGGCGCAAGCGACAGTCTGATGATTCTGGTCGAAACCGACAAACTCCCAGCGGAAGTCAGACGAATCAACGGGAAGCTGCCAGAAGGACGCTCCTCTTTCGAGATTTCGGATCGCGAAATCGAAGCAGAGATTCCTGCGACCGGCAAAGAAAAACCGGAGCAATCCTGGGATCGTCGCAACCGCGCGCGTCAACAGATCGAAAGCCGAGAAGTCAAAAAACGGATCGACAAGTTCGCAGCGCTCTTGGCCGATGCGGTGTTGCCAAGCCCGGATGTCTTGGGAAAGAGAGTCGTCCAGCAGAAAGCACACGCGCCGGCGCCGCTCGTCGCAGCGGTTCAGGAAAAACTACAAGCCGATCGCGACGCGACGCTGAGCGCGGAAGAGCTGGAGCTCTGTGCGGCGCAGATTGCACAGTATGCCCAAAGTCTGCCGTCTCCGCGGAAAGACAAGTTGCAGGAACAGCTCGGCAGTGCGGCAGAAAACAAGCTGCTGCGTGCGCGCGTACCAGGTAGCAAGTGGGCACGTTCTTCGGGCTGTGGAATGCGAATCGAAGGCGAAGACCAGCGCAGAATGGTAGCGT
>DAORGN010000077.1:0-20156 GCA_035340095.1 Pseudomonadota bacterium | reverse complement strand
CGGGCGCTGACTTTACGGTGCTGTCCGGCGAAGAAGTCCGACAGCGTTTGTCTGGCAGTGCCGACGCGCTGAACTGCCAAAAAGGCGGCTGCATCGCACAAGCATCGAGCCAGCTTCAGCTCGACCGAGTCATCGTTGCGCAAATCACCATGAAAACGGCGGTCGGCGGCAGCGCATATCAGATTCGGCTCACCGCCATTGACCCGACGGGAAAGCAGGGCGAAATAAGCTACGCCGGTCGCTGTGGAGACGAAGGCGAAGGCTGCAACCTCACACGGGCATTCGAGTCGATGCGCAAGACCTCGATGGAGCTGCTCCCCAAGCTCAAGCCCGCCGCAGCACCACCAGTTGAAGTTGCGAAGACGGAACCTGTTGCCCAGCCAGTGCCAACCTCGGCACCGTCACCGGAGGGAACGCTCAAAGATCCCAGCAGTTCCCCCATGCAGACGACCACAGCTCCGGCGGTTTCGACAAGTCAACCAGCGACGCCGCACACCCGCAACACGGGTTATCGGATCGGCTGGATCGCATCGGGTATCGTGGCTGGTGGCCTGCTCATCACGTCGATACCGTTTTTGATCCTGTCACCGCGCGATGGTCAGCCAACCTGCACGGACCGCCCGTCAAACCAGTGCCCGACGCGATACCAAGGCAACTTGGCGACGGGGCTTGGACTGCTCGGTGGTGGCGTGGCAGCAGCAACGGCATTCGGCGTTCTTTACTATCTCGACCGGCGCGATCTGAAGCGCTCGCAAGGCCAAGTCGCTGTGCTCCCCTTCTATTTCGAAAGCGGAAGCGGACTGGCTGCTGTCGGTCGATTCTAGTTCCACTCACGGAGGCCGAGGATGAGGCTCACATTCTGTCTTGCCGTTGGGTTGGCCTTCTTTTCCATCGGCTGCACCACGGCCAATCCCGATTACCCCGACATGAGCGCCTGCACGCTTGGGGAAAGACGCTGCGACAGCCGTGATCGCGCCATTGCGATGGTCTGTGGTCGCAACGCCGACGATCGCCAGGTGTTTCTCGAAGAACCCTGTCCGCTGCAATCGCTGTGCGACTCAGGTCGCTGTCTGCCGCCGTCGGGCGCCCGCACATGCCAGAATTTTTCCGACTGCTCTGCCGGCGAAGTGTGCACCGTGCTCGTTTCATCTTCAGCGACGACGCTCGCGACCTACTGCGTTCCGGCGCAACCTGGCGCAGTGGATGCATCGATGCCCTGCACCAAAGACACCGACTGCGCCACCTATCGCTGTCTGCAACAAACCCAGGGCAAGTTCTGCATGAAAGCCTGTGGCGCTGACGGTGTCTGCGGAGGCGCTCGTCGCTGTCTATCGCTGTCGATTACCGTAACCGGCGTGCAGGGCCAGGTCCAGACTTGCAGCGCCCCATGACGAGTCAAAAAACCGAACAACACCGCCGCCAAAGGCACTTTGCGATGAGGAAAGAGGACTAGTGATGGGAGCTGCCCGTTGTATCAAGTGCGGAAGCGAAAATCCCAAGGAGGCGCTGTTCTGCACAGCCTGTGGGCAAGCACTGCACCACGCGCAGAATGATCCGCTCGTCGGACAGACGATTGGCGGACGCTATCACTTGGTCGAACGAATCGGCCAGGGCGCCGCTGGAACCATCTATCGCGCCGAGCACACAACGCTGCGACGCCGGATGGCGGTCAAGCTCCTGCATCAGCAGCTTGCCCAAAACGAAGACGCGGTCGAACGATTCCGTCGAGAAGCCATCACCGTCTGCGAAATCGACAACGACCACATCCCACAGGTGTTTGACTTCGGTCGCGCCGAAGATGGTCGACTTTTCTTCGCGATGGAGTTCCTGGACGGTGTGCCGCTATCGATGGTGATGGAGCGAGAAGGCCGTCTGACGCCTGAGCGCACGACGGACATTTTGACGCAGATTGCCGACGGACTCATGGAAGCGCACACGCTTGGCTATATCCATCGCGACCTGCGCCCGCGCAGCATTTTCCTCACGCGACGACGAGGACGGGCCGACTTTGTAAAGATCCTCGACTTTGGCCTGGCCAAGCTTGTGCAGCCGGAACTGACCGACGCACAGCGCACCGCGATGGGCATGACCTATGGCGATCCGCGCTACATGGCCCCCGAGCAAGCGCGCGGCGAAATCGTCGATCGACGTGCCGACATTTACTCGCTCGGCGTGCTTGGTTACGAAATGCTATGCGGCGAGCCACCGTTCAAAGGCCAGGGCACGTTTGATGTCCTGAGCAAGCTGCTCGAAGCCCCGGTGCCGCGGCTGCGCGACAAAAGGCCGGACTGCCCGCCGTGGCTCGAATCGGTGATCCGGACCGCATTGGCGAAAAAACCGGCAGAGCGATTCCAGACCGTGGCGCAGTTCCTCGACGCGATGGAACGGAAAAACGTGCTGGCAAATCAACCGCCACTGCCGATGCAGGTTTCACCGGGTGCGAAGGCAGAAGCGATGAAAAAGCTGACGCCGCTCAATCCACAGCCGGACATCGCCGCCAAAGGCCAGGAAGTGCGTGCATTTGTCAGCTCGCCGGCGATGAAAGCCATCAGCGTTCCGGTCGAAGATCCGCCTCGTGCCATCGCGCAATCCACCCAAGTGATGCCGACCGTGGCCCCAGGAACGCGAGCCGCAGCACTGGCCGCAGCGGTGGCCCCCGAGACCCCAGTGCAGCACGAGCAGCCGCAGTCGATCAAAAAGACGCTCGCGTATCCTGCCATCAGAGTGGGCGCGCGCCCCGAACCCGCAGTCCCAGCACCGACTGTTGCTCCGGCACCCGTCGTCGCAGTCCAGCCAGTTGCGTCCCCAGCCCCAGAAAAAACTGCCCCCACGAAGTCTGCCGCGCCGATCAGTGCCAAAACCCAAGCCCCAGCCAAGTCGACGGCGCCGCTCAAGAGCGGTTTCGTCAACATCGTGGCGACAACCATTGAGCGTGGCGATCCAACACCGCGGACAGCGCGAGCGATGGTCGAACAAGAGAGCCTCGCTTGGGAAGAAGCCGCCCTACCCGCGCTTCTTACAAATGAAGTGGATCTGACCGAATCGGCCACCTCACGCGAACTGACCAAAATGCATCCGTCGGCAGACACCCCGGTCGAAGAAATGAACTTCGATGCAGGAAAAGCTGCCAGCGACGATGCAGTCGACGATACGATCGTCCAGCGCCCATCGAGCCCGGCGCCTGTTGCAGCCGCAAGCGGGACGGCTGCCGTGGCAGCGCCCGCCGCCAAACAACCAAGCGGACCGACGCGCGCCGAGCCCAGCAAAGCCGCAACCCCGCGCGAGCCGATGGCCAAAGAACCGAGCGGACCGGCGGCACAGCGGGATTCCAGTCGCATTGCCGCGATGGCCACGCCATCCCCCGTCGCGGGTCGCGAACCAAGCGGACCTGCCGCCAAGCGCGTTGAGACAGCCCGGCCCGCTGCCCAGGTGGGATCACCATCACCGGGAATTGAGATTCCGCGTGCCAAATCCGCGAGCGCATCGTCGGAAGCCGCGCCCCTGTCGACTCCAGCCCTCGGTCGGCACACCCAGCCAGGCATAGGCCCCGTGACACCAGCGGGACAAGCCGCGCTGCCGGTGCTGGAAGTCGCGCCAGAAGCGTCGATGTTTCCACCCAGCGAGGGTGCCGAAAACGATGAGGACGCAACGGTTCCCAACCTGAAAAACGCCGAGACGCACCGCGTCGAAAAAACAAGCGGCGACAGCCAATCAAGCGAAACCGTCAAGCATCCCAAGCTGGATGCCGCGAGCGTGCACGAGGAAACCGCCAAGGTCGCCAAAGTCGCGCCTGAAACAGCCAAGCCGCAGACCGAATCGGAAAAAACGCCCGAGTCTCCGCCGCCGGAAATGGCGCACGAAGCCGACGCAGGTTGGTTTGCGCAGTCGGCTCCTGCGGCACTTGCCGATGACGATGAAGCGATCAGCCTGAAAAAGAAAACACCGCGCTGGGTTGTACCCGCGGTCATCTCGTCGGCAGCGCTTTTGGGACTTCTTTTTTGGGCACAGAGCGGTCCGAGCAAAAACACGACGACCCCAGCCGATCCGCCTGCAGCGGTCACTCCTGTCGCGGAGACCAAACCCGCGGTCCCAACGCCGAGCGAAAAACCACCGGAACCAAAAGTCGAAGTCGCCGCTCTGCCAACGGCAACCGCTCTGCCGACGGACAATAAGCCAGCGCCGACTGAACCACCAGCGGCGAAGCTGGAACCGAAACCGGAAGTGAAAGCCGAACCCGCGACGGTTGCAGCCGCCAAGACCGAAGCGCCCGCAAAGCCGGTCCCAAAAGCCGAGCCGCTGCCCGTGAAAGCAGAGCCCAAAGCGGAACCAAAGCCGGAGCCCAAGCCGGAAGCCAAAGCGGAAACGAAACCTGCCGTCGCCAAAGCCGAGCCAAAACCGGAAGCCAAGCCGGCTGCGGCAAAGCCGGAACCCAAAGCAGATCCCAAACCCACCATTGCCAAAGCCGAGCCCAAAGCCGCTGCGGCAAAGCCAGAAGCGAAGGCCGAAGAAGCTGCGCCCGCCAAATCCGGTGCGGAAGCTGCGCAACTGGTTTCTCTTGGGAAACAAAAGCTCGATGACGGGGATGTCGATGCTGCCGTGGCCAGCTTCAAGCGAGCTGTGCAGCTAGAACCCAAAAACGTCGATGCGGTGGCAGGACTTGGTGAAGCGAGCTTTGAGCAGGGTAACTTCGACGTGGCCTCGAAATACCTCCAGCAGGCGTCCAAGCTCGCGCCGCGCAAGGCGTCGTATCTGGAGCTGCTCGCCCAGTCGCAGTTCAAGCTCGGTCGCTACAAGGAAGCGTCCGATACGTGTCGCAAGATTCTCAAAGACCACCCAGGCTCTGGTCGCGCCAAGCAGACGCTCGAGCAAGCGGAGAAAAAGCTCGACGACATGTGACGGACCATTCGACAAGCTGTCACAAAACTGCTGTAAGGTAAGACTTTCCGCGCCGTACAGGCGAGGAACGAAGGAGCTATCATGCGTAGTGTTGTCAAAGCTTCTGGCTTTGTCGTCGGCGAACACCTGGTTCCGAATGCGCGGTTCGAAAAGATCATGGATACGTCGGACCAGTGGATTCGCGAGCGCTCGGGCATTGAGCAGCGCTACTTTGTAGCCGACGGCACTTCAACCTCTGATCTCGGTGCGCGCGCCAGCAAAATTGCCATGGAGCAGGCCGGGGTTTCTCCGCAGGACATTGATTACGTCGTCTTTGCGACGATGACGCCGGACCATTACTTCCCCGGCTGTGGCAGCATCCTGCAAAATAAGCTCGGGCTGCGGAACATACCGGCGCTCGACATTCGGCAGCAGTGCAGTGGCTTTGTCTACGCGCTGCAAGTCTCGGACGCGCTGCTCAAAGCCAAGCTAGCCAAGACGCTGCTTCTCGTCGGAGCAGAAACCCACTCGCCGTTCATGCCGTTTTCGGATTGGCCGACGATCCTGGGTCTGGCCGACAATTCACCGACGGACGAGCAGCGGGCTCTGCACACCCAAGTGCGCGATCGAGCGGTGTTGTTCGGCGATGCCGGTGCCGCGATCGTGCTCCAGCGCGAAGAAGACGAGACCGAGCGGGGACTTATCGATTTCGAGCTGCACGCCGACGGTTCCGGCTACAACAAACTGTATGTGCCGTCCGGCATGGCGCACCGGCCCTACGTCTCACCGGACATGATCCAGCGTCTCGATCACGTCCCGCACATGGACGGCAAGTACGTGTTCCGGATGGCTGTGACCAAGATGCCGGAAGTGGTCCGCTCGCTGCTCGGAAAACACGGTCTCACCGTCGACCAGATCGACCACTTCATCTTCCACCAGGCCAACCTGCGGATTAACGAAGCGGTCCAGCAGTCGCTCGGAATCAGACCGGACCGCATCTATAACAACATCCAGAAGTACGGCAACACCACCGCGGCGACGATTCCGATTGCCTACGACGAGTGCCGACGTTCTGGACGGATCAAGCGCGGCGATCTGCTCTGCTTCGTTGGACTTGGCGCGGGCTTCCACTGGGGCGCCGCCCTGCTTCGCGACTAGACCCATCCTACGACACTGCGCCGGACCGCGCGCCCGCTGTCTCTAGCGATTCGTCGAACGCAAGACGGCGTGCGGCAGACCTTCATCCTGACCAGCGCGGCTCACTTCCATAAACTGCGCCTTGCGCTGAAGGTCTTTCAGGTCTTTGGCACCGCAGTACGTCATGCCCGATCGAATCCCGCCCATCACATCCGAGATCACATCGCTGACCGCGCCTTTGGCCGGCACCTCGATGCTGATTCCTTCCGCCGTTTTCCAATCCGCCATCGCGCCCATGTAGTCTTCCTGCGCCTCTCGCGAGGCCATGCCGCGGAAGACTTTCACAAACGTCGATCTGCCATCACTCGACTTCTTTTCGATCCGCTCGCCCGGCGTCTCGTCGGTTCCTGACAGCATCCCGCCGAGCATCACGCACGCCGCGCCGGCTGCCAGCGCCTTTACCGCGTCGCCCGGCGTCCGAATCCCACCGTCTGCAATCAGCGGCCTATCGACCTTTCGACAATCCAAAATCGCCGACAGCTGTGGAACGCCGAAACCGGTCTTGATCCGCGTCGTGCAGACCGATCCGGGACCGATCCCGACTTTGATCACATCAGCGCCCGCTGCCGAAAGATAATCGGCGCCCGCATACGTTGCGACGTTGCCCGCGATGATGCAGACGTTGTCACCGAACCTGTCGCGCAGCTGCCGCACCGTCTGGTTGACCATCTTGCTGTGGCCATGCGCGACATCGACGCAGAGAATCGACGCCCCCGCCGAAACCAGCGCTTCGGCGCGTTCCATCGCATCGCCTGACACGCCCAGCGAAATGCCGACCGGACCGAACTCCCGCGCCCGCCGATATTCTGCGACGTTCTGCTCAATCGACATAAAGCGGTGCAAAATTCCCAGGCCGCCGAGCTTTGCCATCGACGCCGCCATCTGCCAGCCCGTGATCGTGTCCATGTTCGAGGAAACGACCGGAATCTTGAGCGACAGCGCGTCCGTAATCTGCACGCTCGTGGTCACTGCCTGGCGCGACCGGATGCCGTTATACCCAGGGACCAAGAGAACATCGTCGAAAGTAATGCCACGCGGGAACATGCGTTAGGCCTCCGCTTCTGCGTTTTCACCGCTGCCTTCGGCGTCCTCATCTCCGTCAACGGAAGGACTCTCAGCCAGCGCTTGCTGCGCGGCGAGCATGGCATCGGCAATGGTTTCACCACCGCTCTCCCCCACCTCACCGCTGGGAAACTCAAGTGACAAGATCGTCAGTTCGCGCGTGCCCGCCGCAACCTGCACCGACACCGCGTCATCGACATATTTGCCAATCAGCGCCCGCCCAATCGGTGAGCGGTAGCTGATGCGACCTTCCTTTGGATCGCTTTCATCGACGCCGACGATCTGGTAGCGAAACATTTTCCCATTGTCGTCTTCGAGCGTGACAACACAGCCGAAAGTCACCCGCTCGCCCTTGTGGTGGCTCGGATCAATGACCTCGGCGATGGCCATGCGCTTTATCAGGTGACGAATCCGGCTGTCGATCTGCCGAAGCTGCCGCTTGCGATAAATGTACTCGGCGTTTTCGGAACGGTCGCCTTCCGCCGCCGCTTCTGACAGCTTGGCAACGACCTCGCGCCGCGTTGGTCCGCGCAGCGTCTCAAATTCGCGCTGCAAGCGACGGAAACCGATGGGCGTAATGTAGTTTTTCTCAGGAGTCTTCGATTTCGAATCGTTAGAGGCTGGCACAGCGCCGCTAGTGTAACGCGAAGTCGGCGAGCAATGCGGCGTGATCCGAGCCTGCGAGCCCAAACCGCGTCGCATCGTGCTGTGCATTCGCACTCGCGGCCACGTAGCCGACACGAGCATTTTGCCAAACGAACAGGTGATCGATGGCTTGCAGCTCGCCGTTCCAGAAGTACGTCGCACAGCTGCTCAGGGGCCGATCTTTGGCGACCCGAAGAAGGGACGCGACCGACTCCAGAGCGGTGAGTGGCGGCGAACCCGGCGTGTCGTTCAGATCCCCGCCCAAGATGATCACCGCAAGGGGGAACTCTTTCGCCGTCTGCGAAACGATGTCAGCCGTCGCCTGCGCTTCGGCCAGACGCCGCCCCGGATCATCGCTCGACTTGGATCGAAAGTGGGCCGCGAACATCACCAGCCGTTGCCCGCGCAGATCGACGTGAACTTCCAAAAGCTCACGCGAAAATGTCGTCTTGGTTCCGTCCGGTCGGGTCAGCACGCGATCATGATGCCGCCGGACTTCTAGCAGTGTGCCGCGCGACAGCACCGCGACGTCAATCGACGCCGGAAGGCCCGTTTCCCCAAGCACCGCCGTCGGATACACGTCGCGCAGCCGCCCCCATATCGCATCGAGCGCGCTCTGGTTTTCGATCTCTTGCAGCGCGACCACATCGCCGCTTATCCGCCGCACGGCCAACGCCACCGCATCGGCTTTTTCAGCAAACGCCTGCGCAGACGGAACCTGCTCGAAATCCGTCGGCCCGCAGCGCCCCGAATCACAGACCAGATCAAAAAACAGATGGGTGTTAAACGTCACCGCGCGCAGATCGCCACGCGGCACCGCGCCATCGTCCGCAGGCTGTGCTTGTGCCAGATCCGCAGGCTGCGCCGCGTCGGCTTTGGCATCGAGCGCCGCAACGTCAACCGACCGGCAGCCGCAGAGCCACAAACCCACCCACAGCCCACACAGCCGAAGCCAACGCCGCGTCACAAGCCGGCCTACTTTCCTGCGCACTTGCCGCTGCGACACTTGCCAGCCGCACCGCAGTCCGAATCAAACGAGCAGCTCCCACCGGGGGAGTTTGCGCACTTGCCGCTTCGGCACTTGGCCCCACCACAGTCTGAGTCAAACGAACAGGAACCGCCATCCGCCGTCGCGCACTTGCCGCTTCGGCAACGAACCCCCGGCCCGCAGTCCGAATCGAACGAACAGGAACCCGCCGCCGCCGAGCACTTGCCGCTTCGACACTTGCCCTCACCACAGTCCGAATCAAAGCTGCACGATCCATCCGGCGAATTGGAGCACTTGCCGCTTCGACACTTCCCACCGCCGCAGTCCGAATCAAAGCTACAGGTTCCGCCAGCCGCCGTTGCACAGCGTCCGCTGCGGCACTTGACCCCCGCGCCACAGTCCGAATCAAAGCTGCACTTGCCGGCATCTGCCGAAGCCGTACCCGATGAAAATACCATCGCGACGGCAAACAGAACTCCCATCAGCGTCTTCATTGTGTTTCCTCTTTTGTCGTTGCTGGTTTTGCCAAAACGAAACGCAGCAAAACCGTAACACAAGCAGACGAGATGTTCTGGTTTCCTATTCGACTCCCAGCAGTGCGCGAAAGTCGATCGGCGCCGCGATCTCTGGACCACTTTGCAGGGGCGTTTTTGCGCCATATTCCCGATCGATCCGCTGCCGCAGCCGCTGTTCCTTTTCGTAAAACTGCAGCTTGATGGCGTCGATGGGACAGCTCCGACCCTCTTCGCTATCCGGTCGTGCCCCCCAGCGCAGCTCTGGACAGTGATACGGATCAAAACTGAGCGCGTAGATTCGCGAAAGCACTGTGCCTATCCCGATGGCCACCGACTTTCCCTCTGAATTCACATAGGAAAAACGGCAGTCTGGTTTGGCGCTTTCCGTTTGCCAGACATTCCCAAGGGAACGCAAGAGCGGACTGTCTTTGGCCACCGAAGTGGTCAGATCGTACATCTCCCGCACCGCCGCACGCAGCCGCGCATCCCGCGACGGTGTGGCGTACTGTTCCCATTCCCCAAGCGCTCCATAAATGTTCTGTGGCAGCTCCCCCGGATGCGCTTTGTGTGATAGCCCGGCCTGCACCGCTTCCTGTACGGAATCGATCCGCTCCTGCACATCGCGACACAGCGCACGCAGCGATTCGCGAAAGTCACTTTCGATGTCCGGCGTCGTCACAAGCGACAGCCGCTGTTTGACCAGCGCGTGATAACTCCCCTGCCCGCCGATTTGTGGCCACAGGCTGCGATCCCACTGCGTCTGCCCATCAAACAGCGGCAAGTGTTCATTGCGAGCACGGCGGATCTCTTTCCCTTCCAGAGCTTGGGTTCGGAAGTTCTTAAACCCGCCGCCTTGGCCTCTCCCGCCAAGAGCAAATGCCGCCCCAAAGCGCTTCCAAGTCAGACTCCCATCCGGATGTCCGTCCATCAGCAGCACACTGCCGTCCTTGCGCACTTCTGCCACGGTCAGGACATGCCCGTTTGGGTCGTAGTACACAGTCCCTGGACGCACCCCGCGACGATCAAGCGCCGTCGGATAGAAATCCGCACTCTCGACTTCCGGAGCCATCCGATACATTCCGGAATGCACCGCATTGCTCATCGAAACAAGTACGTCGCGCGGTGTCTTGTAACTTTGCCAGCTACAAAATTTCGTCGGTGTGACTTGGGACATGTAGCGGACGTGCTCGCCGATTCCTTCCACGCCGCAGACAAAGCCAAACGGCAGGTGTTTTTTGAACGAAAAGTAGCCCCGCAGAACATACGGAAGATCCCCGCAGTCCACCCCCAGCACCAAGTCTGGATCGGTCTGCGCTTCAAACAGGATGTTCGCCGCCGGATCGCGCAGACAGGAGTCCAGGTGATGACAGCGACGCTGCGCGACCGCCTGTCCGATGCGAAAAACAAACTCGGAATACTCGTCTTCCAGTTTGTCATTCCAGCTTCGCTCTGCCGGCCAGCTCTGCGAAAGCGGTGCTTTCCATTCCGATCCTGCCCACACGCCGACCGCAGCAACCCCCACTGCCAAAAGCCGTGGCAGCGTACCGCGAAGACGCAGAAATCCCCCGTGTCGCATCGGCTATCGCACCTTATCCCGCGGCTCACTGACGAAAAAATAATCGTCCGACCGGACTTCCGTTTGCCGGATCGAGAATAACACTGATCGATATGAACAAACGAAGCTGGCAAAAACTGGTCGCAGTGCTCGCCATTTCCTTTGTCTCCACGTCCAACCAAACAGAAGCCTGCGCGCACGCCCGGACTGGGCCTGGCGCCAAAACTCCGCCCGCAGCGGACCCCGCCCCCACCATCGCCAAAGTAGACAGACCCACCGAACAAGTGTGGAGCGGACAGAATTCCTGGACCGCCGAGCGCGAAGCCCAGTACAGCGCCTTCATTTCAGCGCTGGGCACAAACATCGCGCAAAATCGCTGCCGCACGCTCGCCGCATGCTTGAACGACCCCGCGGTGAATCCACTTCCGGAATCCTTCGGTCGACCGCTGCACTTTCGTGCCGACTGCGCCGACGTTCCGTACATCTTGCGCGCCTATTTTTCGTATGTTCACGACCTGCCCTTCCGCTTCACCAAAGAAATGGTTGGGACAGGTCGCGATGCCCGCTACTACCGGAATGCACAACCAAAAGGAGTCCGCACGTTCCGCGACTTCGAAACCCCGCGCAAGCTGTTTGAGCACCTGAGCAGCGCCGTCCATTCCGGCTTCTTCCGTTCCACACACACCGTCGAAGAATCCGACTTTTACCAGACACAGATAAGCCGATTGGCCATCCGTCCTGGCACCATGTTTTACGATCCCAACGGACATGTCCTTGTGGTGTACGGGCTCCGCCCAGACGGTTCCGTCATGACCTTTGATGGGCACCCCGATGGGTTCCTGACCCACGGCGTTCTGTCCGAACGCAACCAGCGGGGCGGAGAAAGTCAGGGCGGTGGTTTTAAGAACTTCCGTCCGCTGCGCTGGGACAAAGAACTGCTGGCGCAAAAGCGGAATCAGGAACTGGCAGATTTTGGTGGCGGGATGCAGTTTGACCGGACGCGCTACGTGGTCGACGGACTGCCTGTTTCCTATCACGACTGGGTCCGTGCCCAGCTACAAGACAGGACAGCGCAGGCCGCCGCGATGTAGCTAGTCTTCGGCGACTGCGGCAGCGACTTTTTCGAAGCGCTTGCGGGTGTTGTGATCCAAGTAGCGCTTGCGCAGGCGGATCGACTTGGGCGTCACTTCCACCAGCTCATCGTCGTTTATGAACTCAAGCGCAGCTTCGAGCGACATGATCCGCGGCGGCGTCAAAAACAGCTTTTCATCTGCCGCCGTCGTCCGGATGTTGGTCAGCTTCTTGGTCTTGTTCGGGTTTACGATCAGATCATTGTCGCGTGAGTGCTGACCGATGATCTGTCCGGAGTAGACCCGCTCACCCGTGCCGGCAAACAGAATCCCGCGCTCTTGCAGATAGAACAGCGCATAGGTGTTGGTTTCGCCCGGATCTTGGACGATGAGCACGCCGTTTGGCCGCCCCTTGAGCACGCCGGCAAACGGCGCGTACTCGCGGAAGCTGTGGTTTATGATTCCGGTGCCGCGCGTATCGGTCAAAAACTCGTTGCGGTAGCCGATGAGACCGCGCGACGGAATCACAAACTCGATCCGCGTCCGGCCCTGTCCCGATGGGCCCATGTCCCGCATCCGACCGGCCCGCCGACCGAGCTTTTCGATCACCACGCCGACAAACGGATCGTCTACATCGACCAGCAAGTCTTCGTAGGGCTCCATCTTTCCTTCCGGCCCTTCGCGGAAGATGACCTGCGGCTGCGACACGCACATCTCAAAGCCTTCGCGCCGCATCGTCTCGATCAGAACCGACAGGTGGAGTTCCCCACGGCCCGACACCTTGAAGGTATCCGCCGACTCGGTTTCCTCGACGCGCAGCGCGACGTTCGACTTCAGCTCTTTCCATAGCCGCTCACGGATGTTGCGGGTCGTCACGAACTTGCCTTCCGACCCTGCAAAGGGGCCGTTGTTGGCAATAAACTGCATCGTGATCGTCGGTTCATCGACCGTCAGCATCGGCAGAATCTTCGGCGACTCGATCGACGTGATCGTCTCGCCGACGTTTAGCTCGCTCATGCCGGTCACGGCAACGATGTCGCCCGCGCTCGCCTCGCCAATCTCGAACCGCTTGAGCGCTTGGAAAGCCAGGAGCTTCTGCACCCGGAACTGCTCATTTTGGTTCTTGTGGCTGAGCAGCACCCGATCACCCATCGCGATCTTGCCGGCGCCAATCCGACCAATCGCGACGTACCCCAGGTAGTCGTCATAGTCGAGCGTCGCCACCTGCATGCACAAAGGCGCTTCGACATCCGCTTCCGGTGCCGGCACGCTCTGCACGATCATGTCGAGAAGTGGCGTCAGGTCTTTCTTTTCGTCCGTAAGCTCTTTGATCGCGTAGCCGTTGCGGCCCGACGCATAGATCACGGGGAAATCAAGCTGTTCTTCCGTCGCATCCAGCGCGCAGAACAGATCAAACACCGCGTTGAGCGTCGCCTGCGGATTGCAGCCGTCGCGATCGATCTTGTTGATGACCACGATCGGACGCAGCCCAAGCTGGAAGGCTTTTTTGGTGACAAAGCGGGTCTGCGGCAGCGGACCTTCAAAGGCGTCGACCAACAGCAGAACCGAGTCGACCATCATCAGCACGCGCTCGACTTCACCACCGAAGTCGGCGTGGCCCGGTGTATCGACGATGTTGATCCGGGTTCCCTTGTAGGTGATCGCTGTGCACTTCGACAAGATGGTGATGCCGCGCTCACGCTCTAGCTCGTTGTTGTCGAGCGCGCATTCGTGGATGACTTCACCGCGACGAAATGAACCGGCCTGCTTGAGCAGGCCATCGACTAAGGTGGTCTTGCCATGGTCGACGTGGGCGACGATGGCGATGTTGCGGACATCAGATCTCTTGGGCATGTTGCAAAAGGCCTCGGGTTCAAATCGGCGCTGCGGCGGGCGTAGAAGGGAAGCAGCCCAGCATGATACGATGACTGCCTCTCAATTTGTTTGCGCGGTGCGGCTCTATAGCACAGCCAGCCAAAGCGAAGAGGACAATCACCACTTCCGTTTCGCAATTGTTTCAAACGCCCAGGAGCCCCGACTCTCATGTCAGAGACGACAAGCACCGATCCCACCGTCCTAGAAACGGCCCAAGGCCCTGATGGCGAAACCTTGGAGCTGCGGCGAGTCAAAGACGGCTTTGCCATCACGGCAAACGGTCGCGTCATCATTGACAGTGCCTTGCGCCGCAGCGAACGCGAGCTCATCAATGTCGGCATGGTGCCGCTGCGCGACCGCCAAGACATCACGGTGCTGCTCGCTGGGCTTGGCATGGGTCACACGCTGGCCGCTCTTTTGGAAAGTCCGCGCGTCATCCGCGTCGATGTCGTGGAGCATTCTTCTGCCATCATCGACTGGAATCGCTCGCACCTGGGGACGCTGCACAAAGCGTCGCCGCTCGATGACCCGCGCGTCCACGTTCACAACATGAGCCTGGACAAATACCTGCGCGCGCTCCGTTACAAGTCGCTGCCCGACGTAAAGATCGAAGGCGACGGCTATCTGGCGGTCATCCTCGATCTCGACGAGGGCCCAAGCCAGCTTCTGCGACCCAAGAACGCCGACCTCTACAGCGACGATGGATTGCAGGATCTGGAAGAAGCGCTGCGTCCGGGCGGCGTCCTTGCGCTGTGGTCGGCACAGCGGGAAACCGATCTGATGGAACGGCTCAAAGGCCGCTACCAGAACATCGCCGAAATCGTCGTCCCCGTGGACATCCCAATGAGCGCCGGCCTGGATTACATCTACCGCGCCCGCCGTCGCCCGCCCGTGTCCCGCGTCCGCGCCCAAGCATAAACGACCCGACCTTCCGGCCCGCTCAGCGGGGCGCGACCAAGCGAAAACCCGTGCTAGGGTAGCCGCGTGAAGTGGTCTTTGGCTTCTTTTCTGCTGTGCTTGTCTACGTCGGCAGCGGCGCAGACAACCGATCCCGGTTATTTTGTCACCCGATCGACGACCGCGATGGGAACCGTCGTGCAGGCGCGCGCCTACCTGCCGGTCCGTCCGTCTGCGCCAAAAGAACGTGAGGTCGCAAGTCAGCTTGACGCGGCGATTGCCGAAATCCGCCGCCTGGAAGGACTGATGACGACGTGGAGTCCAGACAGCGACATCTCGCGCGTAAATGCCGCGGCTGGACAGAAAGCCGTCGTCGTATCGCCCGAGGTCTATGACGTCATCGCCAAAGCGCAGGAATTTTCGGCCCGTTCAAGCGGTGCTTTTGACATCTCCTTTTACGCGCTGCGTGGCCTGTGGTTTTTCGACGAAGAACCCAGGGCCCAGATCCCCGATCCCAAAGCCCTTGCGGCCCGCCTGCCGCTCATCAACTTTCGCGCCATCGTGCTGTCCGAAAAAGCCCGCACCGTGAAGCTGCAAAAGCCTGGCATGGCAATAAACCTGGGCGGCATTGGCAAAGGCTTTGCGGTCGATGCTGCCGTAAAAATTTTGCGGGCCCGCGGGATCACAGACGGCATGGTGCAGGCTGGCGGCGATCTGATGCTGTTTGGAAGCAAAAGCGGCGCCCCGTTCAAAGCGGGCATCCGCGACCCGCGCAGCCTCGATCCCAGCGACTACTTTGCCGTCTGCGAGATCAAAGACCACGCCTTTTCGACCGCCGGGGACTACGAACGATCCTTCATTCGCGAGGGCACTCGCTACCATCACATCCTCGACCCGCGAACCGGACAGCCCGCAAGAGGCGCCCGCTCCGTCACGGTGTTTGCCAAGGATGCGACGACAGCCGATGGACTCGACGACATCGTCCTCATCTTGGGCCCGGAACGCGGCCTGCGAATCGTCGAATCCTATCTTGATGCAGGGGCCGTCGTCGTCGATGCGAACAATCGCGTTCACATCAGCAAGAGCCTCGCCACCCTTTGCAGTGTCATCCACCCACCAACCCCTGGCGTGTAACACCTGCGACCGCACACAAGCTGTGGCCTGGGCTATCCTCGCCACATGCCGACCTCGCGATATGTTTCCCTCCTTGGCTCCGCGCTCCTCGCCTGCATCAGCCTGTCCGCCTGCGATTCCAGCAAAAACGACGGCGAGCTGGGCCGCGCCACGTTCGTCGTCCGCAACTGCGGCGGCGTCCTAAGTGATCTGCAAGGCTGTCCGCTGAGCGCCAAGCTCGCGTCCTCGGGCAAAATCGACTTGATCGCGACAGCCAAGAGCGACAACTCGCTTCTGTCGGTCCGCACCGACCTTCCCGCCGTCCTCAAGATCGAGGAACCGACCGCCCGCAGCTACATCCTGACCGGCATGCACGTCGGCGAAGCCAAGCTTATCGCCTACAACGACAGCGGCGATGTCGACCGCATCAGCGTGTTTGTCGAAGAAGTCCAGCAGCTTGCTTATAACGAAATATCGTCGGCAGCCGGCACGTTCAAGCTTCAGCCGAGCGGCGACATTGATGGCACCCTCGTGCTGCGAAACGATCTAAACAGCTTCAACCTGTACTTTGCGCAGCTCGATGGCTCGCAGCAGAAGATGCTGGGGCGAGAGGCGTTTTCGTTTACAAGTGATCCGGGGCTGACCTTCCAAGCCGGACAAGACAAGCCGAGCACCCTAGAGTTCCACTACCTGCGTCCCAAGGCCGGCACCTACAACCTGCTCATCAATTCCAAGGCCGGACCGGGACGCTTCAAGCTCCAGATCACGGCGAACTAGGATCGACGACGCCGCCGCCGGGCCGAGACCGCCAAAAGACCCAGGCCGGCAAGAATTCCCCACGCGCTCGAACCGTTCTGCGCCGGCGCAAAGCGGCAGGTGCAGCCGGTGGAAATGCTGCCACCGTCAATCGGTGTCGGGTCGGTGCCGGCGTCCACATTGCCACCACCATCGGGCGGAATGTCGATGCACTTGCCCGCCGTGCACATCTGTCCGGTGGGGCACACCGCGCCCGCGCAGGCATCGACGCAGCTTCCTTTGACGCAGGCCTGCCCCGCTGAGCAGGTGATCTTTTCACATCCCGAATCGACGCACTTGCCAGTCGACGACAAGCAGGCCTGACCGCTGCTGCATGGCAGGCAGTCGCACGTCGTGATGCAGGCGCCATTTGAACACGTCTTGCCCTGGCCGCAGGTCACACCGACGCAAGGGTCAATGCAGCTTCCGCCCGAGCAGATGTACGGCGACGGACACTTGATGCCCGAGCAGGGACTTACGCAGCTTCCGCCCCGGCAGACTTGGTTGGCGGCGCAGGTCTTGCCGACGCAAGCGTCATCGATGCAGCGACCCATCTGGCACTGCTGGCCCACCGGACACAGCACTTCGCTGCCGCACGGTGCAGAGCAGCCGCCTTTGGAACAAATCTGACCGACCGGACACGTCGCGTTGTCATCGACCAGACCATTGCAGTCGTTGTCGACACCATCGCAGATGTCCTTGTTTTGGTTGGGCTTTACGATCGCCTTGCAGACAATCTTGCCCTGCGCGTCGCACTCGGTGACGCCAATCTGGCAAGCGCCCTGCTGCGTGCTGTCGGTGCATGGCTGCCCTGCGCCCAAGCAGACCACACCCGTGAAGCGAAACAGGAAGTCCTCGTAGTCGAGGTCGTTGCCGTTTACGCCGGTATTGCCCGTCGCATCAATGAAGTCGAGGTCTTCAAATCCCAAATAAAACGTGTTCGCGAGCTGGTTCGACTTGTAAATCAGCGTCGAATACCACGGCCCCGGCGTGGTGCACTTCGAGCAGTACACGTTAAAGCGGTGCTCGGTGTAGTGGTATTGGGTGGCACCAGCGCCCGTGCCATTGGGATTTGGCACAAGAACAAAGCCAATCAGGCCGCCTTTGTACTTGGCATTGCTACGAATCGAAGCCGCCGTCAGGTCGAGCATATTGGCCGGAGGCAAATTCGCCGAAAATGGGAACAGGATCTGGATGTCGCTGGTCGGTGCCGCGGTATTCAGATTCGCGCCGTTATCGACCGGCACATACTTTGGCGGGTTGTTGCTCGCGCGGGCGTCGTCGACGTTGTACCAGCCAATCGCAAAGTTGGCGCCGCCCCCCTTGGCGATGTAGCGCCCCGAAAAGTCGCACAGGGGCGAAAACTTCTGCGGCTCGACTTGCGCATCCTGCTGCGCATTGATCATCTCGTTGATGTTGTTGTTGTTCGCCGAGCCGTTCAGATAGCCCTGTAGCGCTGTACCAACAGGAACCGACTGTCCGTTCGGCAGTGTGACAGCCGCGTGTGCAGACAAAGAACCCAGTCCAAGGCAAGCGATTCCAATAAGTGTTCGTCGAAACATCCCGTACATAGTCGACCTCCTGGCAAAGACCCTGTGGCCCCGGTCTATCTTAGCGCGGACCCACGACCCCTGGGTTTGCCATCGAACCGGGCGTGATATAGTCGGGCACATGTCTTCCCAAATTGGCGCAAGTGCCCAAGCATCCACCCGCGTCCGCAGCCTGTTTCTCGACTATTTCCGCAGGCAGGGCCACGAAGTCGTGCGCTCCTCGCCCCTGGTTCCGTCTGACCCGACCCTGCTGTTCACAAACGCCGGCATGGTCCAGTTCAAAGACGTGTTTACCGGCCAAAAGCAGCTCGACTACAAGCGCGCTTCGACGTCACAAAAGTGCGTCCGCGCTGGCGGCAAGCACAACGACCTCGACAATGTTGGTCGCACGGCCCGCCACCACACCTTCTTCGAAATGCTCGGCAACTTTTCGTTCGGCGACTACTTCAAGACCGACGCGATCCTGTTTGCCTGGGAATTTCTGACCAAAGAGCTGGCGCTTGATCCCAAGCGGATGTGCGTGTCGGTCTTCGCCGGCGACAGTGGTCTCAAGCTGGGGCCCGACGATGAAGCCCGCGAGCTGTGGCGCAAGCTGTCCGGGTACGGTGACGACCGCATCTTCGGTCTGGGCATGAAAGACAACTTCTGGATGATGGGCGACACCGGACCGCAAGGGCCGTGCTCGGAAATCCACTACTGGCTGGGCGATGGGGCTGCCGACCTGTCGCGCTTTGGCGACGAACCCGGCCCCGATGGCAGCGGCTGGGTCGAAATCTGGAACCTGGTCTTTATGCAGTTTGAGCGGGCGCAGAAAGACGCCCCGCTGGTCCCGCTGCCCCGCCCCAGCATCGACACCGGCGCCGGCCTGGAGCGCGTCACTGCCGTCGCCATCGGGCAGCGATCGAACTACGACACCGACCTGTTTATCCCGCTTTTGGAAACCGTGGCGGCGGCCTGCGGCAAACCCTACCGCCGCACAGACAGCGATGACGACGTCGGCATGCGCGTTCTTGCCGACCACAGCCGCGCCACCGCCAACCTGATTGCCGATGGCGTGCTGCCGTCCAACCTGTCCCGCGGCTACGTGCTGCGCAGCATCATGCGGCGCGCGATTCGCTTCGCCGTCCGACTTGGGCTCCCGGCTGGGTTCTTCGCCAGCCTGTGCCTGGAAGTCACCAAGCTGCTCGGGGACATCTACCCAGAGCTGCGCAAAGCCGAAAGCCTGATCGAAAAAGCCGTCAACGCCGAAGACGAAGGCTTCCGCAGCACCATCGACCGCGGCCTGCGCCTGATCAGCGAGACCGAGTTTGCCGCCGACACTGCCGGCCAAAAAACCCTGCCTGGCAAGGTCGCGTTCCAGCTGCACGACACCTACGGCTTCCCGCTCGACCTGACGCAAGTGATTGGCCGCGAGCAGGGCTTTGTCGTCGATGAGTACGGCTTTGCAGAGGAGATGCGCAAGCAGCGCGAACGCAGCAAGTTCGCCGGTTCGGGCGACCAGGCCGTTTCGCATGCCTACCACGCCCTGCGCGCCGCCCATGGCGGAACGACATTCCTTGGCTATGCGCACGGGCGCGACGGCATTTGTGCGGAAGGCCGCATCTTGGCCCTGATTGTCGGGGGTCAAAGCGTCGACGCAGCCGCTGCCGGCCAAGAAGTCGAAGTCCTGACCGACCGCACCCCGTTCTATGGCCGATCCGGCGGTCAGGCCGGCGACACGGGTCGCATCGTCAAAATCGTGGGCAGCGAAACCGTGGCCGAAGTCGAAGTCACCGACACCTGGAAGCCGGTCCCCGAGCTGATTGTCCAAAAAGCGCGCGTTGTGTCCGGCAGCCTGTTTGTCGGGGATGAGGTGTCGCTGCTGGTCGATGGCGAGCGCCGCGATCGCACCAGGTGCAACCACTCGGCGACCCACCTTTTGCATCATGCCCTGCGCGAAGTGCTCGGGCAGCACGTCACCCAAAAAGGCAGCTACGTCGGTCCCGACAAGCTGACCTTCGACTTTTCGCACTTTTCGCC
>DAORGN010000076.1:17205-20213 GCA_035340095.1 Pseudomonadota bacterium | reverse complement strand
TCTGTGAAAGGCGGAAAAGTCGTCGCCAGCATCACCGCAGATGCACCGCTGTGGATCGATTTGTCGCGGCTTCAGGTGTACGTAAATGGATCGCTCGTCAAAGAAATTCCGATCACAAACCGCAGCCATCCGGCGCTAAAGACAGACATCCAACTGGACATCAGCAGCGACGGATGGATCGTCGTTTTGGCGCTGGGGGACGTACCGCTTCCCACCGATGTGATTGGCGCGGTAAATGGTGGGGCCGCGCTGCCGATAGGCTTTACCAATCCGATCTGGCTCGATGCCGATGGCGATGGGAAAGTGACTCCTTCCAATGCAGTTCCGGTTCGTCCGCTGCCGTGGAAACAAGCCGCGCTGCGAGCCGGTTTCGATCGCGCCTCCCTTTTTGAAACCCTCCACGCCCCCCTCGACTGCGAACCCTTCGAATATCCCGATTGGCTCAAGTAGGTTTGCCGGAGTCACCTGTGCGCCGCTAGCGTGGAAAGGGATTGAGCAGGCCGTCGCTTGATCGGAATCCTGTGGGTCGATTGACTGGCGATGGGATCGGTGGGGCGAGATCCGCAGGCTGGCTGACAGGCTCAGCTGCGACGGACTCTTCGTCTTCCACACGCAGGTCTTTGCGGGAAGAAACGGGCGGTGCCTCTGCTGGGGCAGAGACGGCACGACTGCTCGGGTCGGGTTTGACAGGATTTGCGCGGCGGATTTCCGGAAGCGGAACGCCGGCATCCAAAAGAACCAGAGGGGTCGGTTGTCCGTCTGGCTGAGTCGACGCTGCGGCAGGGCTTTTTTCCGGTCGCGCCAAATCGGGAATCGCGAGCAGACGTGGCGAGACGTTGACTTGCTGGCTGGCGCTCGATGGTTGTTCGTTTGCACAACGAAACAGCAGAAAACAAAACGCCACGCCGACCATCGTACAGCCGACCAAAAGGACGCGGATCAAGCGGCGGGTGCGTCCCTGTGGACTTGTGATTTGAACACTGGCTGGCTCATTGGCTGGATTTGCCGGGGAAACCACCAGCGTTTGGAGCGGAACGGTGGCTTGCGGTGGCAGCAGGCTCGCCTGGTGAAGATGCTGGGTTTGTTCCAGATCGACCGTTGATAACTTGCGGGTCGCGGTTTCGCTGCGGCTCTGCGGTGCCGGAAGGTCTTCGATGTTGCTCATCGCCCGCAGCCGCTGCTCGATGGCTTCCATGGTGGGCCGATCTTCCGGTGACTTGGCGAGCATTTCTGCGATCAGCGAAGACAGCAGCGGCGGAACCTGCGGATTGTACTTTTCGACCGGCGCCGGAATGTCGCTCAGGTGCATCGCAATGAGCGCGCCGTGTCCTTGACTTACAAACGGAGCGCGTCCCGCCAGCATTTTGTACAAGATGATCCCGAGCGAGTACACATCCGATGGGGGCGTGACTTGTTTGGCGCCATGACACTGTTCCGGGGACATGTACATCGGCGTTCCCAGAATCATTCCGCTCTCTGTCTGTCCATCCCGCGTGCGCAGATCCGCAGCCAACCGAGCGATTCCGAAGTCGAGCACTTTGATGCGCTCTCCTCCCGCCGATTCCGGATCTTTGACAATCATCAGGTTGTCAGGCTTCAGGTCTCGGTGGATCACGCCACGGCTGTGTACGGCGGCGAGCGCCGATGCGATCTGTCGTGCGAAGCGGATGGCGGAAGCAGAGGAGAGTTTGCCTAGCGTTTTGATCCGCTTTGCCAGCGTCTCGCCATCGAGGAATTCCATCGCGAGATAGCAGACGCCGTCATTTGTCTGTCCGGAATCGAAAATGCGGATGATGCTCGGGTGTTCGATCGAATTGGCGGCGCGCGCTTCATCAAAGAAACGCTCGATGTGAGAAGGACTTGATGCGACATCCAGCCGCAGGATTTTGATCGCGGCGCGACCGCCAACACCTTCGTGACGGGCTTCATAGACTTCGCCCATTCCGCCGTGTCCGATTTTCCGGATCAGTCGGTAGCTGCCAATTTTCTCCCGAGGAAGCGGCTGGTCGGATGTGGGCATGACACTACGCAGGTAGTGTATCGCCAAGGTCCATCTGTCCGCAATGTCTGCTTCACGGAACCCAAGGAGGAGATCGGAGACCGTGTGTCCTCTGCTCTTGCCCACATCGTGTGGCAACCACAGGACGGCGGTGTAAATTCGCAGGTGCGCAGCGTTTTTCCGTGAAAAGGTGTGGGAATGAAAATTGTGATCATGGGGAATTCGGGGTCAGGGAAGTCTACGCTGGCGCGGTATGTGGCAACGGAGTGTGGGCTGCCGCTGCTCGATTTGGATACGGTGGCTTGGCAGCCGGGGAAAGTCGCTGTGCCGCGCGATCCGGTTTTGGCGCAGCAGGATGTGGATTCCTTTTGCCAGCGCAGCGCGGGCTGGGTGGTCGAAGGCTGTTACGCCGATCTGGTCGCGGTGACGCTTCCCTATGATCCGCTGCTTTTGTTTTTGGATCCGGGCACCGAAGTCTGCCTGCGCAACTGCCAAAGTCGGCCATGGGAATCGCACAAGTACGCCTCGCCTCTGGCACAAAATGAAATGCTGCCGCTTCTGCTTGCGTGGGTGGCCGCTTATGAAACGCGCGAAGGACCACTGTCTCTGCGCGGACATGTTGCGCTGTATGAACGGTATGTAGGACGCAAACAGCGGCTGCGCGAACAGCGGCCAGCATCAGAAATCTTGCGTGGGATGTTGGCATTCGGCGGGTAGCGTTACGGACAGCGGTCGCACGGCCCCCGCGGCGTTCATCAGCTGCTGGTCAACGGGCTTTGCTTGCGCAAGCGGGAACATCTCGATCAGTTCTCCGTGCCTGCCTGGTGCTGCTTCGCCAGAACTGCTGCGGACAGACCGGCCACAACCGAAAAAACAGAACAAAACGGTGCGGACAGCGCGGCCACGCTGATTCTGTCGCGCCAAACGGAGTGGGAAGCCAAGCTACTCAGCCGGTGTTGCGCAAAAGAGCGCGGGAAGCTGGGCTGCCATGCACGATGTTGCGCAAAAG
>DAORGN010000076.1:0-17105 GCA_035340095.1 Pseudomonadota bacterium | reverse complement strand
TGTTGCGCAAAAGAGCGCGGGAAGCTGGGCTGCCATGCACGATGTTGCGCAAAAGAGCGCGGGAAGCTGGGCTGCCATGCACGATGTTGCGCAAAAGAGCGCGGGAAGCTGGGCTGCCACGCACGATGTTGCGCAAAAGAGCGCGGGAAGCTGGACTGCCACGCAAGTTTTGCGCAACAAGTGGGAATGGCCGAGCTTCCCCATCCGAAAAAACAGAACAAAACGGTGCGGGCAGCGCTTCCCAGCCAACAAAGCGGAATGTTGGCCGGGGATTACAGCGGGTGGGGTGGCGATGAAAGCTCGGCGAGGATCTGGCGGATGGTCGTTTCTGCCGCGGCAGCGACCAAAGGACTGAGCCCTTCGCCAAAACCGAAGTCGCTGGCTCCGATCGCGTACAGACCGAGTGTGGTCGGCAGCGGACCGAGCGCCTCGGCTAGCGCCACAGCTTGGGACAGTGGCAGAGCATGTGAGGATGTGGCCTCGCGCCGAGGCCGCGGCGTGCGGAAAACATCCAGACGAACGACCTCGCCGGGGGCAAGGCCTGACGCCGCATCCACGAGCAGTGCGCGCTGGCAGCGGCAAAGCCACAGTGCAAGGTCGCAAAGATCGGCGGCGCACGCACGGACTTCGACCCCAGCGGGGACGCGGTCGCGCAGACGTTGGGCGACAAAAAGACCGACGCCATCGTCACGGCGCAGCAGATTGCCAATGCCAATTACGAACGTAGTGGGGGGAATTTCGACAGACAACGGAGAGGCGGGACGGAAGGCGGAAGTGAAACCGCTGCGCAGCTTACTTTTTGGGAGCGGGCTTGCCCGGCTCGCCGAAGCCTGCGAACAGCTCGGTGGGGGTCAGGGTCGAGCGCTTGCTTTCGACCTTCTTGCGACGCTGGCCGGCTTTCTTGTGGTTCCGCTTGCGGCGCAGCTCGGTGCTGGTGGTATTCGACATCGGAGTACTCCCGGTTGAAATAGAGTGCGGTAAGGCGGGAAAACCGCCGTAAGGGCCGCAGTCTGAATGTAGGAGTCGTGTCTTGTCAAGGGGTTAGAAGTCGCTGGGCGTGGCGCAGGCTCTCGGGCAGGCGGCGGAATCGGGCAGTCCTTTGGTTGGCACAATCGCGAAGACTCTGCCGTCGGTGGTGATCGTGATGTCGCCGTTTGTGTCGGTGCGGTAATAGTGAACGCCGGCGCTGCGCAGCTTGTCGATGGTCTGGCAGTGCGGGTGGCCGAACATGTTGGGATCGTTTGGACCACCGGAACTTATCAGCGCATAGCTGGGCGCGATCGCTTGCAGCAGCGATGTGCCGGTGGCGTTGCAGCTGCCGTGGTGACCGACCTTCAGGATGTTTGCGGCCAGCTGCGTTTTGAACATCGAGTAGAGGTTCTTTTCCGCTTCGGTCTGCGCGTCGCCCTGAAAGATCATCGAAAATGCGCCATAGCGGAGCCGAATCACCGCCGAGGTGTTGTTGATTCCGGTTCCGTCGTTCTGCGGATACGGCGTATTCGAAACGCCCATCACCGAAAGTTCGATCGCCGGGTCGAGCATCAGCGTTTGGTTGAGCGTCAGACTGCTGTACCGACAGCCGGCGGTGTCGCGGATGTACTGGTAACCAGGGATGTCGGGGCGGGCAAAGCCAGGATCGAAGACGCGCGGCGCACAGTCTTTGGGCAGCATCGCAATCGCCGTTCCCAAGCCGGTGTAGTGATCGGAGTGACCGTGCGACAGGATCACGTAGTCGATCTGGGTGATGTTCTGTCTTTTCAGGAAGTCAGCGTAGTTGCCGGTGCGATCGGGTCCACCGTCGAATGCGATCACGACGCCGGATGGGGTCTTCAGGACCATGCCATCGCCCTGACCGACATCGACCATGGAAATCTGTAGCGTCTTTTGCGGGTCGACCATCGCGGGCGTGTCGACGTGCATCGCAGGTCCAGCGGTCCCCGTCGTCTCACAGCCGAGGAAAAAGAGGGTCAGAGCCATTCCGATCCGGCGCGCTGTCTTCATAACTCGCAGCATGCAACGGAAGCGCGGCTTGTGACCATCTCAACAAATCGTCGCGGCGTTTCCCTCGGTTACACCGTGGACACACAGCAGGCTGCGCAGCTCCGCAATCCAGCGCTGGGCGTGATACGGATCGGGTCGCTTGTCCGCCGGGACGTGCAAAAGTTCATGCAGAAGATCGAACAGGACCGGCGGCAGCTGCGGACGCAGATCCCCAAGCAGCTTGTCTTGCGAGGTCGCGTGCGATGGCAGACTCCCCGATGCCAGCGCGTATAGAAGGAGCCCGTACACGTAGACCTGGCTGTGGCGTTGCACATTGGGGGGCGTCAAGCTGGACTCGGGCGCTTGCAAAACCGGCGACGGACGCTGCCCAGTTGTTCCCGCCAGCGGCAACAGCCGCGTCGCCATCCCGAGCGGCGCGATCGGATCGGCATAGAGCCAGACTTCGCGCAGCGGCAGTTGGCCGTCTTGCCGCGTCGGATCGCGCTGGCTGCGCTGTTCGATGTCGGCACACAGCTGGCCCAAAAGTTCCAGCAGCAGCGGCAGTGGTGGCGGGCCGTAGGTTGACAAAAACTCGCTGAGCAAAAGACCGCAGCCGAGTGGCACCGACAAAAAGCGCTCGCCGTCGGGTTTTTCGCGCAGAAGCGTCCCCCCGAGCGGACTGGACGCCGCATGAATTCGCAAAAGCCGCGACTCTGCGACAAGGGTAGACAGCCAGCGCGCATGATCGGGCGCATCGGCTGGCAGGACACGCAAAATCACCGTCGCTGAAAGCTCGGGATGATCGGCCCAGTAGAGCCGCAGTGGCCCGATGTTCCCAATCGGACAGCGAATGCGGAACGGTCGAAAGCGCTCGTCGAGCTGCGGGAAGCTGGCATCTTTGCCGACGAAGCGGGCGCGGATTTGCCCGGCGCGAATCAAGTCGCCGGTGTGAAGGCGCCGCCGTTCCCCCAAAAGTCTCTCGCCACCGTGCCAGGTGCCTTGGTCTTTGGACAGGTCTTCGAGCCACGCGATGTCTTGTTCCCAGATGATCCGCGCGTGCTGCCGACTGGTCAGCGGATCTTCGGTCATAAGTAGACAGCCGCGGGATCGTCCGAGCACCGCACCCGTGTCCGGAATCGGGATCTGCTTGCTTTCGCCGTCGTCGCTCAGCAAAAGAAAGTAGGAGCCGGAAACCGGCGGCGGGGGCGGCGGATCGACTTTGACAAAGCCAATCGTGCTGCCTTGGGCCAAAAGCCCGTCGGACGAAAAGACCAGCACCATCGATCGGTTGCGCAGCGTGTCGCCCGATCGCAGCTCGCGGGGGACGTGTGGGAACTGCTGCTCGTCGTTCACAAACGATGGACTGGAGCTGCCCAGGTCTTCAAACAGCCAGCGGTTGTCGCGAAAAAAAATGCGACCCCACTTGCGGGGCACCGTCAGATCGCCCGATCGGACCAGACATTCCAGGGCGCGACCCAAAAAGCCGCCGCTTGCGGGCACTTCGACGACGATGGGGAGCTGTTTGTCATCGCGATACGAAAGCCGAGCCCGCGGCGTCACCGAAAATCCCGACGGCGCCGCCAGCATCGACGAAACCCCAGCGGTCAGTGGGGATGCCGATCGAACCGACAAGGGCGAACTTTCCGGCGGACAGTTGTTGGGTTGCGCTCGTCGTTGGTCGGAGCTTAGGGCCGGCAGCTTGTCGCGCAAAAGGACAAAACGAACTTGCAGCGCTCCGCACTGGATGGCGTCGCCGGCCCGTAGCCGCGTGCCGCTCGCCGATATGGTGTGACCATTTATCTTGGTCTCGTAGCCGCGCGCGACCGGCACGATCATCCACTGCTCACCGTCGTAATACACAAAGGCGTGGATGCGCGCGATGCTGTCGTGTTCGCCGATGACGGTGGCACCAGAAAACGTGCCGAGCGCGCCGCCTTCGGGATGGATCATCACGGTCTGCCGCTGTCCATCGAGCGACACAAACACCAGGCCCGCAAGGAGCGCGCCTTTGGCCGGTGGGGTGGCTTCAAAGCGGAGCGGGAAGTTGCCGCAGCGGAGGATGTCGCCGCTGCGCAGCGCACTGCTCATGATCCGGCGGTCGTTTACAAACGTGCCGGTGGCCGAGCCCAGATCGGAAACCCACCAGCCGTCGTCGCGAAATTCGATCCAGGCGTGCCCGGAGCTGACGCTGTCATCGGACAGGCAGATCAGGTGTTTGCTGGGTCGTCGGCCAATGGCGCAACCGTCGGGAAGCAGGAACGTGGCCCGCTTGTCGCCGTCGTGGTCGATATAACGAAATGCTCCCGGCACCGACGCCAATTCTATCCTGAGCCGACGCAGAAAAGCGACGCTGCGCAGTTGCTTGTCGGGTTTTGCTAAAGTCCCCCCCATGAACGCAAGCCAAGACGCGCAGCCCAGCCTGCTTACGCAGCTTAAGACAATGACCGTTGTCGTCGCTGACACCGGGGATTTCCATGGCATCGCTCGCTTTACGCCACGCGACGCGACGACCAACCCGAGCCTGGTGCAAGCCGCCGCCCAGCAGCCCGATTATGCCGATGTGGTCGAGGGCGCACTTCGGCTGACCCGGCACGAGCTTTCGGATCGGCCTTTGGCCGAGCAGGCGGGGGCGGCGCTCGATCAGCTGGCCGTGGAGTTTGGTCTGCGCATTTTGGATCTGATTCCGGGCCGGGTTTCGACGGAGGTGGATGCCCGACTGTCGTTTGATACGGCGGCCACGATCGCCAAAGCCCGTCAGATCATCGCCAAGTACGAATCGCGCGGTCAGCGTCGCGAGCGCATCCTGATCAAGATCGCCGCAACGTGGGAAGGAATCCGGGCGGCGTCCGTGTTGGAACGCGAAGGGATTCACTGCAACCTGACGCTGCTGTTTGGACTGCACCAGGCGATTGCGTGCGCCGAGGCAGGTGTGACGCTGATTTCGCCGTTTGTGGGCCGCATCCTGGACTGGTATCTCAAAGACACGGGACGGACTTCGTATCCGTCCGCCGAAGATCCCGGCGTCCGCAGCGTCACCGACATCTACAACTACTACAAACACTTTGGCTACCGCACCGAAGTGATGGGGGCAAGCTTCCGCAACATGGGCGAAATTTGCGAGCTGGCCGGCTGCGATCTGCTGACGATCTCGCCGAAACTATTGGCCGAGCTGGAATCGACGCGGACCCAGCTCGTGCGCAAGCTGGACAGCGGTGCGGCACGGGCCATGCGCGTCGAAAAAATCGCGATGGATGAACGCACCTTCCGCGCCATGCACACCCAAAACCGGATGGCGGACGACAAGCTGAGCCAAGGCATCGCCGACTTTGCCAAAGCCCAAGTTGCCGTCGAAGACATGCTCGCCAAGCGACTTTCCGAATAATCAGGCGATCCGACCGGCCCAGGCCCCAGTCTTTTTGCACGGGCTCTCGCCATTGCTTTTGCTCCGCATCTAAGCAGAATGGGGCCCCATGACTCGGTATGTTTCCCCCGCGGATGCTTTGAGCCATGTGCGCTCGGGCATGCGCGTGTTCATCCAAACTGCGGCGGCGGCCCCGCAGGTTCTCATTTCCGCGATGATCGACCGTGCCTCGGAGCTGCGTGGCGTCGAAATTGTCCACATGCACACCGAAGGTTCGGCAGCTTACGTCGAGCCGCAGTATCGCGATAGCTTTCACGCCAGCGCGCTGTTTGTCGGTCACAACCTGCGCGACGCGGTGAACGCTGGACGGGCCGACTACATCCCGGTGTTTCTGTCCGAAGTGCCGCGGCTGTTCCGTCGCGGAATTTTGCCGCTCGATGTGGCGCTTTTGCACGTCTCGCCGCCGGATCGGCACGGCTTCTGCTCGCTCGGGGTTTCGGTCGATGTGGCCCGCGCCGCGAGCGACTGTGCGCGCATCCTGATTGCCCAGGTCAATCCCAACATGCCGCGCACGCACGGCGATGGGCTGATCCACATCAGTCGACTGACGGCGATGGTGGAGTGTGCCGATCCGCTGATTGAGTGTGTGCCAAAGCCACTGTCCAACGTCGAGCGCGCCATCGGTCGGCAGGTTGCGGGTCTGGTGGAAGACGGCGCGACGCTGCAAATGGGAATTGGCGCGATTCCGGACGCGGTGCTGGCGGCGCTCGGTTCGCATCGCCGGCTCGGCATCCACACCGAGATGTTTTCCGATGGTGTCATCGATCTGGTCGAGCGCGGCATCATCACCAACGAATCGAAAAAAGTTCATCCGGGTGCGATCGTCGCCGGTTTTGCCATCGGCAGCCGACGGCTGTACGACTTTATGGACGACAACCCGATGGTGAAGATGCTCGACATCGCGTATGTGAACGACACCGACGTGATTCGTCGCAATCCGCAGGTGACGGCCATCAACAGCGCGCTTGAAGTCGATCTGACGGGCCAGGTCTGCGCCGACACGCTTGGTGGCAAGCAGTATTCGGGCGTCGGTGGCCAGATGGACTTCATCCGTGGCGCCGCACTGTCGGAAAACGGTCGTCCGATCATTGCGCTTCCATCGGTGACAAGCCGCGGTGAATCGCGGATTGTGCCGATGCTAAAACCCGGCGCGGGTGTCACGACGACGCGGGCCCACGTTCACTATGTCGTCACCGAATACGGCGTCGCGATGCTGTACGGGTCGAGCCTGCGGCAGCGCGCCCAGAGCTTGATCGACATCGCGCATCCGGATCACCGCGATGCGCTCTCGAAACAAGCGCACGAGCGCTTTGGCCTGCTGATCTAATCGGTAAAAAAACGCCGCCGCCGTGGCCTGTGGTGGTTACGGCATCGTGCCGGTGGTTGGCAGCGCTGGCTGGTTTCCCGTCGGACCCCGATCGACCAATACCAAAATCGTCAGCAAGAGCAACAGCGCCGCGAGCGCCAGACCCGCAATCAGCCAGCCCAGCTTGAGCGCTTGTGGTGTCTGCGAGGTCAGGCTCTGACGCGACGCAGCCATCGAAAACATCGTCGAAAGCGGCATGTCGCCCGGCTGACTGCCCGCGCTGTTTTGCGAAGACGGTGTGGGACTGCGCGCGGCAAGCGAAATCGGCTTGGCGCTTTGGGTGCTGCCGGCGCGCGGGGACAGCTTGGCGAGCGGGCCGGGGTCCACGCTGGTCGCGACGGGCTGGCTGGCAGAAACGATCGGTGGATCAACGACGATGGGCTTTGTGGTTGGTTCGGCGGGCTTGGCTTCGCTTCCCTGCGGCTCGACAGATGGCGGTGGCTCATGCTCGAGCACAATCGGCTTGGCTTGGGTCGTTGACCGTTCGGCAAGCGAGCGCGCTTCGTGATCGATCCGAATGTCGGACGCCAAAATCGCGGGCTGACTTGGGGCTGTGATTTTCGCGGCGGCCTGTTCGGGCAGTGTGATCTGTGCCGCGGTCGCTGGTGGATTGCTGATCGGCCCGACGCTGAACGTCGGCACACCCGGCGGGGGTAGCTGGCGCAGTCGCGGCTCCCCTTCGGTTTCCGTCGGCAAGAGCGCAAGCGGAAGTGGGCGTGGCGGACTCGATCGGGGTCGCTCGCTACGATAATCGGGGGCTTCCCGCAGCGGCACCGGCAGCGACTCTTCGTTCATTCGCAGGTGCGGGCTCGATGGACGCAGCGGGACCGGCAGATCGTATAGCTCGGAATGCACCGCGGTAAGCGGCAGCGTGACCCCACAGTGCGGACAGGCGAAAGGCGCCCCCAGTTCGAGGTCACTTGCGGTGCTTAGCTCATGCGTGCACTGCGGACAGACTTGCATCCTAGGTCTATCTCGCTAGTGTATCCGCAAGTTTTGTCGTCTGACTTGTCCAAAGTGATGCAGTTTGCGAGGAACTTTATGGCGGGGGATGGCGGGCCGGGTGGGGCAGCGTTATGTTCGTTTTTACATCGCGGCAGCCCATGATTACCAAAGAGCTACAAGAGTCGCTTCTTTCGGCGATGGCCGAAGCCCGCAAGCGTCGTCACGAGTATCTGTGTCTGGAACACGTCCTGTACTCGTTTACCGAGGAGCCGACATCCGCCAAAATCCTGCGCGCCTGTGCCGTCGATCTGGCCAAGCTGCGCAAGCAACTGGAGGAATTTCTGACGACCAAGGTCGCATCGCTGCCAGACGGTGTCGATCACGAACCCGAACAGACCGTCAGCATCCAGCGCGTTCTACAGCGGGCGATTTTCCACATGCATTCGTCGGGAAAATCGCAGATCAGCTCGGGTGACGTGCTGGCGGCGATGTTTCGCGAACAGGACAGCCACGCGATCTTCTTGCTGGAAAGCCAAGGGGTGACGCGGCTGGATGTCGTGAACTACTTGTCGCACGGAATCGAAAAAGACCGTCCGGGCGACGACGAAAGCGAACCAAACGAGCTGCAGCTTTCACGACCGGAGCCCTCGCACGACGGGGAATCGGAAGACGAGGACGGCGGCGAGAGCGACAAAAAGCGTTCGCTGCTGGAAAAATTCACCGTCAACCTCGTCGCGGAAGCCAAAGCCGGTCGCGTCGATCCACTGATTGGGCGGGAAAACGAAGTGCAGCGCACGATGCAGGTGCTGTGTCGTCGGCGCAAAAACAACCCGCTCTACGTCGGTGATGCGGGTGTCGGCAAGACCGCGCTCGCCGAGGGACTGGCGTGGAAGATCGCGCGCGGCGAAGTGCCCGAAGTGCTAAAAGACTCGCAGGTGTTTGCGCTCGACATGGGCGGGCTCGTCGCTGGAACCAAGTTCCGCGGGGAATTTGAACAGCGGTTAAAAGGCATCCTCAGCGAGCTGCGCAAGATCAAAAAAGCGATCCTGTTTATCGACGAGATTCACACCATCGTCGGGGCGGGCGCAGTATCGGGCGGCGCGATGGATGCGGCCAACCTGCTCAAACCGGCGCTCGCGTCGGGGGAGCTGCGCTGCATTGGATCGACGACGTTCGAGGAATACAAGACGGTGTTCGACAAAGATCGGGCGCTGTCGCGGCGTTTCCAGAAAATCGATCTCGTCGAGCCTTCGGCAGATGAAACGTTCCTGATCCTGAAGGGTCTGCGGGCACGCTACGAAGAATTCCACGGCGTCCGCTATACCGATCCGGCGCTGCGGGCGGCGGCGGATCTGGCCGCCAAGCACATGACGGATCGTCACTTGCCCGACAAAGCGATCGACGTCATCGACGAAGCCGGCGCGGCGATGCGGATTTTGCCGGGTGGCGTCGGCAAGAGCAAAAAAGTGGTGCGTCCGGCGGACATTGAGCAAGTCATCGCCAAAATGGCGAAAATTCCGCCCAAGTCGGTCAGCGCCGATGACAAGACGCAGCTTCAGAACCTGGATGCTGAGCTAAAGAAAGTCATCTACGGGCAGGACTCGGCGATTGATTCGCTGGTCACGTCGATCAAGCTGTCGCGCTCGGGGCTCGGCAATCCGGAAAAGCCGGTGGGTTGTTTCCTGTTTTCGGGCCCGACGGGTGTGGGCAAAACCGAGCTGGCCAAGCAGCTGGCGCGGGTGCTCGGCGTCGAGTTCATTCGCTTCGACATGAGCGAATACATGGAAAAGCACACGGTGTCGCGGCTTATCGGCGCGCCGCCGGGCTATGTTGGTTTTGATCAAGGCGGGCTGCTCACCGACGCGGTTCGCAAGACGCCACACGCGGTGCTGGTGCTCGATGAGATCGAAAAAGCCCATCCCGACATTTACAACGTGCTGCTCCAGGTGATGGACCACGCGACGCTGACCGATAACAACGGGCGCAAGGCCGACTTCCGCAACATCGTGCTGGTGATGACGACCAACGCGGGCGCGCGGGAAATTCAGCAAGGCACGATTGGTTTTGGCGCGGCGGGTCCGGCGAAAAACCTCGACAAGTCGGCGATCGAGCGGACGTTCAGCCCAGAGTTTCGCAACCGGCTCGATGCTTGGATCACGTTCCAGTCGCTAAGTCCCGAGATCATCCGTCGCGTCGTCGACAAATTCACGTCGCAGCTGTTTGACCAGCTCAAGCAGAAGAAAGTGATGATTGAACTTTCCGACGAAGCGCGGAGCTGGCTTGCCGAAAAGGGCTACGACCGGCTCAATGGCGCGCGTCCGATGGCGCGGCTTATCCAAAACGAACTCAAGAGGCCGCTGGCCGACGCGATTTTGTTTGGCGAGCTGCAAAATGGCGGCGTCGTGCGTGTCTCGGTTTCCGACGGAAAGCTCGTGCTCCAGATCGAACCGCGCGACGGTGGCAGCAAAGACAGCAGCAGCAAAGAACCGGCATCCAAAAGTTCCGCCAGCGCCAAATAAGCCGTGGCCAAGTACACGGAATCGCAAGGCAAGTCTTGACGTTGACCCAAGGTGATGTTGAGCTAAAGAATCTGCGCCAAGCTTCCCAATCCGGACGCAACCCCAGAGGATCGAATGACCATGCAAGACCGCAAGACTTCGGGCGCGCTTTCGCAGCCCGCCATGTCGTACATCATTCCGACCGTCGTTGAGCAGACCCACCGTGGTGAGCGCGGCTGGGACATTTACTCGCGACTGCTCAAGGATCGCATCGTGTTTTTGGGCACGCCGGTCGATGACATGGTCGCCAACACGATCATCGCGCAGCTTCTGTTTCTTGAATCGGAAGATCCCGACAAGGACGTGATGCTCTACATCAACTCGCCGGGCGGTCTGGTGACGGCGGGCATGGCGATTTACGACACGATGCAGCTGATTCGCTGCGACGTGGCGACGATCTGCATGGGCCAAGCGTCGTCGATGGGTTCGTTCATTTTGTCCGGCGGAGCCAAGGGCAAGCGCTATGCACTGCCACACTCGCGCATCCTGATTCACCAGCCGCTGGGTGGTTTTTCGGGTCAGGCGACGGACATCGAGATTCACGCGCGTGAAATCCTGCGCACCCGCGAAAAGCTGATCGAGCTGTACTCCCATCACACCGGCCAGCCGGAAGAGCGGATTCGCCGCGACATGGAACGCGACTTTTTCATGAGCGCAGCCGAGGCCAAAGAGTACGGTCTGGTCGACGAAGTGCTCTACAAGAAGAAGTCGGAAGCGAAAGCGCCGTAACACCGGCACAATCTGAAGTAGGCACTAGCACCGTCGAGCTTTCGTGACGGAGGGGACGTATGCACGGTCTGTCTTGCTCGTTCTGCGGGAAGAGTCAAAAAGAGGTCCGCAAGCTGATTGCGGGCCCAACGGTGTACATCTGCGATGAGTGCATCGGTCTGTGTAACGACATCATCGCCGAGGAGATCGAGAAAGACGATCAGCCGTTTGGGCAGAGCAGCGTTCCCAAACCGTCGGAGATCAAGAACGTCCTCGACGAGTTTGTGATTGGTCAGGACCGCGCCAAAAAGATTCTGTCGGTCGCGGTTCACAACCACTACAAGCGCATCGACGCCAAAGTCGGTCCCGAGGAAGTCGAGCTTCAGAAGTCGAACATCTTGCTGCTTGGGCCGACGGGCTGCGGCAAGACCCTGCTCGCGCAGACGCTGGCGCGGATGCTCAACGTGCCGTTTGCCATTGCCGATGCGACGAACCTGACCGAAGCCGGGTACGTCGGTGAGGATGTCGAAAACATCATCGTCAGCTTGCTAAACAATGCCGACCATGACGTCGAGCGGGCGCAGCGTGGCATCGTGTACATCGACGAAATCGACAAGATTGCGCGCAAGAGCGACAACCCGTCGATTACCCGCGATGTGTCCGGTGAAGGCGTTCAGCAGGCGCTGCTCAAGATCCTGGAAGGCACCGTCTGCAACGTGCCACCGAAGGGCGGTCGAAAGCATCCGCAGCAAGAGTTTTTGCAAGTCGACACCACGAACATCCTGTTCATCTGCGGCGGTGCGTTCGTCGGTTTGGAAGACGTCATCGAGCAGCGCGTCGGCCAAAAGAACATGGGCTTTGGCGCCAACATCCAGAGCAAGCACGAAAAGAAAATCTGGGACTTTCTCAAGGAAGTTCAGCCAGAGGACTTGCTCAAGTACGGGCTGATTCCCGAGTTCATTGGCCGTCTGCCGGTGATTGCGCCTTTGCATGAGCTGACCGAAGATGCGCTCGTCGACATTCTGACGAAGCCGCGCAACGCGCTCATCAAGCAGTACCAGAAGCTGTTCGAGATGGACGGCGTCAAGCTCCGCTTTACCAAAGGCGCGCTCAAGGCCATTTCGCAGGCGGCGCTCAAGACGCGGAGCGGGGCGCGTGGACTGCGGGCCATCGTCGAAAACATCCTGCTTGAGACGATGTACGAAATTCCGTCGCATCCCAACATCAAAGAAGTGCTGGTCAGCGAAGAAGTCGTCGAGCAGAACCAGCAGCCGCTGCGCATCTACCATCAAAAAGACGCCGCGTCGGCCTAGGTCGATTTTTTCGACGCCGCGGTCTTTGCCTGCCCTTTTGCCATGACAGACACGCCCAAGCGCAAGTCGACGTCTCCTGCGGCCACCGCTGGTTTTGCCAAGCGTCGCAAAAACGACGCGAGCTCGGCGGCGACAAAGCCGACGGAACCTGTGGCGGGCGATCCGCTTCCGCATGAGCCGCGCGTCGGTGACAACCTGCGAATCCTGCGGCTGGAACGTGGGATGTCGTTGGCGGAGCTGGCCGAGCGGAGCGAAGTGAGCAAAGCGATGCTCAATCAGATCGAGATGGGCAAAAGCTCACCGACGATTGCGCTGGGCTGGAAGATTGCGAACGGACTCGGCGTGCCGTTTGGGGCGCTGCTCGGTGAGCCGCAGCCGGGTGACTTTGTGGTGCATCGGTCCGATCAGATGCAGGTGCTGTATTCCGATGGAAAAGCCCTGCGCTCGACCGCGCTGTTTCCCGCTGGTGATTCGCGTGTGGCCGAAATGTACGAGCTGCAGCTAGAGCCGGGAAAAGAAGAGCTGGCATCGGCACACAGTCCGGGCACGCGCGAACAGATTTACGTCACCGCGGGACAACTTGTCGTCGAAGCTGCGGGCAATCAAGCGACACTCCAAGTCGGGGACGTGCTGTTTTTCTGCGCTGACCGTCCGCATCGCTATCACAACCCCGGACGCGAGCCTGTGCGCTGCATCTTGCTGATGCTGTATCCCAAGGATCGCAAGCCGACGCCCGAACCGGGCATGGTGAAGCTGTAGCGTTTGCGCTACTGCGGCTGGGTGTGAAGCATCGTGCCGCTTGATCCGCCGACCCAGAAGTCGGTGGTGCTGATGCCGGTGATCGCCTGGAGCTTGTTGCGGGTCGTGCTTTCTTTCACTGCCCACGCCGTTCCATCGTATTTCCACACCATACCGAGGTCGCCGACCATCCAGAGCTCGCTGGTCGGGGCTGATTTCCAAACGCCGTACAGATTGGCAGGAGCAAGGCCCGTGGTTTGCGACTTCCATGCACCGTCGTACTGGATCACGAAACCGTTGTCCCCCACCACCCAGACATCGGTTGCTGACGTGCCCCACACCGCACGAAGCTCGCTGCCATTGAGCGGGAACTGATAGCTTGTGTTGACCATCGTGCCGTTGACGTTTGAAAACGCTGCGTAGGATTTGCCGGCGAAGAAAATCAGTGTATTGGCACCCTGCTGGGTTGCCCACATCCCGTTGACGTTGACGACGCGATTCATTCCGGCTGGATCAGTTGGCGTGTAACCCGAATAGCTGATCCCGTTGAAGTTGCCGACGTAGACCTGGTTTGGGGTCGTGGTGGTCGCGACGGTCCAGATGTTGGTTCCCGCGAATGCCCAGATGCCCTTCACGTCCTGCGCTATCGTGGCGTAGCCAGCCGGGTGCGGCTGCCAGCTTGATCCGAGGTAGCGGAGGAACGTTTTGTTGTCTCCGACGGCGTAGACTTCGGTTGCGGACAGTGCATACACGCCGTTTAGGTTGACCGTCGTACCGCTTGGGAAGTCGGTCCACTTGGTGCCGTCGTAGTGACCGATGTAGCCGCCGTCCCCGACCGCCCAGACGTCGGTGGTCTTGAGCGCCGCGACGCTGCGAATGTTGCGTTCAAAGCCGGAGCGCGACGATGTCCACTTGGTGCCGTCGTAGCGCATAAGCTGTCCACCGACCCCGGCGGACCAGATGTCGCTGCTACCCGTGCCGCGCACGGCGGTCAGCGCGAGGCTGGTTCCTGCCGGCTGCGAGGTCCAGGTGCCAGCACTGCCACGCAGGATGGTTCCGTTTGTTCCGACCGAAACAAACTGACCACTCGCTGGTGAAAAAACGGCGGAGAGCTGCTCGGTGGTTCCGGACGTTTGCGCCGACCAAGTGCTGCCCGACAGCGACACGATGGTGCCATTTTGACCGACTGCGACCGCGCTCGTTGCATCGCCAACCATCGACGACAGATTCATCGTCGTGGTGCTGGTCATCGCGGTCCAGTTGCTGCCGTCGAACTTGCGAATCACACCCGTGTCACCAACGGCGTAGACCTCGCTCGACGATCGGCCCCAGACGCCGTTTAGGTTGCTTGTGACGCCGGACGTCTGCGACGACCATGTGCCGCCCGAGCGCTTGATGATGGTGCCGCCTTCTCCGACGGCCCATGCATCGGTGCTGTTGCCCCAAATGGCCGTCAGGCGCTTGGCGGTGCCGCTGGCTTCCGCGGTCCAGTTTGTGCCATTCCAGCGAATGACCTTGCCGTTTGTGCCGACAGCGACCACTTCGCTGGCCGATGCTGCCCAGACGCCATATAGCGTTTCAGTTGTGCCGCTGCTCGACGAAGACCACTTGGTGCCGTCGTAGTGAAAGACGCTTCCGGCGTCACCGACGGCCCAGACATCGCTTCCCGATAGTGCCCACAGCGCTTGGATGGTGTTGCCTTGCGGCAGTGGGTTCGACCAGCAAAACAGGTTGGGCGCGCAGGTCTTCGGTGGCGGCGGTGGCGGGCACTGACGGGGGCTCACCGTTTTCATCGACGCACTGACTTCATAGCGCCAAGGCTTGCCCACCGGCGTGTTGACGCTGCCGGTGCCGACTTTGCACAGCTCGACGTCGTAGGCATCAATGGCGATGGTCAGCGTGCCGCTCAGCTCTTTGGCCATCCGCAGGCCAAAATGGGTGAGCTTGCTCGTGACTTCAAATGGCGTCGTGGTTGTCGCGGCTTTTCCGTCGAGTGTTGGCGTCACGACGAGCTTGGTCGCATCGGCAGTCAGACCAATCACGGTCACTGCGACGGCGTTTGCGTCCGGCTCCAGCTGACCCGGATCGCCGCAGGTCACCATAGCGAGTGGTAGCGCAGCCAGCGAAAGCCGCGACCCTTTGCGGGAACCGGGGGACAAGACAGGTCGGAGTTCGGACTTGCTCATCTTAGGCTTCTCTCAAAATTGTGGATTGAGGACGGTGTCGCCGGGTTGGAATGGTTCCGGCTGGGCCGGTAGCGGATCTTTTTTCGCCGAAGCAGTGACGCCGACCGCAGTGCCCACCACACCGGCAGCGACGACGCCACCAATGATCGTCCAGAACCACCACTTTTTATAAATGGGCGTCGCGACGGGCTGCGTCTCCGCAGGCGTCGGCGTGGGCTGGGGCGGCGTCAGGTTGAGCGGCGGCTGCGGCTGTGGCGTCAGGTTGGGATTGATCGGCGTGCCGTTCGTGTTCCCCGTCTGCACAACCGGATCGGGCCGCGGCATGTCCGCCTGCGCCGGCGTCTGCTCAAGCAGCGCTTGGGCCTGCTCGATGTATTTGTTGACGCGACGCTCCGTCTCGGGGTCGATGTTCGGGTCGGCTTTTTTGTAGCGCTCGTAGTACGAAATCGCTTCCTTGGGCCGGCCAAGCCGCTGCACCGTGCGACCGATGTTGAGCAGGAGCCACGGCATTTGCCGACGGGAGTATGCGCTCTGGAAACCGGTCAGGGCTTCTTCGTAGCGACCTTCGTCGTAGAGCGCGAGCGCTTTTTGATACGCGGTGCGGCAGACGTTGTCGCGCAGACAGCCATCGTCTTTTTTCTTCGGAGCCGGGCTCTGCGCAAGAGAACCTGCGTCGGCTTGCGCCGCTGCCTTTTGTGGCATCGTCGCGATGAGCACGGCCCCGAGCGCTAGTCGTCTAGTCCACGATGCGAGGTTGATCATCATTGCCCTTCGTCGGATTCGGATTCGACGTCGTCTTGTTGCCACCGACGCCCCAGCGCTTATTCCCGACGCGAGCTGGCGGGGCCTTGTCGAGCGTCTCTTTGCGGCTCTCGCTTTCCGCGAGGCTGAGCTTGAGCACTTTTTCGGCAAAACCCGGCAGTCGCAGCTTCACGTCGCAGGTTCCATCGCCAATCGGCAGATCCATTTCCATGGGCGTTCCACCCAGGATCTGACCGTCGCTGACCCGCACAACCTGGGCCCCAGGCGGCGTCGAGATGAGCGACCAGTGAATCTGCTTCGGCTTCGGTGGCGGCGGTGGCGGCATCGCCAGATCGGGCGTCACCGTCTTGACTGGCGCAATCACCACCGGCTGCTGCGGCTGCGGACGAACCAAAAGAAACGCCAGCACACCAAGCAGCGCCGTTCCCCCACCGAGCAAGCCGAGAAGCAGCATCTTGGGCGAGCGTCCCGCCGGGGTCGCTTGTCCTGCGGACAGTCCCGTCGTCGATGCGCCCGAAATTCCTGCTGCTGGGGTCTGAAGCGGATTGCTCCCTGGCGGTGTTGTCGACGGAGGCAAAAGCGCCGCCATCGAAATCGCTGGCAGCATCGACGTCGGGTGCCGCTGGCCCAGCTCTTCCAGCCGGACCACCACTTGTTTCATCGAAGGCCGCTCTTCGCGTTTTTTCGACAGCAGCAGATGCACAAGCTGGGCAATTTCTTCCGGACAGTGCGGCGCCAGCTGCTTGAGCGGCTGCGGCGGTTCATAAATGTGCATCGCCAGCACTTCGCCTGAGCCACCGACGAAAGGCGGGCGCCCCGCAACCATTTCGTACAGCATCACGCCAAGCGAATACACGTCGGCTTTGTCATCGATTTGGACGCCGCCTTTGCACTGCTCGGGCGCCATGTAACGCGGCGTGCCCATCACAACGTCTGTCGACGTCTTTGGCTGCGCCGAGTGCGGTGAACCCGGCTCGTCGCTCTGCGCCACTTTCGCGATACCGAAGTCGAGCAGCTTGACCCGCTCGCGACCCGGCACCTCGGAGTCGTGGTCGGGCACCAGCATGATGTTGTCTGGCTTCAGGTCGCGGTGATAGACGTTCTTTTCGTGCGCTGCGCTCAGTGCCG
>DAORGN010000075.1:0-20220 GCA_035340095.1 Pseudomonadota bacterium | reverse complement strand
ATGGGGCGGCAACCTGCGCCAAGATGTCGGTGGGCTCGGTGGTCATCCCCAAAATCCCGCCCCCGGTACGGAGCTGTTCATGGGCGGTGGCGGTGGCGCCGGTGATCAGGACAACAACTCCGGTGGCAATGGCGGGACGGGCGGCGGCGTGGTCGTGCTCCTATCGGGGAGTGTGACGGTACCGATGGGCAGCGGCGGACTCATTCAAGCCAACGGCGGCGACGGAGCAGATACCGGCAACAGCCACGGTGATGCGGCGGGCGGCGGCGGTGGCGGTGGATCGATCTTCCTGCTCACCGGGAAGTCGATTGACGCGAGCGTCCAGCTGTCCGCAAACGGTGGATATGGTGGGGCGCAGAAACGATCGCCGAGTGATGCACTCGAAGCCGACGGTCCGGGCGGCGGTGGCGGCGGCGGCGTCATCGTCTATTTGGCCGGCGGCAAACCAACGGTATCGGCCAAGGGACAGACGGGCGGAACCAGCGTTGCATCGACGGTCAGCAAGTTTCCATCGAATGGCGCAACCAATGGCAACGACGGCATTTCGATCCAAGCGCCGCGCCAGCCGACTTCGATGGGAATGCCCAGCGGATACCCGATCTGCTTGCCCGCCGATATTCAGGTATCGGTCGTGCCGCCGTCGGGCATGGTGCAGCAGGGAATGAATGTCGACTACACCGTGACGGTGAAAAACGCGGGTGAAAATCCGGCGCTGGGTGCGGACATCGTGACGACGCTGCCTTCGGGAGTCGACCCAAGCAAAGTCACCTGGACCTGCATGCCGATGGGTCTTGGCGTGACGTGTCCGGGCGGCATGACGATGGGCATGGGCCCGCTGCCGTCGCAAGCGGACTTGCCCAAAGATGGATCGCTGACGTTCAAAGTAACGCTGCCGGTGCCGCAGCCCGCGACGCAACCGACGCTCGATCTGGGAGTCAGCGCGTATCCGCCGCCGGGCTATGCCGACCCACTGCCGGGAAACAACAGCGCAACCGGATCGGCGCCGATAGCTGGTGTGGTGGTCAAGCAGCCCGTTTCGGATCTGGAAGTCAGTGTCAAAAAGAGCCCGACGTCGCCCAATCCGGGGGATGAAACCACCGTCACGATTTCGGCCAAAAACAACGGACCGGATGCGGCGCCAAAACCAGTGGTCGTGTTTTCGATTCCGCCCGGAAGTGTGATCACGCAGCCACCGCCGATGCCGGGCGATCCGCTTGCGCCGTGGTCGTGCACCGCGAACGGAAACAGCTATACCTGCACGCTGAAAATGGATCTGCCGGCGGGAAGCAGCGCGCCGGATCTGCAGGTGAAGTTCAAGACACCGACGATGCCGGGCACGACGGGAACGCCGCAAGTGCCGGTGCTGATTGGCTCGCCGAGCGGAACCGATCCCAATCCGGGCAACAACTCCGCGGTGGTTGATGTCGGTGCCAAGCAGCCGGCAGGATCGGCGGATTTGTCGCTGACCGTGACCAAGACGCCGGACACCAACGGCCCGACGATGGAAACCCAGTTTTCGCTGCAAGCGAAGAACAGTGGACCGGACACCGCGCAGAGTCCGTACATCACGTTTTCGATTCCTCCTGGCAGTGTGGTGACGCAAGAGCCGTCGGGAACAGGCTGGGCGTGTACGCGCAACGGCACGACGGTGACATGCATCGCCCCGGCCATTGTGTCGGGTCAGACCGCGAGTCCGGTTTCGATCAAAATCATCGCGCCCAAACCGACGGCACCGGGCGCATCGCCGGGCGTGGTGGCCGGAACGGTGGATTCTCCGACGACGTTTGATCCGAATCCGGCCAACAACGTCGATGAAAAACCGATTGCCAGCAGCACGGCAGTCACGCCCACGGGATCGGATCTCGCGGTCAAGATCACGACCGACAAACCGAATCCAATGCCGGGCGATGAAGTGACGTACACCGGGGTCGCAACCAACAAAGGCCCCGATGCGGTCAGCAATCCGGTCGTCGTGTTCAACCTGCCGCCAGGTGCGGTGGTGACGCAGCCGGCGGCGGGCGATGGCTGGCAGTGCACGCAGAGCGGAACCACCGCGATGTGTACCCGCGACACGATTGCGCTCGGATCGGCCCCGCCGATTGTGGTCAAAGTCAAGCTGCCGACCGATGCCCCCAGCTCGCCAGCTGGGACGCCATCGACGACGGTGGTGGTGACGGCGCCGAAGAATAACGATCCAAACCCCGGCAACAACACCGCGGTGGTGGATACGCGACCGACGCAGCCTGCAACAAACGCCGATCTGGCCATCGAGGTCAGCAAAGATCCCGCAAGCGGCGGCCCAGGCATGGACGTTACGTACAAACTGTCGCCGAGCAACAATGGGCCAGGCAGCGTCGCAAACCCGAGTGTGACGTTCACGATTCCGCCAGGCAGCACGGTGAAGCAAGCCCCGTCGGGAACCGGCTGGACTTGTCTGCAAAATGGCGCATCGTTCACCTGCTACGGAAGCGCCGATCTGCCGGTTGGGAAAGCGGCGCCGATCACAATGGTGCTCAACACGCCAGCGCCAGCCGACCCGAGCAAAAGTGCCGGTGCGGTGTCCGCGGTGGTCAGCTCTCCGTCGAACAGTGATCCCAATCCGAGCAACAACCAAGCATCGGTGGAAGTCGGAAATCGCACGCCGAGCGGTTCGGATCTGTCGATCAAAGTCAGTCGCAACCCGACCGGACCAAACCCGAGCGATCCAGTGGTGATCGTCGCAGAAGCGTCCAACGCGGGCCCCGATCCGGTGTCAAACCCGGTCATCACGATCCAGCTTCCGCCCGGTGCCGAAGTGATCGATGAACCAAGCGGCGACGGCTGGACTTGTTCTCGTGATGCCAGCACGGTGCTTTGTACGCGCGACAGCATTCCGCAGGGCAGCGCGCCCCCGGTCAGCGTCACCGTAAAAATGCCAAGCAGCGGATCGGGTAGCACTTCGGGTCGGAGCGGATCAGCGACCGCCGTGATCAGTGCGCCGAGCAACATGGACCCAAATCCGGCCAACAACATCGCCGGAACCGATCACTACCGCCTGTTTGGGGGTGGTGTTTCGTGCAGTGCGCAAGGCCACAACGGGTCGCAGTCTCCGGCTTCGCTGTTGGGTCTGGCGCTGCTCATCGTCCTGGGTCTGCGCCGTCGCTCGCTTTCGTCGTAAGCCCGCCTTTGGGGCCCCTTTTTCTGCCACGCGCAAAAGGGGTCCGCCGCCCTTCCCTTCCGCATTCCTGACTTTCCGGCTTGCTTCGTTTCCTATTCCGGATGCGCGGTTCGATTCCTATTCCGGATGCTGGATTCGATACTTGTCGAGCTTGCGATACAGGGTCCGCCGATCAATTCCCAAGACCTCGGCAGCGCGGGTGTGATTTTGATCCAGCTCGTCGAGAATCCGCAGAATGTGAATCCGTTCGACTTCATCCAGCGTGCGCGCAAGCGGCCTTTCCGTCGCGCCTTGACCCTTGCTGGGAAGCGCAATGTGCGGCGGCAGATCCGCGATCTGCAAAACCGGCGGGCGACCAATCGTCAAGGCACACTCCACCGCGTTGTGCAGCTCGCGGACATTGCCCGGCCACGGGTAGCCCTGGAGCAGCCGCATCGCCTCAGGTGAAAACTGACAGGGGGGCCCGTCTCCCTGCCGCTGCTTGAGCAGGTGTTCAATCAGCAGCGGAATGTCTTCGGTGCGCTCGCGCAGATCCGGAAGGCTTATCGAAACGACGTTGAGCCGATAGTACAAATCCTCGCGAAACTCTCCACGGCGCACCGCATCGGCAATGTCTCGGTTGGTCGCAGCAATGATGCGGACATCCACGCTGATGTTTTCGCGACCACCGACGCGCCGGATCGTGCGTTCCTGAAGCGCGCGCAACAGCATGGTCTGCAAATCGGCTTTCAGCGACTGCACTTCATCGAGAAACAGCGTGCCCCCTTCCGCGGTTTCAAACAGACCTTTGCGCATCTCGGTGGCGCCGGTAAACGCGCCTTTTTGATGTCCAAACAGCTCCGAAGCCACGAGCTGTTCCGGCAGCGCACCGCAGTTGATGTCGACAAACGGCTTGCTCGCCCGATTGCTGTGGTAGTGAAGCGCGCGCGCCACCAGTTCTTTGCCGGTTCCCGTTCGGCCCGAAATCAGCACGGTGGCACTGGTCTGCGCCGCCCGCTGGATGATCTGGAACACCCGCTGCATCGCCGCGGATCGCCCAATCATGTTGTCGAAGCGATGGCGGTCGCGCACTTCGTTTTCGAGCAGTTCGAGTCGCGTTTTGGTCGCCCGACTTTCCAGCGCACGATCGATCCGTCCGTCGAGATCAGCCAGGTGCAAAGGCTTTGTGATGTAGTCGTCGGCCCCCAGCCTGATGCACTCGATGGCCTGCTCGATCGAACTAAACGCTGTCATCATCAGCATCGCAACCTGCGGATGGCGCGGTCGCACCGTCGCCAGAAACTCAACTCCGCTTATCCCTGGCAGGTTGATGTCACACAAGATGAGATCGGGCGACTCCTCTTCGAGAAGCAAGAGCCCCTGTTCAGCGTCGCACGCGCTCCGCAGCCGCAGACCGCGCCGCGTCAGAAAATCGCTCACCAGCATCGCTTGATCGGGATCGTCCTCGATCAAAAGAACACTGCCCACCGCAGACCTTCTCGCCGCGCCTCGTTCGTCTTTTTTGCCCGTCAAAATCCGTGCGCTCCCACGTTCCGTCAGACCGCGATCCGCATGCAGGGAAGGACGCGATCTGACCTGACGCAGGTTCGCCGATTTGAGCGCACACGGCAAGGACGGCAGCAGCAAAAATGCCCCAATTTTGGCAAAAATGCCCCAATTGCCGCCGTTTTGCCTTGTGCGTTCCTTGCGATCCGCCGACAACAACGAGTGGTATATGGATTGCTAATCTTGCTGGCCAAACAAAAGCTCCCGCAGCCGCGGAGAGCCAAGGAGCGTAACCCTATGTTCACGAAACAACATCTTTTTACCGTCTCAGCCCTGCTGGGCGGGCTGCTCGTTTCAGCGGCACCAGCGCTCGCCCAAGACCAAGTTCCCGTCGTCAAGCAAGAGTTTGGCAAGCAGGAAGAGGTCAAGGAAGTCATTTGGAAAGCATCGGCCTCGGCAGGCTTTTCGATCAGCACCGGCAACGCCAGCGTGATGACGCTGAGCGGCGGCGCCAATGCCTCACGCAACGACGGAACCAACAAGATCGCGCTCGGCATCAAGGGCATCTACGGCGTCACCGACATCGTGGTGTTCACCGACGCCAACGGCAACAAAGTCGCCGATGATGAAAGCGAGCTGACCGTCGATCGCAAGCGAACCGCCGCGCTGCTCCTCGGTACATTCCGCTACGACCGGTTCTTTTCGAAGAACAACACCGGCTACCTGATGGCCTCGGCGGGACTTGATCTGCCGGCATCGAAGCAGTTTATGGGCGGCGGCCAGATTGGTTATTCGCGCCAGCTGGTCAACACCAAGATGCACCTGCTCAGCGCCGAACTTGGCTACGACTTCAACTACACCAAGTACATCGTGCCCGACGTTCCGCCGGCCAACTTTGCTGAAAACGTGTTTTTGCACTCGGCGCGGATCTTCGCCGGTTATGTGCTGTCGGTCGCGGATCACACCAGCGTCGAAGCCAACGTCGAAGCGCTGGTCAACTTCAACACCGCGCACATCGGCGATCGTGACGTGGGAGCAGGAAGCGCAACCCGCGTAAACGGTCAGCTCGCGTTTACGACCAAAGTCTGGAAAGCGCTGAGCCTGCGTGCAGCGACGATGCTGCGCTACAACAACGCGCCCGGTCTAACGACGGCGTTTGCTTATGATCCGAACTTCGCTGGTCGCTACAACCAGAAGCTCGACACACTCACCGAGCTTCAGCTCGTCGTGAACTTCCTGTAGCCACACCGAGCAAGGAGGGGATTATGAGCAAGTCTTTGCTTACGCTTCGTCGCGGACTTTGGTGTTCCGTGGTAGCGCTGTGTGCACTGTCGGGCTCGGCGCGGGCCGAGATCGACGCGGGCGTATTCGCCGGAGTGCATTTTTTTAACGACGACAACCGCCTGGGCCGCGCCAGCCATCCCGCGTCGGAAAATGGCATCGATCACGGTGGGCTGGTCGGCATTCGGCTGTCGTATGTTCCGCTTCCCCGTCTGGCGATCGAAGCCGAGCTGGGGATTGTGCCGACGAGCAGCCATGATGGCTTGTCGCGACTCGGTGTGATGCCGGCGCGCGCGCATCTGCTCGTCAACCTGCTGACGGGTCGGGTGCGACCGTTTCTGCTCGCCGGTGGTGGCGGCATGTTCGCCATGCCCACCGCAGGCTCGCGGCTGGAACAAGACGCCGTCGGAGAATTCCACGCCGGTGGCGGTCTGCAAGTTGACATCGTGAACAACTGGGGCCTGCGGCTCGACGGACGCGCGGTGTTCCCGCAAGCGATGTCGCAGACGCTGACGACCGAAGGTGAGATCCTGCTCGGCTTCTACGGTCGCTTTGATCGCAAAGAAGCTGCGTCGCTGCCGCCACCTGCGCCGGTCCCGTCGCCACCAGTCCCTGTCGTGCCGCCACCTGTGGTCGATAGCGACGGAGACGGAATCCTCGATGCGGTGGACAAGTGTCCGCAAGCCGCCGGTCTGGCGGCAAACTCCGGCTGCCCAGATTCTGACACCGACGGCGATGGCGTGATCGATCGGCTTGATAAGTGTCCGGCGGAAGCGGGCGTGAAGGAAAACGACGGCTGCGCCGACAAAGACAGCGACGGTGATGGCGTGGTTGATCGACTCGACAAGTGCCCCGCCGAACCGGAAACCAAAAATCAGTTCCAAGACGACGACGGCTGCCCCGACGAGCTACCGAAAGCCGTCGCGCAGTTTACCGGCGCCATCGCCGGCATCGCCTTTGAACCGAACCGCGCGACGATCACCAAAGCTTCGAATCCGGTGCTCGACAAAGCAGTCGCGGTGCTAAAAGAGCATGCGACGGTGCGTATCGAAATCGCTGGGCACACCGACAACGCCGGCACGCCCGAAGCCAACCGAACCCTGTCGCAGCAGCGCGCCGATGCCGTTCGTCAGTACTTCATCGACAAAGGCATCGACGGAGCACGCCTGACCGCAGTGGGTTTTGGTCCCGACAAGCCGATCGCCGACAACGCCACCCCCGCGGGCCGCGCCAAAAACCGCCGCGTCGAGTTTAGGCTCCTGCCCTAACCTGCCCAAGCCCCCCGCTGACATTCCCATCGCTTCACACGCCGATCGGGCGCTCTCCTTCCGACGCCCCCCAACGCCGGTCCTTACCTGACATTCCCATCGCTTCACACGCCGATCGGGCGCTGGTATCGTGCACCCATCGGGAGATTCTGCAGATGAAGATATTTGTCACAGGTGCATCGGGTTTCGTTGGCGGAGCGGCCACGAGAAGGCTGGTTGCAGAAGGTCATACTGTGGTCGCGATGTCACGATCGGAAAAAAGTGACGCTGCGATCTCTGCGCTCGGCGCGACCCCTGTACGCTGTAATCTCGACGATGTGAGCGCCCCCGTGATGGCAGGTTGTGAAGTGGTGCTGCACTGTGCCGCGCACGTCGAAGCCTGGGGCGATCCAGATGTCTGGGACCGCATCAATGTCAAAGGCACAGAGCGGATGTTACAGGCCGCCAAACAGGCCCACGTCCGTCGCTTCATTCACATCGGAACAGAGGCCGCGCTGGTGCACGGACAGCATCTGCGGAACGTCGATGAAGACCAGCCGCTGGCGATTCACAGTCCGTATCCGTACTGCCGAACCAAAGCACTTGCGGAACAAGCGGTGCGCCGCGCAAATGATCCCGATGCAGACTTTGTGACGATCGTGCTCCGTCCGCGCTTCATTTGGGGCCCCGGCGATCTGACGCTGCTTCCCACCATGTTGGAATTTGCTGCGCAGGGAAAGTGGATGTGGATCGATGGGGGCCGCGCGCTCACGTCGACCACGTACATCGGCAATCTGGTCGAAGGAATCGTCCTTGCACTAAGCAAAGGACTGCCTGGTCAAGCGTACTTTGTTCTCGATGAGGGACAGCGCAGCATGCATGACATCATCACCGCGATGGCTGACTGCGCCGACGTCAAGCTGCCAAGTCGCAGCATGCCCGGCTGGCTGGCAGAGGGCATCGGCGCGGTCTGTGAGTTTGTCTGGCGCTCTGCTTCGCTCAAAGGAACGCCTCCGCTTACCCGCCATGCTGCGATGGTCATGGCCAAAGACTGCACGTTGCGCGGGGACAAAGCGGCCAAGGAGCTTGGCTATGTTCCCAAGTTTACCGTCGAGCAAGGGCTTGCGGGGCTGCGCAAGACGTTTGCCAAGTCCTGATCCCATTCCTTCGCGCGTGCGCAGGAGAACATGACACACAGAATCGGCCTGACACTTGGCGATCCCAGCGGAATTGGTCCAGAGCTGTGGATAAAAACACTCCTGTCCCTGCGCGACACACCGGATCAGCTTGCCCAATTGACGATGTTTGGCGATCCCCAGGTGTTGCGCTTTGCGGCGCAGAACATGGGGCTGGAATCTGCGTGGCGGACGCTGGCTGATTCGATTCACATCGAAGCCGTTTCCAACCTCTCCCCGTCGGAAATTGAACCAGGAAAGCCCAGCCAAAAAAGTGGCATTTCACAGATTTCTTATTTGCATGCAGCGATCGCCGCAGCACAGCGCGGGGACATTTCCGGACTGTGTACCGGACCGATTCACAAAGCATCCGCCAAAGCCGCAGGATTTGCGTTCCCCGGCCACACAGAACTGCTGGCCCAAGCGCTGGGAGATCCCACGCGGAGTGTGGTGATGATGCTGGCTGGACCGACGCTGCGGGTCGCGTTGTGCACGATTCACATCGCGCTTTCGCAGGTGCCTTCCGCGCTGACAGCAGCGGGAATTTCCGCCACCATCAAGACCACCGCACTGGCCCTTTGCGAAGACTTTGGCGAAACAAAACCGGCGCTGTCCGTTGTTGGACTCAATCCACACGCAGGGGAAGCCGGACACTTTGGCGACGAAGAAGCCCGGCTGATTGTTCCTGCAATGGAACAAACCCGTTTGGACCCGGACTTTGTTTCCTGTGGTGCAACAATTGTCGGTCCGCTGGTTCCAGATGTGGCGTTCCGCGACGCAGTTCACCCGCGCAAAGGACAGCCAAGACCAGCGGCGCTTGTCGCGATGTATCACGATCAGGGACTGATTCCGCTCAAGCTGCTCGACTTCGATGAAGCGGTGAATGTGACGCTCGGGCTCCAGATTGTGCGGACATCGCCAGACCACGGCACCGCACACGACATCGCCGGAAAAGGAATCGCACGCCCAGATAGCTTGCAGGCGGCTATCAAGATGTGTCTTTCGCACACTGCACAGCGACGGAAAAAACCACGACTTGCGCTTTCCTAAGCCCTGGCGCTGCGCTTTTTGTACGATGAAAAGATGCTAAATGAAGCGCAGCTGGTCGCCCAGGCTGAAGCGGCGGCGGGCGAGCCGGTGTTGGTCCATACCGAAGCGCGCCGACAGCGCCCCGGCGAAATCCTGTCGCAGCGCGGACTTCTGGCCGCCACCCGCAGCGCGCTGGTGTTTGTGGTCGACGAGCTTCTGCGGCCCGGTGAAGCGAAAGTATTCCGGACTGCGGATCTGACCGGACACACGCACGCACTTTCATCCTTTGCAGCGACCCTGACCTTGGAAACTGCGGATGGACGGACGGAATTTTCCGATCTGGGACGCGACAAGTTAACCCCGCTGCTCGTGCAGTGTGGTCTGCAAGACAAACCAGATACTGCGTCAGAAACAGAGACCACAACACCGGCTCTGCCCGATTCCCTTTCGGTTCCTTTTGTTGTCGATTTTGCTTCTCCTACGTTTGCTCCTCCAACGTTTGCTCCTGAACCGGTTGTGAGCCAACCAGGCAGGCTGTTTGCTGCGGATTTTGGTCCCCCCAAAACACCGGACACAGACAGCGATTCCGGCATGGAACATCGGATCGGCGACCAGGTTGACAAGCGCGACATCGACGAAAAGGAAGACCCAGCAGAGGAAGAGGACGACGCGGACGACGACGACGCGGACGACGACGACGACGACGACGAGGACGATGAAGACGAGGACGAAGACGAAGTCGACGAAGTCGACGACGACGATGATTCCGAAGCGAAAGATGCAGCGATCGATCACAGCGAACACAAAAAGAGCGAGCCGCCTCCTGTCATCGAAAGCAAAGAAACAGAGACGCCCAAGCCGGCAGCATCCCAAACCCCAGAAGCCGTCAGCACGTCGATTGGTCTGTGGATCCTGCTGCTGTTGATTGTCGGAATTGGGCTTGCGTACTGGATTCCGGAACAGCGCACGCAGCACCACTTTGGCATCACCCCACAGAGCGTCCTGTCACTGATGAAAGACTGGCGCGATGTGATGTCGACCGGATATGTACTTGCCGCGCTTGTCGTCTTGATCGGAGCCCCGGCCAATGCGCTGGGATGTCGTCCTCCGGTGTTCTTTCCTGCTCTGGCTGCATTCCTTTTGCTGAACGCCGGTCTGTTCGGAATGGAAGCCGTTCTTCCCGATCCGAAACACTTGGGTGACACCATTCCGTCCGCAGCCGAAATCATCGAGCGGCTTCAGCTTGCAAACGTCGCGCCGCTCCTTAGCTGTGTCATCCTCTGTTATCTGTTTGCGGTTCCCCAATTGGGTCTGTGGGCACGGGCGCTGGCGACGAGCCCACAGCATCGCAGCAGTTCCTTTTCACAGACTGAAGTGCGTGCGGGAAATGCCACTCCAGCGCTTGCCATGGGCGTGGCCGCCATCGGATCTGCACTGTTTGGTTGTCTGTATTTTCAGCGTGCAAGCCATTCTGTCGCGGTGATAGCCATCTCACTGTTCCTGATTTCACCGTCGGCCATCTTGGCGTGGCAGGGATCACGGCTTGATCCGAAAGTGAAGTGGGAAATTGGTGGATCGCCTGCCGCACTCGCAGTGCAAGGCGCGCTCGTGTACTTTACCTATTGGCTGGCAGTTCGACAGCTTGGCATCGTCGATGAGCTTGGCTTTTCCGGACAGTCGCCGCTGAAAATCCGGGCGCTGCTTGGTTCCCTGGATTCGCTTGAATCGACGCTGATCGCGGTGGACAAACCACTCTTTTCCGCGCTTGTGGTTGCCCAGCTTGGCATCATCGCCGCGTCGATGATCGGACACGATGCCATCGTCACCATCGAACCAGGACAGAAGCGATCGTTTTTGGGTTGGATGCTTGCGCTTTCGGTCGTGCTGTTTTTCGCAGCGATGGCAAACGGGCTGTATCCGGGGCTGCGCGAGCAGTACGCAAGTCTGTTTGCTCTGCTGCGAAATCTGGCGGTCGGCCACACGCCGGGTTGACCGCGATTGTCCCTGCGGCGATGCTAACAAGCGATGGTGGCTGCGCTGTTGCGTTTCCTACAAAATACGCTTTTTATATTCCTCATATTGGTTCCGCTGCGATCCTGGGCGGCGCCACAGCTTGGCGATCCGGCCCCCGCGATCGATCTGCCGCAGCTTGATGTCAAAAAATCAGGCGCATCGCTTGGCCCCCTTTTGAAGCTGAATCCGCAGCCGGGTCAGGTCTATGTGATCGACTTTTTCGCAACGTGGTGTGCATCGTGTCTGAAAGCGACGACGGCACTGGCTGATGTACTGCCCGCGCTGGGCGACCGCGTTTCGCTGATTGTCGTCGACGTGGGCCAGCCGCCGCAGGTTGTCGCCGATCACTTTGCCGCGCATCCACTGCCGCCAAAGACGCAGGTTGTGATCGATCCAGATGGCGAAGCGGCGCGTCGGTTCGGCCAAGACCGCTTTCCCACCACATTCCTTGTCGACGATCACGGTGTCATTGCCCACATAAACCGCGGCTATGGACCGGGTTACAAAGCGCGCATCGACAGGTGGCTGCGCAGCATGCTCGGTCTTCCACCCGCTGCGCCCAAGCTTTTGCCACAATAGGTGAGCATGGACGGAATTCGCTGGCTCCATCTGTCGGATCTGCACTGTGGACAGCGCGGTGAAAAGACCCGCTGGCCGACGGCACGAGAGTCCTTTTTGCGCGATCTGCGGACCCAGTGCGAAGCGCAGGGAGCCCCCGATTTGATTGTCGTCACCGGCGATCTGGCGTTTTCCGGACAGAAACGCGAATACGAAAAGCTGCGTCCGATCCTCGATGAGATCGATGCAGCGACCGGAACAAAGCCGCTGTGGATCACGATTCCCGGCAATCACGATCTGCACTGGCCGGCGGAAGGCGATGCGACCGCCAAAGGCCTGCGTCAATACGATGAAGATCCGGCGCTCCGACGGGCGGTACACAGTGGTTCGGATACCCAGCGCTATCTGCGCAAGCTGTTTTCAGACTACGAACGCTTTTTCAAAGACCGCATTTTGTCGGACTGGCAGGCGCGACAGAGCGAGCTTTCGCTGACGTATTCGCTGGGACAGCTGCCCGGAAGTTTTCTTCTGCGCGTTCAAAAAAACGGCATCCGTTTCGGTCTGGTCGGACTCAATTCCGCGTACCTTCAGCTGGGCGGCGACGATCTGGAAGGCAAGCTGTGCGTCGAACCGGAACAGCTAAAAGACGATCTGCCGCGCTTTGTCGATGGCTGTGATGCCGCGATTCTGCTTCTGCATCACCCGCCATCGTGGCTTAGCAAGCGGAGTCGCAAGCTGTTTGAACAGGACATCTATCCGCCAGGGCGTTTTGTCGCCTGTCTGTTTGGACACATGCACGGGCACAAGTCCGAAACCGTGATTGGCAGTTCAGGGGAACCCCGACGATATCTGCAAGGATCGTCGCTGTTTGGGCTGGAGTCGTTCGGTCAGAAACACGAAGAACGTGTCAGCGGATACAGCATCTACGAACTTCGCCGCACGCGGCCACAGGAAGGAATCCTGCTACGAAAAGTCCGCACCGCGCAGTTTCTGGATGATGGCGCGCTGCGGATGACAGCTGATCCAGCGACGGGACATGCCGGGACAGAGTATCCTATCAAGCTGTCTCATGGCGAAGCGGCGATTCCTTCTGAAGCCCAGCATTCCCAACCGCTGCCACAGTCGACAAACAGCAATCCGTTTGTGCACAGCGGACGGATCACGGATCCGCGGCTGTTTGTTGGACGAACCGAGCTGTTGCGCCGCATTTTCGATGATCTGCGCCAGGGAATGAGCCGTGCGCTCGTCGGTCCAGCGCAGATTGGCAAGTCGTCGCTTTTGTCGATGGTCTGTGCGCTGGCGCCTTTGCAGCTTCCGCAGGTCACGCCGGTTTATCTGAACTTGCAGCTGATCGACAGCGATGGAGATTTCTTCGCAGCGCTGTGTCACAAGCTCGGTTTTGCGGAAAGTCGCGGCTACAAACTGGAACGGCAGTTGGCAGGCCGCCGCGTGGTGCTGTGCCTCGATGAAATTGAAAAACTGCGCAGTGACCGCTTCCCGATCGAAGTGCGCGAACAGCTGCGCGGTCTGGCCGATGGAGCCGATGCCCCACTGACTTTGCTGTTGGCCAGTCGGGTGTCGCTCGCTGAGCTGTTTCCCGACGCCCACGCCCAGACTTCGCCGCTTTACAACATCTGTCCGCCGCTGTCTGTTCCGCCCTTTTCTGTTTCGGAATGCCGTGAACTTCTGGCCAAGCGACTGCAAGGAACCGGGGTGCAGTTTTCCGAAACAGAGCTGTCTATGCTGTGCGAAAAAAGCCAAGGACACCCAGCCACGCTCGTCGCTGATGCTGCCGCACTGTTTGCCAAGTACAGAGGCCAGCCGTGATGCCGCTGCGTCCCCCCATATCACGCGGACGACGGTCGATGTTTACGAAGTCAGGATATCAAGCGCACATCAATCGGCTTCTGCATGCGCAGTTTTCGCAGCACAGTGAAACGCACAAAAACAAAGCGGACAGCCTCTTGCTTTTGATGCAGGACTTGCGGCAGCTTCTGGCCCTGGAAGGACAGCACGTACCGACGTGGACGGAGAGAATTCAGCAGAGCATCATCCCAAGCGCCATCACGCCCGCAGAGAAGCTGCGCTGTCTGTCTTGCGCGCTTGTGTTTTGTCAAAAATTGGCGGGCGCATTTCAGGTCGGCAGTCTGTATCAGATTGCGCACTACCAGTGGGAATCGCTCGATTCTGAGTTTGATATTGTGTTTCCGAGGTCGCTCAGCGAGTCGATTTTTGCGCTGCAACAGGTCAGTGACACCATCGATCGGGCGCTTGAAAGTACGGCTCCTTTGGCCAAGACAGAGACGCTGTGGGAAGTCAGTGAACAGGTTGTCCATCTGACGCGAGCGCAGTATGCGCTGCGTGACTTGGGCGATGGTTTTGGCCCCCTTTTGGCGCTGGTGATTGGTCATTTTGCCGACGTGATCAAAGCCGAAGGCGAAAAAATTCGCGAAGATCAGCAGCGCGCGCCGGTTCCCAATCCCTATGTCATCGCCAATCCGGTGCAAGGATCGCTGTTTGTTGGACGTGAAGATGTGCTGCGCCGGGTGGAAGAGCTGTGGGGATCGACCGGGCAGTGTCCGTCGGTGCTGCTCTACGGACATCGGCGGATGGGAAAGTCATCGGTGCTGCAAAATCTGTCGCGCTTGCGGCTGCCGGAAAAGAGCGTGCTTGTCGATTTCAACTTGCAGAGAATTGGCCGGGTGCGATCGACCGCGGAACTTCTGCATGGCCTTTCGCTCAAGCTGTACGACGCGGCGCGCAAAGCGGGGCTTTCGGGAAGCGCGCTTGCGGAACCAGCAGAGACCGATTTTCTCGACGCGGGGAAGAACCCCTATCTGGCGCTCGACCGCTTTTTGGATCGATTGGGAACGCTGCGCGATGGCCACCGATTCCTGGTCACAATTGATGAGTTTGAGCTGATCGAAGAACAGATCGATGCGGGCCGGATTGATCCACAGCTTCTGTCGGTATTTCGCGGTGTGGTGCAGACGTATCCGTGGCTTGTGATGGCGCTCGCGGGACTGCACCGACTGGAAGAGCTGCGGCACGACTACTGGAATCCGCTGTTTGGATCGGTGTCCGCCATCGAGGTGAGCTTCCTCAGTGAACCGGCGGCGCGGACGCTGATGACGGCCCCCACGCCCGATTTTCCGCTCGACTACGATACAAAAGCGATGGCTCGGATTTACGAGCTGACCCATGGCCAGCCGTATCTGATTCAGCTTATCTGTCACAGCCTGGTGTCGCGCTATAATCGCTTGCTGTCCGAAGAGCCCGTGCCGCCGCTGCGTCGCTTTCTGCTGACCGATGTCGAAGCCGTCGTGGCCCAGGCCGATCTATTTACCGACGGGCTGCGCTACTTTCAGGGGGTCTGGGATCACGCGGTGCGCAGCAAACCGCCCGGTCAGGCCGCGGTCCTCTCGGCGCTGGCGCCGCAGAAGGACGGACTCTGTTTGGACGAGCTTTTTCCGATCTGCGGACTGTCGCAGCAGGATCTGCAAGCGGCGCTGCGCGCACTCGTTCGCCATGCGGTGCTCGTAGCGGACGACGGTCGTTATCGTTTCACGGTAGAGCTTTTGCGCCGCTGGGTTACGGGCCAAAGTGGACAGCTTCACAACCGGAACTCAGCGACGGAAAAAACCAACTAAAAACGACCGTCTGTTAGAATGATCCACTGTCTGTTATAACGGATGAAACCATGGGCGCAGCACTTGTGCCCGGTGATGGAAGGAAGAAGGAAACCCCATGTCGAGCACGCACTGGTTCGCAGACAACGCACAGTCGATTGGCCGGACACCGCTCGTTCGCTTAAACCGCGTCATCGACTCCGCCAAGGCCACCGTACTTGGCAAGATCGAGGGTCGCAATCCCGCTTACTCGGTAAAGTGTCGTCTTGGCGCGGCGATGGTGTGGGACGCAGAAAAACGCGGCCTGCTGTTGCCCGGCAAAGAAATCGTCGAGCCCACCAGTGGCAACACCGGCATCGCCCTTGCCTTCGTCGCTGCTTCGCGTGGCTATCCGCTGACCCTGACCATGCCCGAAACCATGAGCATCGAGCGGCGCAAGCTGCTGGTCGCTTACGGTGCCAAATTGGTACTGACCGAAGGCGCTCGCGGCATGAGCGGTGCCGTCGCCAAAGCCGAAGAAATCGCCGCGTCCGACCCCAGCCGTTACGTGCTCCTGCAGCAGTTCAAAAATCCCGCCAACGCCGCGATTCACGAAGCAACCACCGGCCCCGAAATCTGGAATGACACCGCCGGTCAGATCGATATCTTCGTCGCTGGCGTCGGCACGGGTGGCACCATCACCGGGGTTTCGCGCTACATCAAACAGCACAAACCGATTGTGTCCATCGCAGTCGAACCCGCGCACAGTCCGGTCCTGACCCAAAAGCGTGCCGGCGAACCCATCAAGCCCGGCCCGCACAAAATTCAGGGCATCGGCGCCGGCTTTGTACCCGACGTGCTCGATCTGTCGGTGGTCGATGCGATTGAACAGGTCACTAACGATGAAGCGGTCACATATGCCAGACGGCTGGCGCGGGAAGAAGGAATCCTGGCGGGAATTTCGTGCGGAGCCGCCGTCGCGGTCGCCGCGCGCGTCGCTCGACGTCCGGAAAATGAAGGCAAGACCATTGTGGTGGTGCTGCCCGATTCCGGTGAACGCTACCTGAGCTCGATCTTGTTTGAAGGACTGTTTGACGAACGCGGACTCGCCAAGTAGAAAACCAATATGAATCCTATCAAATGCTTCATATAGGATTCAGTCCAACACCGGGTCGTCGCTACTCGCTTTTCCGCTGCCGGTAGGCTTCCAGTTCACTCTTGGCGCGCACCCCCATGTCATCGAGTTTCTTGCGCCAAATTTTCTTATACGGTCGCAGCGTTTCGACGATGGTTTCGGCGATCACCAGGTTCCGAAACCACTTGTTGTTGGCTGGCACCACATGCCAGGGCGCCCGCTCTGTCGCGGTCTTGCGCAGCGCGTCTTCATACGCTTCTTTGTAGTCTTTCCACTTTTCGCGCGTCTGCCAGTCACCGACGTTAAGCTTCCACGCCGTCCGCTCGTCCTGCTCTCTTTCGTAGAGCCGCTTTTTTTGTTCGTCTTTGCTGATGTGCAAAAAGAACTTGAGGACGATCGTGTTGTGCTCGACCAAAAGCTCTTCAAAGTCGCGGATGTGACCAAAGCGCTCGCGCCAGATCGATTCCGGACAGAGACTTTCCACCCGCACCACCAAGATGTCTTCGTAGTGGGAACGATTGAACAGAGTCCACTCTCCCCGTCGCGGCGTGTGCTTGTGAACGCGCCACAGGAAGTCGTGTTCTAGTTCCTCTTTGGTGGGAACGCCAAACGACACCACGCTGACACCGCGCGGGTTTAGGAATCCCGCCACGTTCTTGATCGCACCATCTTTGCCGGCGGTGTCCAGCCCCTGAAGCACGATCAGAACGGCGTGATTGCGCGCCCCCCACAGCAGGTCCTGAAGCTCGAACATCTCTTTGCCAAGAGACTCCAGCTTCAGCTCCGCTTGATCACGGCTTATGTCTTTGGGTGCGTCGGGCGAAATGCTGTCGAGATCGACCTTGCAGTCGGCTTTGTCGAACTTCGTTACATACATCGGGAGTGGTTCCTTTCGGAGCTCCCCCACCGGCCAGATAGACAAGCCGAGCTCCGAAAAGACGCAATCTACAAAGCAGCAGGTGGGGAGGCTACTTCGCCTTCTTGTCTTCCTTGGGAATCAGGCCATCGGGAACCGGAATGTCGACGCTTCCGCTGGACGCGCTGGCCTTCACGCTCTTCGGTTCGCCACCGCCGCTCGGCTTGTCGCCGCCACCGCCGGGCTTGCCGCCGCCTTTGTCGCCGCCGCCCTTGTCACCACCTGGCGCCGCACCACCAATCGGAATGCCCGGACCATCGACGCTTGGAATCATCGCCGACGCGCCCGACGGCAGACCACTCAGGTTGATGTCGATCTTGATGGCAGGACCATCCTTCTTCTTGTCCGGTGGCTTGCTTTCCCAGTTCAGACCCAGTCCGGCGATGACCGTGTGGCTTGGGCTGCCCGCGGTCAGACCGATTCCGTAGGCGACCGAAAAATACGTCCCGTTCGACTTGGATCGACGCAGACCGATGTCCCAAAACAGGGGTGCTCGCGTCTCGTCGGTGCTGCCGAGAGCAAACGAACCGATAAGCTCGGTGTTGATGTAAAGACCGTTGTCCTGCGAGATCGCCATCGAAATGCCGGCGCCGTACAGGATGTGGTTGCCAAGTCCGAGCGCCAGCTTGGTGCATGGCGTCGCGTTCGGATCGGCGGTCGCTCCGGTGCCCGGCGTATCCAACGTGCCGAGCGGATTGAGCAGCATGGCCGGCTGCGTCGTCGTCGAAGAACCATCCGCACACGGAATGTTCGAACCCGCGATGACCGCGCCGACGTTCGCCGCGATGTGCAGCCGCTTTTGCAAAAGACCCGGTGCATCGAGGATAAGCCGCGGATAACCGCTGACCTGTCCTGCGCCCAAACCGGAATCAATCTGCGCGGTCTGGAAACCAACACCGACGGACAGTGCGGCCTGAATCGGCGATTTGTCCGGCAGGTGCAGGTTGACTTTGCCGATCAGGCGAAGGTCTCCGACGGCGCTGCGGCTTAGGTTAAAGCCCGACGAGTCCTGATACAGCACAAACGGCATCGCGAGGCCCAGCTCGACCCAGCTCGCGATCGACACCAGGGCCGCCACATGCAGCGTGAACCGGTTTTCGATCTTGGCATACTTCATCACCTCATCGTCGGTGATGCCGAGCGGATTGCGCCCGTATACGCCTGTGGTGCGAACCTGGAAGCCAAAGTCACTGACACCGCTGTGCTCGACGAAGTAACCGTCGCGCCAGCTGTTCCCCGGAAAGAGCGGCATCGCTCGCCGAGCATCAAATGTCGGGGTGGTCGTGGTTGTCGTGTCTGCGTATGCCGTTGCTGGCCCCAGCAAGGCGAGCGCACACGCCGCACTGGCAATGAGATCAAATCGTACTCGGGTACTCGACGATGCCATGTAGCATCTGCCTCCGCTTCATTAGAAAGTAAAGGCTTTTACGTGGAGCGGTCAATAACTACAAAACCTCTACTGCCGATTCTTGCTCGCGGATCGCGAGCTTATGCTGCACGGATACAGCCGACTACACGGGCTGTGTACTCGCTGTTTCTGCGCAGCCATGACAGAAGTTTCTCGACGGAAGCTTAGTGCGTCCCCAGCCAATCGGTGAGATCCCGCAGCACCGTTTCACGCTCGACTTCATTGAGGATCTCGTGAAACAGCCCAGGGTAGACCTTCATGGTCTTGTCTTGCCCACCGAGCAAATCGAACACCTGCTGCGCCGCTTGTGAATCGACCAGCTGATCGTCACCCGCCTGAAGAAGCAGCATCGGGATGCCAAGCTGCGGAGCCCGTCGCCGAATGTCGCCGTGGATCGCCAAAATCTCGGTGAACCAGCGCGCCGTCGCCGTATGGAAGATGAGCGGATCTTCCGCGTAGGCTTTGCATGACGCTTTGTCGTGCGAAAGGATGTAGCTGTCGATCTGGTTTGGCAGCTTGAGCCGCGGATGAATCACCGATGCCGCCATCCCGAGCGATCGTTTCCAGCCGGGCACTTTGATCTTGATGCCAAAAAACGGCGAAGTAATCGCGAGCGCGCGCACCGCCTTGGGATGCGACAGCACGTACTCGAGGCACACCAGGCCGCCCATGCTGTGCCCAACCAGTATCGGCGGTCGCGTATCACCCGACGGGAAGGCTTTTTGCGCTTCGCCAATGAACGCGGTCACATCGTCGACATAATCGCCGAACCGATCAATATAGCCGCGGTCGCCGCCCGATTCCCCATGCCCGCGCAGATCACCCGCCAGCACATGATAGCCGTGCTGATTCAGGTGTTTGGCAACGTGGCCATAGCGACGACGGTGCTCGGCAAAGCCGTGGATGAGCACGACGACGCCTTTCGGGTCAGTCAGCTCGGTTGGGTAGCCATCTACACGAAGCGCGGTTCCATCCGCGGACTGCAAGCTGCGGGTAAACATGAATGGATAAGCACTACAGCAAAACACGGCCTGCTTGTTGACAAAACCGGTCAGCCCGTGCCACACAGCGCACACGCATCCCGACTGGGCGCGACGCAAAAGGTATCCAGTGCGAAGTTCGGCAAACAAAGACCGACGGAAACACGCCGCAAGTGAGCAGAGCAGCGAGGCCATCCACGAGCTGACCCTGCCGCTCGGCACCGAGCC
>DAORGN010000074.1:0-20319 GCA_035340095.1 Pseudomonadota bacterium | reverse complement strand
GGTCGCAGCGATACAAATTGCGCGACGTTTTGCCCCGCCGTTCCTCGACAAGAACGTAGGTGGTGATGTCGCGACAGTGGGAACAGAACGAAAGCTCGGCGCGACAGGCTGGATTTGAACAAATCGTCGCCGCAGAGTCGACTTCGTTCGAGCAGACAGGGCAGCGATAGGTCTTGCTCATACATTCAAGATACCACGCTCTTTGCTCCCGTCTGCAAACTGCTTCCCGATACGAATTCCCTCGGCCCGCAGAATGAGCGCTTGACTTCCCAGCGATTCATTCCTATGGAAAACAATAAGAGCCGTTTTTGTTTCTGCCTTCTTCGAAGAAATAGCTACCTCAACCACCACGCGACCGACCACATTCCCAGCCCAAACAGATCCAGGCCCATGGCATTCCCTAAAAACCGCAGCGACGGAAAACGAATTGACTCTGCTTGCCGATTGGGAGTCTTTCCGTGCTCTCTTGGGAAGACTCCTTTGTCCGCAAGGAGGGCTCTGTCTACGCTGTCAGGAAGACTCTGTACCGGTATTCCCAAGTCGAAGGGAGTGTCGTCGTGACGCCGCGGACCGCAAAGGAAAGACGCCATGGGTCGTGTCTCTTGGGATGAGTACTTCATGGACATCGCCAAAGTGGTGTCGTCGAGATCGACCTGTGCGCGCAAGCAAGTTGGCGCCGTTATCGTTCGCGACCGAACCATCTTGTCGACTGGCTACAACGGATCGATTCGCGGCATGCCGCACTGTGATGAGGTCGGCCACATGCTCGAATCGGATCACTGCGTCGCCACGATTCATGCGGAACAGAACGCCATCATCCATGCGGCCAAAAACGGAGTCGCGATAGATGGTTCCGATTTGTACGTCACCGCGTCGCCGTGCTGGTCTTGTTTCAAGTCGATTGCAAACGCAGGTGTTCGCCGCATCGTATACGGTGAATTCTATCGGGATGCGCGGATTTTCGATGTCGCAGGGCGTCTGGGAATTGAACTTCACCATCTCCCTACGGACTCCCAAGCCAATTCCGCTGTGGACTCCCAAAGATAGAGAGATGCAAGGGAAAATCCGTCGCTGTGGTGTCGAAGAAATCAGCGGAATAGCGGACGTTTTTTGTTGACCCACTCGCTTTGCCAAAGCTACGGTGGGGTTCGGTTCTTTGGCGTTGCCTCCTATTCTTGGCCTAGGAACGAGGTTTTCTTCGGAACACAAAGCGGCTCTGAACTGTTTACGAAATTGTCTTTTTCAACTCGCAGTCAACGGAGGAATGGAACAGTGAAACACGCGAGCACACTCTCGAATCTCCTGTGTGGGATGTTGCTCATCGCCGCGCCGCTCACGGCCAGTGCAGGCTCTGACGGTGCCGCTGCTTCCTCCAAGTCGAAGAAAGCCCGCCATCCGGTGTTTTCGGGGTGGGTTGCCTCGGAGTCACAGCTTCGCAGCCGCCCAGCCGCTCGTCCGTCGGGAAACATCGTCATCTCGTCGGTGAACGAACCCAAGAGCCAGGTCACGGTCAACATCTACAACCCCGATGGCAGCTTCAACGAGGAAGCGCTCGAAAAGCTGAACCATGTGTGGCGCTGTCGCCGCACCCAGACCGAAAAACAGATCGATCCGCATCTGTTCGAGGTCATCTCTCACATCTACGATCACTTCCAGAAGCCGCTGACGCTGGTTTCCGGCTTCCGCAACCAGAAGAAGACCACGTCGTTCCACTACGCCGGCAGCGCGTCCGATTTGAGCGTGCCTGGTGTGCCGGATTCCCGTCTCAAAGCATTCGTCGAAAGCCTCGACACCGGCGGGATGGGAATTGGAATTTATCCGCACGCGGGCTTCATTCACGTCGACATCCGCCCCGAGCCCAGCTATCGCTGGATCGACAATTCGCCGCCAGGCTCAAGCGATATGGGTCAGCCCAAGACCTCGCGTGAGCGCTCGCCGAATTCGTAAACACCGACCTTCCCGACGCGGCACCACACAAACGCTGCGCCGCAACAGCAATCCTTCCCAAACCGTCTTTGCGCGACCGGCTGGCTAGCGGTTTTTGGCCGCTTGCTCGCGCGCGACGGCGCGTAGCTTGTCAATTTCGGCCCGCACACGATCCATGTACCGGGGCAAGTCTTCGTCGGGACGTGGCGGCGCCATCGGTTCCCCGATACACACCGCGATGCTGCCCGGATAGACCGGGAAGGTGTCGCGAGGCAGAACCTCCGCCGTCCCGGCAATGCCGACGGGAACCACCTCGATCTGGGCCGTCTGCGCCAGGACGAAACCACCGCGTTTGAGCCGCAACAGCTCACCACCATCGCCGCGCGTGCCTTCGGGAAACACCAGCACCGAACGTCCCTTGCGGATCAGCTTTCCTGCGCTTTGCAGACGGGCGTAGGCCTCTTTGGTGTTCTTGCGATTGATGAAAATGAAGCCCGCGAGCCACATCCCCCAGCTAAACACCGGCAAGATGAACAGCGAGCGCTTGGCCACCATCACGGCCTTTTGCGGCAGCGTCGCGTAGAGCGCCAGGATGTCGGTCAGCGATTCGTGATTGGACAGGTAGAGATAGCTTTTTTGCAGATCGAGCTTGTCGCTGCGCTGCGTCACCCAGCGAATCCCACCGACGAAAAAAATGACCCGCGACCAAATCTTGGCAAACGTCAGAAACAGATCCCCGCGTGGCGACAGGGGCCACGTCACGACGGCGACCACTGACATGAAAATCGTGTAGGCGATGATGAAAAAACTGGTGAGAAAGGCGCGGATTCTGAGCATCGGGGCGCACAGAATGCCTCAGCCTTGGTCAACCGTCTATCCTTTCGAGGCTGGCTTCTCGAACGCGCTGGTCCGACGATAGAGCCTTCATTTCATCTGAGTTTTATTGGATTTCAAATTACAATATGAACTACTCGAGTACGTGATGTTGACTTCCCCTCGATTTTTCTCCGCGCTCTGTTTGCCGCTGGTCTGCCTGGTCAGCTTGCCGACTTCTTGGGCTGCCGACGCCGACCCCGCCGAACCAGGGCAAGCCGCTGCCACCAAAAAGCCGCTGCCGCCGCCGCCCCCGGAAGCGCTCGCGGCTGGACGCGCCTTTTTCGAAAAGGGCCAAGCGTATTTCAAAGCCGGCAAGTACCAGGCTGCGTGGGTCGAGTTCAGCTCGGCGTACCAAATCGTCGAGATGCCCGATCTGCTGTTTAACATCGCTCGCTGTGAGGCCAAGATGGGTCGGCCAGCCGATGCGGCGAAGCACTTTCGCCAGTTTTTGGCGGCCAAGCCCGATGATCCAGAAGCCGACAACATCCGTCGCCAAATCGACGAGCTAGAAGGCCGCGTCGCAAACCCACCGACAGGCACGAGTGCAGACAAAAAGCCGCTGCAAATCCCGTGGATCGCGACGGCAACAGGCGGGGCAGGTCTGCTGCTGGTGCTAGGTGGCGCGGGGGCCCTGGGCGCAGCCAACTCGACGTATTACTCGCTGCAAATGGAGTGCGGAACCGGCTGTGAGCGGTCGAAAACCGACAGCGGGCGCACCCAATCTGCCGTTGGTTATTCACTTTTTGCTATCGGCTTTGCGGCGATGGCAAGCGCCGCGGTGATCTTGCCGTTTGAGCTTAAAAAGAAGGACGCTGCAAGCAAAGTTGCCCTGTCGATTACGCCAGGTGGGCTCGCCGTCCTCGGGAGGTACTAATGCGCCGTCTGACTCTTGCGACGCTGCTTCTTTCTGGCTGCTTTGACTGGGACGTGCTTTCGTCAAATGTCGTCGAGCCGGATCTGTCAGTGCTCGACGATCTCTCGGTGCCTGCGGACATGTCCGTCGCCGATCTGTCGCGCGCCGACTTGGCCGTCCCGCCCGACTTGACCAAGCCCGACATGGCGTTGCCGGTCACAAACGTCACCAAACAAGCCGACCCCACCAAGTTCAGCGGCAAAAAGCCCAACAACGCCATTTTCGGCTGGAACACCCAGAACATCACGGCGGTCGGCGATGGCGGCGTCGTCGTTACCACCACAGACGGCACCAACTGGTCACTCGTCGCCATCAGTGGCGGCTTTACCCAGAACATCCAAGATGTCTGGTTTTCCGGCGACGGATCGACTGGCTGGTTCGTCGGTGCCGGAACCAGCGCGTATCAGTGGACCAGCGCCGGCAACAGCTGGCAGTCGAAAAACGCCGGCCTGGGCGGCGTCTTGTATTCAGTGTTTGGAACGGCCAACGACAAAGTGGCGAGCGCCGGTGACCAAAACAACAAGCTCTACCGCTTCGTCACCAGCTGGGCCAATGACAACAACACGCCGAACTACGGATCGACGCAAAACGGCCTGTGGGGCACCGGCGCAAACTTCTATTCGGTAAGCAGCGCTGGCGCCGACTGCCTGTTGATCACCGACGCGGCCATCACCAAGGTGAGCTGCGGGACCAACGGCACCCTGGAAACGGTCTGGGGCGTCGACACCATGAACGTGTTTGCCGCGGGCTACGAAAACAACACCGGCATCGTCAGCAAATACGGCGGCAGCAGCTGGAAAAAAGAGCCCATTCCCACCGTCGGCAAGCTCTGGAGCGTGTGGGCGGCAGGTAGCAAGGATGTCTGGGTCGGCGGTGAAGCGGCGACGCTGCTCCACTACGACGGCACCAGCTGGACCCAACACAATGCGGTCGGCATGGGTGCCACCGAAACAATCAAAGACATCTGGGGCGCGGACGCCAACAACGTCTGGTTTCTCACCGACGCCGGCAATATTTACAAGAAAAACTAGTCCGCACGTTTCGATCGCCACCTAGTCCAGATAGCGGGCCAGGTGGGCGTCTATCGCGGCGAACAGCTCTTCGCGGTCTACATCCAGCGGCACGATGTGGTACGAGCGCGAAAGCACCAGCTTGTGTTTGTGCTCGGCCAACGTGCCAAGCTCATCGGCCAGCGCATCGACACAAGCGACCGGCACCGTGTGATCGAGCTGACCGTGCGCAAGCAGCGCCGGCTGCAAGACATCGGGAAGCCGCGGTCGCACCGTGCGCATCAGCTGAACCAGGCTGGCCAGTGCCCGCACCGGCATCCCCCACGGACGCAGCGGCGCTTTCGCCAGGTCTTTGGCCCGCACATCCCGCCCCGCCAGCTTTGGCACCGCCAGCCCGCGCAGTCCTGAATCCGCCAGCCGCACAATCGCTTTTTCTTGCCACGGCGCAAGCCACAGCGGCGATGACAGAACCGATAGCGCCCGCACCATCGGCAAATCTGGGCGCGCAAACGTCGGGGCCGCGGGATAGCGACGAGCCAGCTCAAGGCTGAGCAGGCCGCCCATCGAAAAACCAATCACCGCAAGCTGCGGCGTCTTTTGGGTCGTTTCCCACATCCGCCGATGCAGCCCGAGCAGCGCTTGTTCTGCCGATGACAGCCAGTCTTGCCAGGTGCTCTCCGCGAGCGCCCGCAAGCTCTGGTGATGACCCCGCAGCATAGGCAGCGCCACCGAATAGCCCGCGTCGACCAGCCGGTCGGCGAGCAGGTGCAGTTCATACGGTGATCCGGAAAACCCATGCACGAGCAGCACGCCCCGCGCCTGCCCCGTCGCAGAAAGTACAAAGCGCGGTGCTGACAGCGGGTCGTTTGGGCTCATTTATTTGCGGAAGTCTTTGATGATGGTCTGCGTCTCGCCCGCAATGATGTGGACCGAGAACGTCTCGCGAATCGCAAACTCGGGGTTATACAGCATGATCTGGTGCATCCCCGGCGTCATCTGAATCGCGGTCTGCGGCGTGTTTAGGTTGGTGTCCTGACCGTCGACAAATATCTTGGTCCACGGCTTGGAATTGAGCCGCAAAAAGCCAAAGTTGCCAGCAGGTCGCGGCGCCACCGGGCGCTGAACCGTCGGCTGCGGCGTGGGCCGTGGCTGCGGACGTGGCGCGATGTGTCGCTCCGGATCTTTTTGCGCAACCGGCTGTTTTTCCGGCTCTTTCTGCGCAACTGGCTGTTTTTCTGGCTCTTTCTGCGCAACCGGCTGCTTCTCCGGCTGTTTTTCTGGCTCTTTCTGCGTAGCAGGCTGCTTTTCTGGCTCTTTCTGCACCACAGGTTCCGCCGGCTTGCTGGTCGGCTCGGGCGGCAGCGGGAACTTCAGATCCAGCGACTTGCCCGCTTCCACCGTGATGGTCTGCACAAGCACCCGCGCCCCCAGCCGCAGCTCCAGTGAGTGCGTACCGACAGGCACACTGCCAACCCGCATCGGCGTCACCTGGCCAAGCGAAGCACCATCCAAAAACACCATCGCTCCCGGCGGATCCGTGACCAGCGTAAAGCCGCCGGTCTGCTGCACCTGCGCCGCAAGCCCCGCCGACACCCGCAGCGTCTCGCCGGGCTGCACCGTCACAGCATCAGCCCACGACTTGTAGCCGCTGCGCTGCACCGACACCGCGTGCGTCCCTGGCGGCAGCGTCAAGATCACCGGCGACGAGTCCATCCCCGGCATCGGCTTTCCATCGACCAGCACGGCAAATTCCCGATCGGGACTGACCGTCACCACCACCGTGCCCGGACGCAGCAGGAACCAGTACGCCGCCGCGCCACCCCCGAGAGCCAACAGCAAAAGCAGAAGCAACAGCGCCGACGTGTTCGACCCTTGTGGTTTGTTCTGCGTCGCATCGCGCGGCCCGACATCCAGCGAGTCCGGCATCTGAAGCGGCGGCGGCGGCGCAACCGCAGGAATCGCACGCGAGCGGGTCGGCTCGGGCTGCGGCACTGGCACCGGCTGGCTCGGATCGAGCATCACCGGCGAGCTGACTTCCATGATCTCTTCGATGTTGCCCGGAATCCGCTGCCCTGGCGGTACGGCGACGGTCGGACCCCCTTCAAGTGGATCGCGCTCGTTTTTGCCGTCATCGACGGTTTTGTACTGCTGCGTCTCGATGTCGCCAGCGTCTTGTGTCGACTGTACGACGCCATCTTTGCCGGCTTTTTCGTTCCGCTTCGCCGCCTGCACCTGCGCTTTCAGCGCCGCTTGATCCTGCTGCGGAAACGCCTTGGTCGCGAGGTTGTCGTCCGCAAAGTTGGGCTCGGCGATCTTGCCAGCGCCCATTGGTCCGTCGACGGCGGTGTCTTCTTCGACCGGAACTTCATGGACCCGCGGCTGCGACGGCTTGTCGGTGACTGGCTTGAGCTTGGTAGCACTGGCTGCCGTCTTGCTCGGACGGGTCGTCGGAACCGGCCCACGCGGCGGCGAGCTTGCGTTTTTCACCGTCTTGGCGTTCGTCGACATCCACTCGTTCGGCGCACCCGGCTCCGGTTGGAATGCCTTCATCGCGCCAGTGGCCTTGACCGCGGCGATGCTGCCGGTCTCTTTCGACGTGCGCAGTCCGCCCGCCGGATCGGCCTTGAGCGCCGCCATCGACAGCGTCGCCCGCGCCCGCTGGAGCGAGTCCGCGCCCGTCGTCGGCAACGCCACTTTGGTGTCGCGGATCGCGTCGATCTCGTTCTGCTCGGCGTCCATTTCGGTGCGGAACACCCGCTTCATCCACGCCGCCAGATCCTTGCGCGAAAAGAACTCTCCCGACGTGTAGAGGAACGACTGAAGATCCGCGTGCAGATCCATCGCCGTCTGATAACGATCCGCCGGCTGGCCTGCCAGCGCCTTCATGACGATGCGATCCAGCTCCTCGGGGATCTTGCGGTTATAGGCGGTCGGCGGCAGAACTTCGACGTTTTTGATTTTTTCCAGAACGTGCAGCTCTTGGTCGGGCGGAAACAGCCGCTCGCCAGTCAGCAGTTCATACAGCACGATGCCCGTCGAAAACACGTCGGATCGGCGGTCCACCGCATCGCCCCGCACCTGCTCGGGCGACATGTACGCGAACTTGCCCTTGAGCACGCCGGCTTCCGTCTGGGTTTCGCGCGTCACCGACGCTTTGGCGATGCCAAAGTCGATCAGCTTGACCTCGCCTTCGTAGCTGACCAGCACATTCTGCGGCGAAACATCGCGATGGACGACGCTGAGCGGATTGCCCAGCGAGTCCTGCTTGTTGTGGGCGTAGTCGAGCGCTTCGCACAGCTTCATCACCACAAAGCAGCTCTGCGCCAGCGGCATCGTCGGCGTTCCGTCGGGTAGCTGCGTCTTGCAGCGCTGAAACAGGTGCCGCAGGTCTTGCCCGAGCACATATTCCATCGCAATGAAGTAGCTGTCGCCGACCTTGCCCCAGTCGACGACCTGACAGATGCCAGGGTGGTTAAGCTGCACCGCCAACTTGGCTTCGTCGATGAACATCGAAGTCAGCTCTTTGTCGGCGGTGAGCAGGTCGATCATCTTCTTGACCGCGACGATGCGTTCGGTACCTTCGAGAGAGACGGTCTTCGCACGGAAGATCTCGGCCATCCCGCCGGTGCTGACGCGGTCGAAGAGGAAGTACTTTCCAAACGGAGTAGGCTTTTTCACAAGCATCCTCGGCACAAGAAGGGGTCAGCTTGCTGCAAAGCGAGCTGAGCTAGTGTGCACCAATAGGCAGGTTAGCATCGCATCTTAGCGATTCACAATGCAGAACTCGGTATTGTCGCTTTCGCTTGCTTGGCTTTTTGCAAGCGGCTGGACCGCGTAGGCTGGCCGTGTTAGCTCCTTTAGGCACATGTCGCAAAAGCCGCTCTCGCACCAAAGTCCGACAGTCGATTCGGCGTCGCCCACGCCAGAACCGGATGTCGATTTGCAGGTTGAGATTTTCCGTACCCGCAATCGCATGCTCGCGCAGATGGTCGTCGAAGACATCTTGGCGTCGGAAGGTGTCTCGGCGGTCCTGCACGACAGGCAGATGCACTCGCTGCCGGCGCCGCTCGCGATGTCGGGGGAAATCGGCGTCGCGGTGTCCGAAATCGATCGCGAAGTCGCACTTTCAGCGCTGCGGGAAGCGCAAAAAAACGGTGTGCCGCTCGATGAAGGGGAAATCCTCGAGGAATCGGTAGGTTAAGTCATGCACGACGACGTGGTGCTGCTTCTGCCCGGTGCTGCGGCTCCCGTCTCCCCCGATCCGGCGCTGCTTGGGCAAAAAGGGGCTGGGCTGTGTCAGATGGCGCAGCGTGGCTTGCCAGTGCCGCCAGCGCTGATTCTGCCGTCGACGCTGTGGCCAGAATTTCAGCGCACCGGCAGTTTTCCCGATTCGTTTTGGCACCAAGTCGAAGAAAAGCTGGCGCTCATCGGTGCCAAGGTCGATGCACAGCTTGGCAACCCAGAAAAGCCGCTGCTTCTGTCGGTGCGCTCGGGTGCCAAAGTGTCGATGCCGGGCATGCTGGAAACGCTGCTCAACGTCGGTGTAAGCGAAAAGACGCTGCCGGGTCTGATTGCGCGGCTTGGGGATGAACGCTGTGCGCTGGACTGCCGACGGCGGTTTTTGCACCAATATGCGGCGCTCGTCTATGGGCTCAGGCCGGACACCGTGCTTTTGCCCGATCCGCTCGAGCTGCTGCTGTTTGAGCTAAGGCAGACCCGCGGCGTCACCCACGACGAAGAGCTGTCCGCCGACGACCTGCGCGGACTGTGTCAAAAATACCAAGAATTTATCGCCAAGCGCGCCGGTAAGCCCGTCCCCGAAGATGCGTTTACACAGCTCCGGGAGGCCGTCTATGCGGTGCTGCGATCGTTTTTTTCACCACGCGCCGAAGAATACCGTCGGATGCAAGGCATTCCGTCGGACATCGGCACCGCAGTGACGCTGCAAGCGATGGTGTTTGGCAACTTGGGACCAAACAGTGCGACGGGTGTGGTGTTTTCGCGCGACCCGCGCAGTGGCCAAAAAGGCCTGTACGGCGAATTTCTGCTCGAAGCACAGGGCGACGATCTGGTGTCGGGTGGTTTTACGCCGCGCCCGATTGCCGAGCTGGCGCCGCTTTTGCCCGACGCATATGCGCAGCTTGACTTGGCGGTGCAACAGCTTGAACAGGACTTGGGCGACCTGCAAGACGTCGAGTTCACCATCGAGCGCGGGCGGCTGTTTCTGCTTCAAACGCGGGCGGGCAAGCGCTCGGCGCGGGCGATGGTCAAAGTGGCCTGCGACTTGGTGCGCGAAGGCCGGGTCAGTCAGGAAGAAGCGATCCGACGCTGTGAACCGAAGCGTTTTGCCGAACTGTTGCTGCCGACTGTCGATCCGAAGACCAGTGCACCGACGATTGCGCGCGGTCTGCCGGCGTCGCCTGGTGCCGCCACCGGACCGGTCGTCTTTACTGCACAAGATGCCGTCGAGCAGCGACGCAAAGGAATTGGCTGCATCCTGGTGCGTGGCGAAACATCGACGGATGACATTGTTGGCATCGAAGCGGCGGCGGGACTTTTGACCACGCGCGGTGGCATGACGTCGCACGCGGCGGTCGTCGCGCGTGGCATGGGTCGCTGCGCCATCGTCGGCTGCTCCACGCTCAAAGTCGATCTGGCCCGGCGAACCGCATCGACGCACGCCTACACGATCCGGCAGGGTGATTTGGTTACGCTCGACGGACACCGCGGTCTGCTGCTGCTCGGATCACTGCCGCTTTCGCTTTCGCACGTTCACGATGATGCGGATGTCGCGCTGTTGTCGAACTGGGCGATGGCGACGGCGCGCGTGCCGATTTGGGCGCGACTGCACAGCGACAATGACCGAACGCTGGCTCGCGATCTGCCGATTTCACGTCTGGTCCGGCTGGACCCACCGTCCGATGGCGGCATCCGAACGCTGCACGTCGAAACGCTGCTGCCGCAAGTGCCGCCGCAGCCCGGTGTGCTCTTGCCGCTGTCCGAAGCCAATCGGCTGCCGCAGCTTACGACGGAACATTCGCTGATTGCGCTGGAAACGACGACGCTGCCGCAAGACGACTTGGCGCCGACAATCGCCGAAGCCCGACGGGTGGCAGGTCAAAAAGGCGTGCAGATAGGACTGTTGGTAAATGAACCGCTGTCCGTCGAGCCCCGTCTGCATGCGCTCGCGATTTCGCTCAAGCTTGGCTTTGTCGCCTGCCCGCTTTTGCGCACACCGCTCGCTTGGCTCGTCGCGGCGCGCACGGCGCTCGACACGACGAGCTAGACCACTTTATTCCGCCTGCGCGAACGCCTGTTTCAGATCGTCCATCAAATCGTCGATGTGCTCGACGCCGACGCTCAAACGAATCAGGCCGTCGGAAATGCCGAGCGCATTGCGCTGTTCGACGGGAATGCTCGCGTGGGTCATGCTCGCCGGGTGCTCAATCAGCGATTCGACGCCACCCAGGCTTTCCGCGCAGGCAATCAGCTTGACCGCACGCAGGATGTTTTCCGCCCGCTTGAGCGCCGGCAGACGCCCGTTTCCGACGACAAAACTTATCATGCCGCCCGCCCCGTGCATCTGCTTTTTGGCCAAATCGTGCTGCGGATGCGACGGCAAACCCGGATAAATCACCTTTTCGATCAGACCGCCGCCGATCTGTGACTCGAGCCAACTGGCCATCGCCTGCGCATTCTGACAGTGCCGTTCCATCCGCAGCGGCAGCGTCTTGACCCCGCGCGCGACCAAAAAGCAGTCCATCGGTCCCGGCACCGCCCCGATTGCATTTTGCAAAAAGCGCAGCTTGTCGTGCAGCGCCGCGTCGCTCGTCACCACGACACCACCAACGACATCGGCATGCCCGTTGATGTATTTGGTCGTCGAGTGAACCACCGCCGTCGCGCCCAGTTCCAGCGGACGCTGGAGCACTGGCGACATGAAGGTGTTGTCGACGAACAGCGGAAGCTTGGCCTTTTGGCAAATCTGCGCCACCGCGGCGATGTCGCACAGCTTCAGCAGCGGATTGGTCGGCGTCTCGATCCAGACGAGCTTGGTGCTTGGCAAAATCGCTTCGGCAAATGCACCGGGCCGCATCGGATCGACATACGTCGCCGTCACCCCGAGCTGCTTCATCACCCGTTCAAAAATTCGATAGGTGCCGCCGTACAGATCGTCACCCGCGACGAAGTGATCGCCCGCCGAAAGCGTGTGCAGGATCGTTGTCGTCGCTGCGCAGCCCGACGCAAACGCCACGCCGAAACGGCCTCCTTCGAGCGCCGCAATGTTCGCTTCCAGCGCTTGCCGCGTCGGATTGTGGGTCCGCGAATATTCGTAGCCTTTGTGTCCGCCCGGCCCGTCTTGCACATACGTCGACGTCATGAAAACCGGCGGCGTAATCGCGCCCGTCGTCGGCTCGGGCGGCATTCCGGCATGAATCGCGAGGGTCTCAAGGTGCTGGCGTGTAGAAGTCGTGCTCATCGTAGATTTCCTTCGCAGTGCAGGCACGCTACCCCAAACCCGGCGCCGCTGCCAGCGAGGCCGGATTGGCTTAGTTTGTGCGCGCCAAATACTCACGCCACGGCAGGGCGCGCAGCGTTCCCGTGGTTCCCGGCGCCGGCGGCCTGACCCGCGCCAGCATTCGCACCACCGCCCGCGCAAGCTGCAAGTCGGTGAGCAGCGGAATTTCCAAATCCGTCGCCGCGCGCCGAATCAAAAAGCCGTCGGGACGACCTTCGCTGTCGAAGCTGCGCGGGATGTTGACGACCAAATCAATCGCGCCCGAGCGCAGAAGCCGCAACACGTCCGAATCGCTGCCACTTTCGCCTTTGTCGACGGTATGACACGCAATTCCTTCCGCATGCAGCGTTTCGGCAGACCCTGGTGTCGCGTACAGCAAAAGCCCCAGCTTCGCCAGCTCGCGCGCTTCTTCGACGAGAAGATATTTGTCGCCCATCGTCCCCAGCGACAAAAGCACGCCACGCGAAGGCCAACGAAAGCCCGTCGCGAGCAGCGATTTGGCCAGCGCTTCTTCGACGGTATCGCCGAAACAACCGACTTCCCCCGTCGCGGCCATTTCAACCCCGAGCAGCGGATCCGCACCCGACAGCCTTCGGAATGAAAACATCGGCGCTTTGACGACCACATAGTCGAGATCGAGCGGATCGCGCAGCTTGGGCAGATCGACTTTTTCGCCCAACATCGCCCGCGTCGCCGTTGCAATGAAGTCCACCCCGAGCGCTTTCGACACCAGCGGAAAGCTGCGCGACGCCCGCAGGTTGCACTCGATGACTTTGACTTCATCGTCGCGCGCCAAAAGCTGGATGTTGACCGGTCCCGTCACATCGAGCGATTTGCACAGCGCAGCGCCAATCCGCTTCACTTTGCGGACCATTTCGACCGTAAGGTCTTGTGGCGGCAGCATCATCGTCGCATCGCCCGAGTGAACGCCCGCGTCTTCGATGTGCTCGCAGATCGCCCACAGCAGGATCTTCCCGTGGTCGACGACGGCATCGAGTTCGATTTCGCGCGCATGCCGTTCGTATTTGCTGACGACGACCGGATGTTCCGGCGTCACCTGCGTCGCACCGTCCAGATACAGCGTCAGCTCCGGCCCGCTGTGAGCCACCCGCATCGCGGCGCCCGACAGCACATACGACGGACGAACCAGCACTGGATAGCCGCCAATCGCCGCCACCGCACCGTCGAGGTCTTCGATCTTTCCCGCTTCGGTCCAGCGCGGCTGATCGACGTGCAGCCGGTCGCACAGCGCGGAAAATTTGGCGCGATCTTCGGCACAGTCGATCGACTGCGGCGACGTCCCCAGCAAACGAATCCCCGCAAGCGACAGCGGCAGCGCCAGCCGATTCGGCGTCTGACCGCCCATCGCCAGGAGCACACCGACGAAACCACCGCCTGCGCCCTGTTCAAAATCCCACAGCTCGCGCACCGTTTCGAGCGAGACCTCGTCGAAAACCAGCCGGTCGCACAGATCGTAGTCGGTGCTCACCGTCTCGGGATTGCAGTTGAGCAGCGCAACTTCATAGCCCAGCTCACGCGCGGCTTGCGCCGCCCCGACACAGCTCCAGTCAAATTCCACCGACGATCCGATCCGATAACAGCCCGACCCGAGCAGCAGCAGTTTCTTTTTTTCCGACGGCAGCACATCGCTTTCGTCGGCGTGATAGGTCAGGTACAGGTAGTTGGTCTGCGCTGGATATTCCGCCGCCAGCGTGTCTATCTGCCGCAGCTTCGGCAAAATCCCGAGCTGTTTTCGTCGCTGACGAACATCGTCCGCTTTCACGCCGCACTGCGCCGCAATCACCGCGTCGGAAAAACCCGCTTGCTTGCAAGTGCGAAGCAGCGCCGCGGGAAGCGACGAAAGCGGCAGTCCGCGCAGACCCACGCGCAGGGTGTGCAGCTCGAACAGTTCATGCAAAAAGAAACGATCGATTGCGGTTTGTTGCGCGACTTCTTCGACGGAAAAACCGATTGCGAACGCCCGCGCGATGGCAAAGATACGACGCGACGACGGTGGCGATATCTCGGCCAGCACTTCGTCCCGCTTCGAAAGCCCGAGCAGGTTCGGATCAAAGCCGTCGGCTCCGACTTCCAGCATCCGCAGCGCTTTTTGCAGCGCTTCGCCGAAGCTGCGACCAATCGCCATGACTTCGCCGACCGACTTCATTTCGGTGCCAATTCGCAGATCGGCCCCGGCGAACTTTTCCAGATCCCAGCGCGGCACTTTGCAGACGATGTAATCGAGCGCCGGTTCAAAACACGCGGTCGTCGTGCGCGTGATCGCGTTGCGCAGCCCCGGCAAAAGATAGCCCAGTTGCAGCTTGGCACCGACGTAAGCGAGCGGATATCCCGTCGCTTTCGAAGCCAGCGCCGACGAACGGGACAGCCGCGGATTGACCTCGATGACCCGATAGCGCGACGCTTTCGGATCGAGCGCAAACTGGATGTTGCACTCACCGACGATGCCCAGGTGGCGAATCGTCGCAATCGACGCATCACGCAACAGCTGATAGTCCGCATCCGATAGCGTCTGCGACGGTGCCACGACGATTGATTCGCCGGTGTGCACGCCCATCGGATCGAAGTTTTCCATGTTGCAGATGGTGATGCAGTTGTCGGCAGCGTCGCGGACCAGCTCGTATTCGATCTCTTTCCAGCCGCTGAGGCACTCTTCGAGCAGCACTTGTCCGACGCCGGCCAGCGCTCGCTCGATCGCCGGCTTGAGATCACTTGGCGCAGCGACGATCGCTGATCCACGCCCACCCAGCGAAAAACCGGCGCGCAAAATCAGCGGATAGCCAATGTCTGCGGCCACTTTTTCGGCTTCGGCAAGCGAGGTTGCAACTTGGCCACGAGCGACGGGAACTCCGATTTCGCGCAGCTTGTCGGCGAAGATTTTGCGGTCTTCACAGGCGCGGATCGTTTCAATCGACGTGCCGAGCACCCGCACACCGTGCCGCGCAAGGATTCCCTCGTCGGACAGTCGCAGACCGCAGTTTAGCGCGCTCTGTCCGCCAAAGCCGAGCAGGATGGCGTCACACTGCTCGCGGACCAGCACTTCTTCGACGATGTTTGGCTCGACCGGCAAAAAATAGACCGCATCGGCGAGCTTTTCCGACGTCTGCACCGTCGCGATGTTCGGGTTCAAAAGAACGACATAAATGCCTTCTTCGCGCAGTGCTTTGCAGGCCTGCGATCCCGAGTAATCGAACTCGCCCGCTTGACCGATTTGCAGCGCCCCAGACCCGAGCACCAGCACCCGCTTGGGCAGCTCTGGTTTTTCGGCAAGCAGCGTCGACAAAACATCCGATGGCATGGTCATGGGCGGCTCCCGCGGCAGGCAGCGACACAGCGCATAAAGTCATCAAACAAAGGCGCGGTATCACGCGGTCCCGACGCCGCTTCAGGGTGAAACTGCACCGACGAAAACGGATCGGAAAGGTGGCGAATCCCTTCGTTTGTGCCGTCGTTCAGGTTGACAAACCACGGTGCCACGTCGGTCGGCAGCGTCTTTTCATCGACGGCATACCCGTGATTTTGGCTGGTGATAAACGCCCGTCGCGTCCCGACTTCCAGCACCGGCTGGTTGTGCGAGCGATGGCCAAACGGCAGCTTGTAGGTATCAGCCCCGAGGCAGCGCGCCAAAAGCTGGTGGCCAAGACAAATCCCAAACGTCGGCAGCCGCCGGGCCAGCACTTGCTTTAGCCTGTCGACGAGCGGACCCTGATCGCGTGGATCGCCAGGCCCGTTTGTCAGAAGCACACCGTCGACGCGCGATAGGTACGGTTCCCACGCGCAGCTCGCACCGGCTCGGACCACGCGGGCCCCACGCGCCAACAGACAGCGCACTATCGACTCTTTGGCACCGGTATCAATCACCAGGATCGTCGGACCCGATGCGGAACCCGGCAGCTCAACGATGCTGTGCGGTTCGACCAGATCCACGGCGTCGCGCATCGCAATCCCCGGCGCCTGCGCAAGCCCGACCTGCGGCAAGGTTTCTTCGTCGACAAGCGCGCCCTGCACGGTGCCTTTGCTGCGCAGCTTTTGCACCAACAGCCGGGTATCAATGCCCTGCACCGCCGGCACGCCAGACGAAATCAGCCAGTCCGCCAGGCTTTGCACCGCCAAGTGATGGCTGTGCGACGGTGCGTAACGGCTCACCACCAGACCTTGGACCTGAATCCGCGACGACTCCATCCCCTCTTTTGGCACCCCATAGTTGCCAATCAGCGGATAGGTCAACACCAGGATTTGTCCTCGATACGAAGGGTCGGTGAGCGCTTCCACATAGCCGACCATGCCGGTGTGAAAGACCACTTCGCCGCGCGCTTCCACGTTCGCGCCAAACGACCGCCCGGAAAGCGTCGTGCCATCCGCCAAACAGAGCTTCATGACGCGGCTCCAAATATGCAATTATGCATCTTACAACTGTCCACAGCCAGACCTCACGGCCCGCCAGGGTGAACGAGTTGACGCGCCAAGTCAAAGGGAAAAACCAGACAACTTCGACGAACTTTTGATTGGACCAATCAAGCTCAGCCATTGCGAGGCCAAAAAATAGTTCTTGTGCGTCAAAAACGCTTTGTGCATGTATATGCATTATGCAAACAAAACGGGGCCCATTGGCGCTCGCCTTTTCGGGCGGACTCGATACTTCTTACTGCGTCCCCAAGCTCAGCGAAGCCGGCTGGACAGTTCACACAGTGTTTGTCGATACCGGCGGCACCAGCAGCGACCAGCGCGAAGCGATTGCCAAGCAAGCCCACGCGGTCGGCGCCGCATCTCACCATGCGGTCGACGCGCGCGAGCAGGTGTTTGACCGCTTTGTCCGCTATCTGATTTTCGGCAACGTGCTGCGCGGCGAAGTCTATCCCCTGTCGGTGGCGGCAGAACGGACCCAGCAGGCGATTTCGGTCATCGAGGTGGCCAAAAAGCTGGGAGCCAAAGCGGTGGCGCACGGCTCGACGGGCGCGGGCAACGACCAGATTCGTTTCGACGTTGCGCTGCGGGTGCTGGCGCCGGAACTGGAAGTGGTGACACCGATTCGCGACGAAGGGGTCAAGCGCGAAACATCGGTCAGCTATCTGCGCGAGCGGGGGCTGCCGGTTCCCGAACGGGCGACGGCGTATTCGGTCAATCGCGGTCTGTGGGGCACGACCTGGGGTGGCGGCTGGACGCACGACTCGTGGGCGAGTCCGCCGCAGGAGCTGCTCGATCCACCAAACCCGAGCCTTGCGCCGCGCGACGTGGTGATTGGCTGGGAAAAAGGCGTGCCGGTTTCGGTCGACGGCAAAAGACTGACCGGCGCACAGCTTGTCGATGTGCTGGGCGAGCTGTGCGAACAGTTTGGCATCGGGCGCAACATTCACGTCGGCGAGACGGTGCTGGGAATCAAAGGGCGGGTTGGTTTCGAGGCCGGTGCGGCGCTTGTGCTGATTTCTGCCCACCGCGAGCTGGAAAAGCTGGTGCAGACCAAGTGGCAAGGCTTTTGGAAAGACCACTTGGGTCGGTTTTACGGCGACCGGCTGCACGAAGGACAGTACTTTGACCCGGCGCTGCGCGACATAGAGGCACTGCTCGATAGCAGTCAGCAGCGGGTGACGGGGGAAACGCGGGTGCGGCTGGCTCCGGGGCGCTATCAAGTCACCGGCGCACGCAGTCCGGCGTCGCTGCTCGACCGTGCGGTGGCGACTTATGGTGAAGAAAACCTGCTGTGGTCGGGCGACGAAGCGCGTGGTTTTGCGCGGGTGTCGGCGGTGGCTCCGCTTTTGGCTGCACGGGCGCAGGCGCGGGCCGAAGCGCTTACGGCGGTGGAGGCTGCGAAAAAGCCATGATGCTCACCACCAGGGTGCGGCTTGACCGCATCGCTTCATCGACGAAAAACGCGCTGCTTGGACGCGATGTCATCGTCAGCGACCAAATCACCGCGGCGGAAGGCTTCGTGCTGGCGGTGCGCATCCTCGAAGACAAGTCAACCTACAACACCGTCGAGGATCTGACGGGTCGCATGGTGCCGCTGCGCGCGGGCGATATCTTGGCCGGTACGCTGGGCAATCGACGGGCGCTGCACGGCTACGCGGGGGAAGTTCCTTCGCACATTTCCGTTGGGGACACTGTGCATGTACTCAACCTGGGCGGCGTGCTGGGGCGCTGCACGTCGGCAAGTCCAGAGCTCGGTCCACCGTTCCGCGCCGAAGTGCTGGGGGCGATTCTCAGCTTCCCGGAACTGTCCGATCGCGTCGGACGCCCCGCCAACATCCGCCAAGGTGCCGTGCCAACCGCCGATGATCTGCGCAGCCGCGTCCCGGTCATTTACGTCGCCGGCACCTGCATGAACACCGGCAAAACCTACGCTGCGACGGAACTTGTGCGTGGACTGACCCGCCAAGGGGTTCGCGTCGCGGCGTGCAAGCTGACCGGCGTGTCGCTGATGCGCGATACGCTGCAAATGCTCGATGCCGGAGCGATCACTGCACTGGCATTTTCCGACAGTGGCTTGGCATCGACGCGGGCCGGTGTGACGACCGCCACCGCCAAAGGCATTTTCAACCGGCTATCCGACGCCAAACCCGACGTGATCATCGCCGAGCTGGGCGACGGCATCCTGGGGGAATACGGCGTGCAAGACATCCTGGGCGACCAGGCGCTGCGCGGTGCGGCGGGGGCGTGGGTCGTCGCTGCCCCCGATCCGGTCGGCTGCTGGGGCGCGGTCGAAATCCTGCGCCGTGACTACGGCATTGCGGCGACTGTTCTGACGGGTCCAGCGACGGACAATGAAGTGGGGCTCGACTACATCCGATCGCACCTGAGCGTTCCGGCACACAACGCCCGTCGCGATGCTGCCGGACTTGTCGCGGTGGTGCGGCGGGCCATTGACAGCGCCCCCAAAAAAGCCGCCGCTGCGTGTGCCGAGGACAAGCCGTGAACCCTGCGCTGAAAGTACTCGTGCTTGGGGCCGGAGGCTACGTTGGTGGAGAGCTGCTACGGCTGCTTTTGCAACATCCGCACGTCGCCAAAGTCACGGCGCACAGCCGCAGCCAAGAACACAAAGCGATTGCCGATGTCCATCCGACGCTGCTGCCATTGTCCGATGCGCGCTTTGTCGGTGGCGAGCTCGTAGCGCAGTTTGCTGATGTCGATGTCGTGATGTCAGCGCTCGAGCACGGCGAGCTGTCGAGACTGCTTGCACCACTGTGGGAGAAAAAACCACCGCTGCTGATCGATCTGGCGGCGGATTTTCGCGTGGCTGACCCGGCGCTGTATGCGCGCCATTACGGACCGCATCCGTCGCCGGATCTGCTTTCGCAGTTCGTATACGGCTTGTGTGATGTCGAAGGTCCGAAGCTGCGTGGCGCCACAGCAATTGCGGCACCCGGCTGTTTTGCCACCGCTGCTCAGCTCGCGCTGTATCCATTTCGTGACCTGATCGGCGCATCGATTCCAGCGCTGTTTGCCGTCACGGGTTCAAGCGGAGCCGGAGCCAAGCCGCGCGACACGACGCACCATCCGGCCCGCGCCCACAACCTGTTCGCCTATTCGTCGTTTTCGCACCGTCACGAAGCCGAGATCCTGCAAAGCCTGCGTCGCTGGACCGGACGAGCCGAATCGACGGCGCGGCTTATCACCCATTCGGGACCGATGGTGCGCGGGATTTATCTGACGGCCCATCTGGTCGTCGAAAAACCACTCGCTGCGGAAGCGGCTGCACAAGCACTGGCGACGGCGTATGCGCATCGGCCTCTGGTTCGGGTGCTGAAAAAACCGCCTGACCTGACCCACGCACTTGGCGGCAGCTACGCGCTCTGTCACGCCTGCCAAAGCGACGACGGACGCGAAGTGCAAGTCACCGTGGCCATCGACAACTTGCTCAAAGGTGCCGCCGGACAAGCGGTACAAGCGATGAACCTGGCGCTCGGTCTGCCCGAAACAGCCGGTCTGCAAATGGTGGGGGCATTCCCATGTTAAATGAACGTTCTTCGTCGGCGCTGCTGCCGGTGTATGCACAGCTTCCGGTCCATCCCGTCCGCGGCCAAGGATCGTGGCTGTTTGATGAAAATGGACAGCGCTGGCTC
>DAORGN010000073.1:0-21255 GCA_035340095.1 Pseudomonadota bacterium | reverse complement strand
CCACATCTCGGATATGAGCTGGACCCAGCGCATCAAGCACCCGTCGGAGATGTTCCAAAAGGGTGACGAAGTCGAAGCGGTGGTCATCAACATCGACACCACCGACGGTGAAAAGCCGAAGATTTCGCTCGGCATCAAGCAGCTCAATCCGGACCCGTGGAACATCATTCCCGACAAGTACAAGGTCGGATCGATTGTTCCCGCCAAGGTCCAGAAGGTGCTCGACTTCGGTGCGTTCGTTGAGCTCGACAAGGGCGTCGAGGGTCTGGTGCACGTCTCGGAAATCTCCGACGACCGCGTCGAAGACCCGCGCACGGTGCTCAAGCCCGGTCAGGAAGTCAACGTCGAGGTCATCTCGCTCGACCCGCAAGAGCGCAAGATCGGTCTGTCGATCAAGGCGGCCAATCGCGCAGCGGCTGTCTCGGCGGCACAGGGCTACGGTGGCTCGGGTGAACTGGGTGCCAAGCTCGGCGACGTGCTGAAGAAGAAGGGCAAGAAGCAGCGTCGCAAGCAGGACGAGGACGAAGAGGACGAGGAATAGTCCCCACCGTCGGCCTCCCCGGTCGACGGCCTGTCCGGTTCCAGCTTCCGCGAAACACGCTTCCCCTTCCCGCTCCGTCCTCTTCCCTGAATCAATCCGTCTGTGTCACCGCCAAGCCGCCCACGTCGCGGCTTGGGTGATCGCTGCTGCTTTGCCCGTCCGCTACAGCAGGAACGGAATCACGGCTTTGCGATCGGCGGGATACTCGGGGAAGCGCTTGTGATAGTCGCGATGGTGACTGAGCGCACGGGGCACAAGGTTCGCCGCGGTCCAGAATGCAAACGTCAGCCCGCCGAGTGACCAGGTGAGAATCGCCCAGCCGATCCACTCGACCAGCTCGCCCAAGTAGTTGGGGCACGAGACAAAGCGGTACATGCCGCCGTAGGGGATCTTGTAGCCGGTCTCGCCGGGTTTGCGCAGGTGAAGCAGTACATAGTCTGCGTGCTGGTTGATGACAAAGCCGACCAAAAAAACGGCTGTGCCGACGACAAAGCGCGGGTCAGTGAGCCAGTTTGGATCGTAAACGGGCCCAAGCTGCGCAAGGAATCGCCAGTTGAGATAGGCGTTCCCCAGGTTGAAGACCACCGCGGTCAGCGCAATCGCCAGTGGCATCGTACCGCCGCCACGTCGCCGGAATGGGAAGACAAACGCCCGATGGAAGTAGTGTAGCTGCCAAATCAGGGTGAACACCCACAGCACGGTGTCTCGGCGGTCGCTCAGCAAAAACAGTGCGAGCGGCGCAAGCGAGGCCGGCGCTTCCATGATGATCCAGCCGGCGGTGGCGCCAATGTCCGGCCCCCAGCCTTTGCGGGCATAGCGACCATACGGCGCGGATCGAAACATCAGGTTGATCGCCGTCAGTCCGCCGAGCACCCAATAGGCAATCAGCAGGCCAAAATAGAACTGGTTTTCGCTTCCGTTCATCAGCATAGGCAGTTGCGACCCTCTCTGGCTGCCTTACCACATGTGGTATAGCTTCCGGCGTGAAAGCTGCATCGCGAAGCTTGCTGCTCGTTGTGACGTTGGTCCTTTTGGGGATAAACGCACTTTTGCTGTGGCCGCTGCGCGCTGATTCGACGGCAGTCAAAGATTCTGGCCGGCGACCTTTGCGCGTCGGGCTGGTGTTCGACGTCGGCGGGCGGGGCGACAAGTCGTTCAACGATGCGGCGTTTCGTGGCGTCGATCAGGCTGTGCGCGAGCTGGGCATTTTGGCTGAGTTTGTCGAGCCAGGCGATGGTGCCGATCGGGAATCGGGTCTGCGGCTTCTGGCGGCGCGCGGGTTTGATTTGGTGCTGGGGGTCGGTTTCGTTTTTTCCGACGACATGCTCCAAATTGCGCACGACTATCCGGATCGTCACTTTGCCTGCATCGACTACGCGAAGTTCGACGAGCATGGCTTTGTGGTGCCGCCGCGCAACATGGTCGCGCTCAAGTTTCGCGAAGAAGAAGGCAGCTTCCTGGTTGGTGCAGTCGGCGCGCTTTTGTCACCGCACAAGACGCTTGGTTTCGTCGGCGGGATGGACATTCCGCTGATTCACAAGTTCGAGTCCGGTTATCGCCAAGGCGCGCTCGCGGTCTGTCCGGATTGCAAAGTGCTCGTCGGTTATGCCGGTACAAGTGCCGATGCGTTCAAAAATCCGGCGCGTGGCAAGGAGCTTGCGCTGGCCCAATATCAGGCGGGGGCCGACGTGGTGTTTCATGCCGCGGGTTCGACGGGACTTGGCGTATTTGAAGCGGCGCGTGAAAAAAATCGGCGCGCCATCGGCGTCGACAGCGATCAGTGGGACGACGCGCCCGGTTACATGCTGACGTCGATGGTCAAACGGATCGAAGTCAGCGTCTACAACGTCATCGCCGAGCTACGCGAAGGTCGATTCGATCCGGGTGTCAAAGTGTTCGGCCTGCGCGAAGGCGGCATCGACTACGCCTACGACGAACCTCGTCGCGGCATGATCCCGACCCACGTTCGCGCGCGCGTCGAAGCTCTCCGAAAAGACATCATCGACGGGAAAATTGTCGTCGGTGACAAGTAGCGCGAAACGCGCGCTTTTTGCGGCAAGCCGTCGCCGAGCAAGGCGGCATGGGATGAAGTCATGTACAAGGGGCTCCGGGTCGCAGTGGTCGTCCCGGCCTATAACGAAGCGGATCATCTGCCGAGCACGCTGGCGACGATCCCGACCTATGTTGATCATGTGCTGGTCGTCGATGATGGCAGCGTGGACGAAACGTCGTCGGTGGCCGCTTGTCATGCGCGGCCCGGCGTCGAAGTGCTGCGCCACCTGCAAAACCGCGGCGTCGGAGCGGCGGTGGCAACGGGTTATCGGCGGGCGCTTTTGCTAAACAGTGACGTCGCTGTCGTGATGGCTGGCGATGGGCAGATGGACCCCGCCGATGTGCCTTCGCTTATCGAGCCGATTGTCGACGGGCGAGCCGATTATGTAAAAGGCAACCGATTTGCCCACCGCGAAGTCTGGCAGACGATGCCGCGGCTGCGTCTTGTCGGCAATGTTGTGCTGTCGCTTTTGACCCGAATCACCGCCGGTTATCCGCGGATGTTCGATTCGCAGTGTGGCTTTACGGCAGCGACGCGGCGAGCGCTTTTGTCGATTGACCTCGACGGGCTGTTTCCGCGCTACGGCTATCCCAACGATCTGCTCGCGAGGCTGTGGGTGGGCCGCGTGCGGGTGCAAGATGTGCCGGTGCGGACCATCTACGGGCGGACCTGGCGTTCGGGAATTTCGCTGCGGACGGCGATCTATCCGGTGTTGTTTGTGGCGCTGCGGGCGCTCCCGTGGCGGCTGTGGGCACGCTGGCGTCGAAGGCAAACGCGCGTGGTGGACCCATGCACTTCGGAATAGTCAGCACGTCGTATCCGCGCTTTGCCGGGGACCCAGCGGGCGGCTTTGTGCACGGACTCAATCGCCACCTGCACCGGCTTGGGCATCGCGTCAGCGTCGTGTGTGCCGGTGATTCCGACGCCGCGGTGTTTGAGCGGCTGGATGGCATCGCCGTGCATCGGCTGCCATCGTCGCTGTTTTTCCGTGGCGGCGCTCCCGACGCACTGGTGCAGGGTCTTCGGCGCAAACCGATCGGCACCCTGGGCCTGGCGATGCAGTTTTCCGTCGATCTTGTGCGCGCGGTGGCGCAGTTTTTGTCCGTCTGTGACGCGCTGATTTCGCATTGGCTTGTGCCGTGCGGTCTTGTGGCGGGTCTTGTCAGTCGAGGGCGCCCGCATGTGGCGATTGCGCATTCGTCGGACGTTCACCTGTTGCGGCGGCTTGGGCTTGCGAACATGGGACGCTGGTTCGCGGCGCGTGCCGATCTGGTCTACACCGCGGAACATCTTGTCATCGACGGGGCACCAGGGCGCGTGGTGCCGATGGGCATCGATGTTGCCGAATTTGCCTTGCGAGACGGAGAACGGCAGGCGATCCGGCACAAACTGGGCCTGTATCGTCCAACGCTGCTGTGTTTGGGTCGGCTGGTTCCGGTCAAAGGTGTTTCGGTGTTGCTCTCGGCGCTTCGCAGACTTCGCCACCTGGACATCGAGCTGATCGTGGCGGGCGATGGTCCTTTGCGCAGTCCACTCGAAGCGGAAGCACACGCGCAGGGTCTGCCGGTTCGTTTTGTTGGCGAGGTGCTCGGTCGTGACAAGCGACAGTGGCTTGCCGCCGCGGATCTGCTGGTGCTGCCGTCTTTGCAATTGCCCGATGGCAGGACCGAAGGCGCGCCGGTGGTGATTTGGGAAGCGCTCGCATCGGGACTGCCGGTCGTGGCATCGGCGGTGGGTGGGACGACAGCGCAGCTTGGCGGCTGTGGTCTTGCGGTGCCACCCGGTGATGCACAAGCGCTTGCGCAAGCGATCGAGACGCTGCTCGGCGATCCGATGTTGGCGGCCCGGCTGCGCGCGCACGGACCCAAGCAAGCAGCACAAGCGGACTGGGCGCAGGTGGCGAGGCGGCTTTTGCCCAGGTGGTTGGATGTTCCCGCAGCCGCGGAAGTTGATTCGGGCCCCGCCGTCGTGCTAACGAATCAGCACCCCAATTGCTATCGCGAGCGATATAAGTAAACCTACTTACGTACCGGATTTTGCAAAGCTGCAAGACGGTCGTGGTTTTTGGCGCTCTGCCGCGCGGCAGAGGAGGAATGGCAGAAGATGAACTTGGCATCCGCTTTCGGTCGCGTCCGCCTCGGGCGCCTCTTCGCAGCTCAGCAGCGTCGGTTTGGCCGTCGAGCCGGCTGGCTGCCTCTCCTCATGTTGCTTGCTTCGCTTGTGCCGGGCTGTGACAAAGGACTCGCTGGGCTTCTCGACAATTCCGGAGTCGGTGCGACGCTACTGCCCGGTGTGAAGCTGAACCTGCCGCCGCCGCCGTCGTTTGCCGAACCGAACATCCCGCGTGAGTATCCCGACGGAACGGTGTCCATTTACGGTCTGCGCAAAGAGTTTAAGCGCTATAGCGACACCAAGAACAAGTACCTCGGGCAGAAGGTCAAGGTGAAAGCCTACCTCCTCGAGGTGTACAAGTGCCCGGTCTGCCCGAAAGGCCAGCAGTGCAAGCAGTGCGAAGAACCGCACATGTATGCATCCGACGAAGCCAACGGCAGCAAAGAAAAGGGCCTGCTGATCGCCGAATACCGTGGTTTCCGCGGTCGCGAGCCGAAGCTGACCATCGGCAAACAGTACGTCTTCGAAGGTGTGTTCAATCAGTCGAGCCCCAAGGGCTTCACGTCGAGCGACGGACTGCTCGTCTATCACAAGATGCTCGATGACACGAACAAAGAGCACATCGGTCCGGCGGAAGAAAACGAACGGCAAGCGGCTCTCGCGGAAGCGGCTGCGCTCAAAGCGATGGGGCAGCGACCGCCGACTCCGCCGACGCCAGCGCCCGGTGCTGTCAAGCCGCCGACCCCGCCTGCCAAGTAAGACTTCCTCCCGTGCTCCCGCCGCCGCTCACCGCGCTACTCAAGCGCGTCTCTCGTTCATTTTTCCTTAGCGTTCGTGTGCTTCCCGACGAGGTTGCTGCGCCGATTGGGCTTGGCTATTTGCTCGCTCGGGCGGCTGACACCATCGCGGACACCGATCTTTTGCCTGCGACGACCCGGCTTTCGCTGCTTGGGGAGCTGTCTTCTGCCAGCGAAGGTGATGTCGCGGCACTCGCCCGTCTTCAGCTGGCGCTGCGGGAACTTTTGCGCCAGCCGATGGGTCAGGCGTTGCCGTCGAGCGAGCAGACGCTCTTGGCGGTGCTTGACGAGTGTCTGTCGCTGCATCTGCAAGCCGATGAGCCTGATCGCCGTCTGGTGACGCGGGTGCTGGGCCAGCTGGTGAGCGGCATGCAGACGGATCTGCGTCGCTTTCCGGCGGCGGGCAGTGTGTCGTCGGCGGACCAGGTGGTGGTGCTACAGTCGCTGGCGGAGCTTGATGAATACACCTACTACGCGGCGGGCTGCGTCGGGGAGTTTTGGACCGAGCTGTGTGCTGCACACCTGCCAGGACTTGCGCACCTGCGCTCGCCGGAGCTTGTCGACTGTGGCGTGTCGCTTGGCAAAGCGCTTCAGCTTACCAATGTGGTGCGCGATCTGGCGGCGGACTTGCGGATCGGTCGCTGCTACATTCCGCAGCCGCTGCTCGACGAACATGGCCTGACCTGCGCGCGACTTTATGATCTGACCCGCACGCCGCCACGCGATCTGGGCGAAGCGCGGGCGATGCGCAAGCTGACGGCGACGCTACTGCGGCTTGGCATACGCCGCTGCGATGAAGCGTGGCCATATGTGCTGGCGATTCCCAAGTCGCTGGTTCGTCTGCGTCTGGCCTGTGTGTGGCCGCTTTTTTTGGCGCTCGATACGCTGGCGATGCTGGGCAATGTGGGTTCGCCGCTGGTTACGCCCGATCAGCCGGTCAAGGTGTCGCGTCAGTCGGTCTACGGACTGGTTTTCGCGACCACTTTGTCGACGCTGGCCGCAGATGTTGGGGCGTCCGATCGCTTCTTGGAACGGCAGTTCCAGCACAAGCGACAGTTGGCTTGGCGATCCGTGGAGGGTAGCTGATGAACACGCGGGCTTGGCTTTGCACGGGCGCGCTTTCGATGCTGCTGACGGCTCCGGTGATGGCGACGGAGCCAAGTGCAGACACCGCGCCAACGGTCAGCAGTCTGTCGGGGCCGCCTCTGCCGCTGGTCGAGGCGATCCAGACCGCGCTGGTCCACAATCCGTCGGCGGAAGTGGCTCGGCAGACCCGGCTTTCATCCGAAGCAAAAGTCGGAACGGCGCGCAGTCCGTGGCTGCCCCAGCTTTCGCTGTCGGGCTCGGTGCGCGGTGATTACAGCTATCAAATTGGCGCGCCCGAGGGAAAAAGCTCGGTCTCGACGTTTCGTTCAAGCGGTGTGCTGTCGCTAAACCAGCTGGTCTGGGACTTTGGCCGGCTGTCGGGGCGCATAGCGGCGGCGCAGGCCAGTGCGGAAGCGTCCTTGACCGATGAAAAAAACGCGCGCGCGCAGGTCGTCCTTTCGACGATGAGCAGCTTCTACGCGGTGCTGCAAGCCGAGGCGCTGCTGTCGGTGGCGAGCGAAAATCTCCAGCAACAGACCCGGCGGCTCAAGCAGTCCGAGAGCTTTTTCAAAATCGGCACCAAGCCGCAGATCGATGTGCTGATTGCCCAAACGGCGGTGGCGCAGGCCAAGCTGCAAGTGCTGCAGGCCCAGGGCAATGTGCAAGTGACGCGGACGCAGTTTTTGCAGGCGCTGGGTCTGCCGGAACGAGACTGGGGAAGCTGGCACAAGCGACCGCTGCAGTCGACGCTGCCGGCACCGCATCCAATCGAAGCCGCGCTCAGCAACGCGGTATCGGAAACGGTTGCGACGGTGCCCGACGAAGTGGTTGAACGGACGCTGCAAGCCCGCCCGGACTATCAGTCGCTGTTGGCGCGGGTGCGGCAAAGCGAAGCGCAGCTGAAGGCGGCCAAGTCCGATTATTTGCCGTCGCTGTCGCTTGGTGCCAGTGCGACCATGAACTCGGGGACATTTGGCGGAGTGAGCGGTCTGGACGTCACGACGCAAGCGCTGCCAGGACTTTTGGTATCGGGAACGGTCGGTCTGACCTGGCCGGTGTTCACTGGTTTGTCGACGGTGTATGCGGTTCGTGACGCGAGGGCTCAGCTTGCGCTGGCTGAAGCGAACCTGACGCAGCTGCGGCTTCAGGTGCGCAGCCAGCTTCAGCAGGCGCTTCAGCAGGTGCTGACGGCGTGGCTGACGGTCGAAGCCGCGGTCGCGGTCGCGAACCAGGCCAAAAAGCAGCTCGAGATGGCGGATGGGCGCTATCGGGCAGGCGTCGGCAACGCGATTGAGCTGGGCGATGCCCAAGTCGCGGCGATGCAGGCGCAGGCACAGCGGGTGTCGGCTGACTTTGCGCTCGCGCAGCAGCGGGCGAGCTTGCGCTTTTACCTGGGAGAGCTCATCAAAGAAACCGAGCCACGAGGAGATGCGACGCCATGAGCGAAGCGATGACGGAAAAGACCAGCCCGAAGCGGAAGATCTGGATCTGGCTGCTCGCGGTGGTCGCAGTGGTGGCAATCGGTTTTGGCGCCTATCGGCTGTTTTTTCACAAAAGCGAAGGGCCGCGCTGGGTGACTGCGAAAGTGACGCGCGGTGACGTGACGCAGGTGGTCAATGCGACCGGCACGATTCAGCCTTTGCTTTTGTCCCCGGTCGGTTCGCAGGTGTCGGGCATCGTTCACAAGCTGCACGCCGACTTCAACGACACGGTGAAACAAGGGCAAGTGCTGGTCGAGCTGGACCCGGCGCTGTTTCAAACGGCAGTCAAAAGCCAAGAAGCGAACGTGGCGTCGGCGCAGGCCAACTTGATTCGCGCCAAGGCTGATGCGCTCAATGCATCGCGGATTGCCGAGCGATCGCGGGCGCTGTTTGCCAAAAGTTACATCTCGGCGGCGGATCGCGATCAGTCCGTCGCGACGGAACAGAGCACCGCAGCCAGCGTCCAGGCGGCGGAAGCGGGTGTGAAGCTGGCGCAAGCAGCGCTCGACAAGGCGCGGCTGGATCTGAAAAATTCGGTGATCTTGTCTCCCGTCGACGGCATCGTGATTTCGCGCAACGTCGAACTGGGGCAAGCCGTCGTCGCATCGTTCCAAGCGCCCAACCTGTTCCAGATCGCGGGGGATCTGAAAAAAATGCAGGTGCTGGCCAACGTCGACGAAGCGGACATCGGCTATCTGCGCGTCGGGGCGGTGGCGGAGTTTACCGTCGATAGCTTCCGGGGCAAGCGCTTTGCCGCCAAGGTGTCGCAGATTCGCAACGCAGCGCAGACGGTGCAAAACGTCGTCACCTACGTCGTGGTGCTGGATGTCGACAACGGGGAACTTTTGCTGCGGCCCGGAATGACCGCCAACGTGCGGGTGGTCGTCGCCGAACGGAAAGATGTGCTGCTTGTGCCCAATGCGGCGCTGCGCTTTAAGCCGAGGCTCGATCGGGCGCCGGGCGAAAACAAAGGCGAAGGCCGCGAGCGAAAGCGCGAAGGCCGCGGAGAAGGTCGCAACAAGTCGCCGATCTTTGTTCCCGACGGGGAGCGCTTCCATCCGGTCTTCGTCAGCGCTGGCATCAGCGACGGTCTGTTTACCGAAGTCAGCGACGGCTTAACCGAAGGCCAAGCGATCATCGTCGATTCGGCGAAGTCGGCAGGCGGCGGTTCTGGCGCAAATCCCATGGGCGGTCCACGGTCAGGCGGGGGCGGTGGTCCTCCGGGTGGCGGAATGCGTCGCGTGGGCATGTAGCGCGGGCTTTGGAAAACCCTGCCGCGATGATAGGGTGCACAGATGGTTTCCGATCCTGCCCTGGCGCTGCTCGCTCGTCACATCCGCGACGTTCCTGATTTCCCCAAGCCAGGCATTCTCTTCAAAGACATCACGCCGCTGCTCGCTGATGCGACAGCTTTTCGCCTCGTGCTTCATCTTTTGGCGGAACGACTCGCGCCGCTCAAACCGACGATGATTGTTGGGGTGGAATCGCGCGGCTTCATTTTTGCGGCGCCGGTGGCGGAGCGTTTGGGTCTGGGTTTTGCGCCGGTTCGCAAGCCGGGCAAGCTGCCCTATCGTCGCGTCACCGAGACGTATGACTTGGAATACGGCAGCGGGACGCTCGAAATGCACGAAGATGCCGTTGCGGGTCAGCGGGTTGTGATCATCGACGACGTGCTGGCGACGGGCGGAACAGCGGCAGGTTCAGCGCGGCTGTGTCAAAAACAAGGTGCCGAGGTGGTCGGCTACGGCTTTGTCCTCGAGCTGTCGTTTTTGCATGGGCGCAAGGCGCTTGGCGGACATCCGGCGGTGACACTTCTTTCGTACTAACCCAGGACGCGCATGGCCGATGCCTCGCTAGAGCTTGAGCCGTCGCAGCGAAGTCTGCGTCTCACGATTGTGACGCCGCTTCAGCTTGTGCTCGATCTCGACGGCGTTCGGCATGTGCGAGCCGAAGATCCGACGGGATCATTTGGAATATTGCCCGGTCATGCCGACTTGCTGACGGTGCTGTCGGTGTCGGTGCTGATCTATCGCGCAGGCGGCGGACCCGACGATCCTGCGGTGGAACATTTCGTCGGTCTGCGCGGCGGGGTGTTGTTCGTGAGCGGCGGGCGCCATGTGCAAGTCTTCACCCGCGAAGCGACGCCAAGCGATGACTTGCGGGCGCTGTCGGCGGAAGTGAAAAGTCGGCTGTCTCTCGCGGTGGCGCAAGAGAGCGAGGCGTACCGGAGCTTTGCGCGGATGGAAGGTGCCTTGCTCAGTCACATGACCGACTATCTGCGACACGAACATCGGACAAACGGGCCGCGGCGGCTGTTGAGCGAGCAATGAGCCAAGGCGCAACCCAGAAACCAGGCTCGAAGCCCGATGCGCTGCCCGATTCGGCGCAGCGACTGCACGCACGGCGCGAAAAACACGATCGCGAACAGCACGGTCTGATAAGTACCGCTGTGACGATGGTCGGGCTCGGTTGGCTGGTGGTGATACCTGGGCTTTTTGGCATTTACATCGGCAAGTGGCTCGACGGGAAAGTGGGGCAGGGCGTGACGTTTGCGGCGGGACTTGGGCTGCTTGGGGTCTGCGTCGGCTGTCTGCTCGCGTGGCAGCGCATTTCTGCCAATCGGCCCAAATAGCGTCGGATTTATTCGTCGGGAACCGCGACGACCAAGAGCACCGTTCCCACGGCACAAGCGACTGCGGCCAGCAAAAAAGCAAGCTGTGGACTGTAAGCCGCCCAGACGACACCGACGACGGAACTTGCCACCATGTCACCGATGCCGTTCGTCGCTGCGAGCATTCCGTATGCGGTGCCGCGCAGCTTGGGTAGAGCCAGCCTCGCGCACAGTACGCCTTCGATGGTTTCTTCGATTCCAATCACCATCCCAGCGACGGCAAACAACCCAGCCAAATAGACCACGCTCGGCTGTGCGAACGCGGCGAGCAGCGCTGTGACGACGCCCAGACCATAACCCACAGCCAAAAGCCAGCGCGGCGACATCTTGTCTGCCAAATATCCGACGGGAAATGCACAAGCAGCGGCGACTGCGTGATGCAGCGCAAAAAGCAGAATCGCCACCGACACGGCTCCTCCGGGAATGTCCTGGGCCGGCAGCAGCTGCGTCGCGCGCAGCACCAACAAGGTGCGGGCAAAATCGCCGATTCCAAACGACATCACCGCGATGAGGAACCGACGGAAAGCGGGTGGAAGCTCTTTCATTCCACGCAAAAGCGACGGCGGTGGTTCGCGTGACGTCGTGGTCTGACCCGGCACCAAAAGCAGAAACGCGACGGCGGCGAGCACTCCCGGCACCATCGCGACCCAAAACACCTGGCGCAGTGGCAACCGCAGAAGCAGCAGCGTCGCCAAGAGCGGTCCGAAGATCGCTCCTACGGTGTCCATGGCCCGGTGGAAGCCGATGGCGCGTCCCAGTGCTGTTTTCGGCACCGCGTCGGCCAGCATCGCCGACCGCGACGGACTGCGCAGCCCACGAAACAGCCAGCCGAGGATGCGCGAGCCCAAGATGTGCAGCCAGTTTGTCGACAGCGCGAACAGTCCAATCGACAGCCCCGTGACCAAATATCCGGTGACTGCCAGCGGTTTGCGCCACTGCGGACGGTTTGCGAGCGATCCGCCAAACAGCTTGGCAAAACAGACCACACCATCGGCAATGCCTTCGATGATGCCGAGTGTTGCGGGGGCCGCCGCCATCGTCGTGAGCAGCACGGGCAAAGCCGCCGTTCCGGCTTCGTGACCGGCATCGGAAAGCAGGCTCGCGATGCCAAAACCGAACACCACTTTGCTCAGCCAGCGCGGTTTTTCGGTTGGTGCGGCGTCGGACTTCGCAGATGTGTTTTCGCTGCTCATCTGATGATCATTCGTAGCGCAGCGCTTCCACTGGGTCGAGGCTTGCCGCTCGCTGCGCCGGCACGACGCCTGACAACACACCCACCATCCCCGAAAAACCGACGGCGATCAGCACGATGTCAAAAGACAGCCGCACCGGGAGTCCCGGCAGCAAAAGACGCCCCACCATGATGATCAGCGCGCCGAGACCGAGCCCGATCAGACCGCCGAGCAGCGAAATCACCACCGATTCGAGCAGAAACTGCATCAGCACATGGCGTTTTTTGGCCCCGACGGCGCGACGGACACCGATTTCGCGGGTGCGCTCGCGAACCGACACCAGCATGATGTTGGCGATTCCGATGCCACCGACGACAAGTGAAATGCTGGCGATCGCGACAAGGACCATCGAAAAGGTGTTCATGATCCCGTTCACCGTCGATAGCATGTCGTCCTGCGAGATGATCGTGAAGTCGACTTGATCGTTGTGGCGACGGCGCAACAGATCGGTGATTTCGTCGATGGCGGGATCGACGCTGATTTTGTCGCGGGCGCGGACCAAGATGTGCGAAAGCCCATCGAGCGCGAACAGGTCCAGGCCGGTGGTCTCGGGGATAAAAACAATGTCGTCGAGGTCGAAGCCGAGCGTCTGGCCTTTGTGTTCCATGATGCCGATGACGCGGAACTCTCCGTCGGCGACTTTGATCACTTTGCCAAGCGCATTTTCGTCGCCAAACAGCTCTTGCAGAACGGTGCGGCCAAGCACCACGAAACGCCGTCGGGATTCGATGTCTTCGTCGGTAAAAAAGCGGCCTTGGGCGACGTTCATCTGGCGAATTTCGATGAAACGACTGCCGACACCGAGAACCAGCGTGTCCCGTCGCCGGTTCAAATAACGCACGGTCCCGCCGCCGGTCACGACGCCCGCAACACCATCGGCGGTGGTGGCGCGACGGGCCAGCATGTGTTCGTCTTCGCGCGTGATTTTGTATACGGTGCCAAGCGAGGGACCGCCAAAGCCCTTGGTTTCTCGTCGGCCCGGCTGAACTTGCAGCAGGTTCGATCCCAGTCCGGCAAAGGTGTCGCCCAGGTAACTTCGTGCGCCCTCACCGAGAGAAACCAACAAAATCACCGACAGCACGCCAATGATCACGCCCAGCGTCGTTAGCACGGCGCGGGCTTTGTTGGCGCGCAACGTATCGAGCGCCGTCAGCAGCAGTTCAAGAAACGGCATGCGCGGCGCATGGTAGCCCGGCTTTTCGGCGCACGCCGGGGTTTTCTTGGTGGGATTACTTCTTGGTCGCTTCTTTGGCGCGACGGGCGGCTTCACAGACGGGCAGGTTGCCTTTGGCGGCGATGGCGATGGCGCGGACGGCGACTTGCGCCAGCGTGATGTTTCGTCCGGCCAGGCCTTGCGGCACGCGCTCGGTCAGCAAAAATTCACGCGCATCGGCCAAGCTGATGCCCGATTCCCCGCGGGCGAGCACGGTGTAGAGCAGCGCCGCTTCGACCGTCCCCACGAAACCGGCTTTGCCCGGCACATGGTGACCGCCTTGCGCCGACTGATGCATGCGAATTTGATGCGCCGCGGCCAGATCATCGAGCGTCAGGGTCTGTCCATTTTTGCTCAGGGACAGCAGCTGTTCGACGAGCGATGGATCAACCTTGGCATGATCGCCGGCGTGGGCGTCTTGGCGGGTCAGGCTGGCGTCGTGTTCCAGCTTGCCGTGCTGACACAGATCCTGAAGATGCAGAACTTGTTCGCCACCGTCGCCGGGTTTGCCGAATTTTTCAAGCGCCGCGTTCGCCAGCGTGTTGGCAAACTCCGTCGAGATACCAAGCTGACCCACGATCGCAGTGATGAGCTGTGAGCGGCTGGCGATGCCATTTCGTGGAAGATGCCCGCCGTTGGCCAGCGAGTTGAGTGCGGGACATGGACTGCGCCCTTCGCCGGGCTGTGCGGGTTGCCAATCGGTGGCGTTGTTTTGGGACATCTGGCCTCTCCCCCTCGCGGGAAAATCGTGGCGGCCAGTGTATCACGGGCAGGTCAGACGGATGGAACCGCAGCGGGTGGCAGGGCGGGGACTTCGGTCGCAACTTCGGGCTCGATCGGGTCCACCGCGGCTTTGCCTTCCAAAATGTGGCGTGGCGGCGTGCGCAGATCCCACACCACCCCGACCCACGACAGCATCTTGAGGATGTAGTAGCTAAAGTCGACTTCCCACCAGAAGAAGCCCTGGTTGGCGGTGCTCTGGTAGTAGTGGTGGTTGTTGTGCCAGCCTTCGCCCATCGTGATGAGCGCGAGCCAGAAGTTGTTGCGGCTGGTGTCGGTCGTCGGATAGCGGCGACTGCCCCAAACGTGCGCGAGCGAGTTGATGAAGAACGTGCCGTGCCACAAAAACACACTGCTTACCAGACCGCCCCACACAAACCAGTGAATGCCGCCGATCGCGTACAGGATCGCGCCACCGATAAGGGCCGGCGCCCAGTGCCAGCGATTGAGCCAGCGCAGCTCGGGGTATTTTGAAAAGTCCTTGATGCGATCCCACTCGGTCTCGTCGTACTCGTTGGAAATGATCCAGCCGACGTGCGACCAGTAGAAACCGTCCTGCTTGACCGAGTGAATGTCTTCCGACATGTCGCTCCACTTGTGGTGATGACGATGGTGCGCCGCCCACCACAGCACGCCTTTTTGCATCGACGCACCACCAATCACCGCCAGCACAAACTGGAAAAAGCGCGACGTTTTGTATGCGCGGTGCGAAAAGTAGCGGTGATACCCGGCGGTGATTCCAAACATCCGAATGTAATAAAGAGCGACGCAGACGATGATGTCGGTCTTGGTTGCGCCCAAGTAAATGGCCGAAGCCAGCGCAGCAATGTGGACCAAGAAAAACGGAATGCTCGTCAGCTTGTCGATCTGGATCGGACGGGGCGGACGGACGCGCGGCGTGTCGATGATTTCGACGGAAGGCACGGGACGCTGGGGTTTTTTCTGCATTCCGTCATGTTGCCCACCGCATGTCATGGGATTGTCATGGCCAGATAATTATTTCGCGCCCGTTTTGCAATGCTGTCGTCGGAGATCCAACCAATTTGGCCGCGCCGTGCCAAATCGGTGTCGTCGCTGTGACAGTTTGGTCACATCTGCGGGGTCGTAGGGTGGCCATGGCTCCACGCTATACTTGCCGCCATGAAGCGTCGCACATGGGCTGTCTGGCTGGGAATGCTGTTGTGCCTCGGCGTGTGCGTGGGTTGTAAGCGCCCTGAGCCGACGCCTGCGACGCTGCCCATGCGGGTGGTCGACATCCAGATCGCCAGCCAGACCGACGGCAGTGCGGCCCAGCAAAAAGCACCGACCGAACTGGATCGCGACATGCTGCTCGCTGCGGCGATCGAAGGACTGCGCAGCGCCGATGTCGCGGTGGCGCTGGCCCCAGCGGAACGTGAGCCAGGGGACTTCGTGCTGCAGATCGAGCTGGGCTTGGTCTATTCGGCGGGAACCGAGTCAAAGCCCAAGCCGCCGCTTTTGCGCGCGCTCACCGCGGGGCTTTTGCGGACGCGGCGCGGTGGCGATGCCATGAGCGACGAAAAAACCCCGCAACCAGAGCTTACCCGGCTGCAACACTTGGCCGTGGCGGAACAGTCAGGGAAAACGACATCACCAACGGGGCTTGTGTGGTCGGACTTGGCGCGACGGGCGGTGCGGGATACGTCTCACAGCTTGGGGGCGCAGCTGCGACTTTGTGGGGTCAAAACGTCCGAGCTTACCAAGCTGGCCAACGACAACAGCAAAGAGCCGGACTTGCGCGGGGTGGCGCTGCGGCTTTTGGCGATGCGCAAAGATCAAGGTGCGCAGAAGCTGGTGATGGCGGTGCTAAAAGACCGGCAGTCGCCAAGCGCGCTGCGCGATCAGGCGATTGGTGCACTGGTGGAGCTGGGCGACCCCAAGTCGGTGCGACCCCTGCTCGATAGCACCGAGTTTCGCGACCGCAGTGAGCTTGGCAAAGTGCTGGAAGCGGCGGCGGCGCTCGGTGGGGACGAAGCACAGCGCTATTTGGAGTTTGTCGCGCAGAGCCACAGCGACGCACAGATTCGCGATGAAGCCAAGACGGCGCTCGGACACCTGCTTTCAGCAAAAGCCCGGCAAGAGTCCGCCAAAGCCGCTGCCAAAGACAATGTAGGTGGTCCGACCCGAGAAGCAGGAACACCCGACTGAGGCATCTCACGGAAGAATCGAACAAGCTCCGTGGGCGAAGATTGACACCCAGAAGGCCACCCATTTATATTCGCGGCGGAGCAAACGAGGTTCCGAATGTCCGTCGAACAAGCAACTGACTATGGCCCCACGCTCGTGGCGATCCTGTTTGGCATCGCGTTTTCGTGCGTGTTCTTGGCTCTGGCGATGTTCCTGGGTCCGAAACGCGAAAACGCCGAAAAGCTCGCGCCCTTCGAGTGTGGCTCGGAACCCATTGGCAGCCCGCGCGTGCGCTTTTCCGTCAAGTTCTATCAGGTGGCGCTCCTGTTTCTAATCTTCGACATCGAAGCGGCGTTTTTGTATCCCTGGGCGGCGATTTACCGTCGACTGTCCTGCCTGGGTACGGTGATTCACAGCGAGTGCGTTGGCACCGTGACGTCATTCGGTTTCGTCGAGATGCTGGTGTTTATGAGCACGCTGGTGGTCGCGCTCGCCTACGTTTGGCGCAAGCGCGCCATCGGCTGGGGCTAAGCAGGGAGTCAGGAAAGAACCATGGCCGAAAGCTACACGACCCGCCTTGACGACGCCCTGAACTGGGCCCGCAAGTATTCGCTGTTCAGCTATCCCTTCGTCACCGCCTGCTGTGGCATGGAGTACATGGCGACCGCCGCGTCGAAGTACGACATCGCCCGCTTCGGTGCCGAGTTCCCCCGCTTTTCGCCGCGCCAAGCCGACCTGCTGTTTGTGGTCGGTACGATCACCGAGCGGCAGGCCCCGGTACTGCACCGCATCTGGATGCAGATGGCCGAACCCAAGTACGTCATCGCATTTGGCGTCTGCGCCTCGACGGGGGGCTTTTACCAGAACTACAACACCGTGCCGGGCTGCGATCAGATCGTCCCGGTGGATGTCTACATTCCCGGCTGTCCGCCGCGTCCCGAGCAGGTTCTCGACGGACTGATTCTTCTGCAAAAGAAGATTCAGGAAGCGACAACCTGGGTGCAGCGTCGCGACCGCAAAGAAGTCGAGCTGCAAGCGGCTTCCACCGACGGGCGCAAGCGTCTGCCGGTGGTCGCCTAAACCCCGCCCCTCGTGAGAAGTAGGCAGCAAGGGAAGATTTCGCAAATGAGCAAAGCTGATCTCGACAAGCTGGTGGCGCAGTTTCCCGCAGCGATTGTCTCGTCGCACAGCAGCCACGGCGACGATACGGCGGTGGTAAGCAAAGACAGCTTCAAAGATGTCATGCGCTTTGTGCGCGACACGGCGGGGTTTGACTTCCTCGTGAATGTGACGGCGGTCGATTATTTTGGGCGCGAGCCGCGCTTCGAAGTGGTCTATCACCTGCGCTCGATGGCGACGGGAAACCGGCTGCGCATCAAGGTGGGCCTGCACGAAGAAGAAGGCGGACCTAGTGCAGAAGTGCCGACGGTGAGCGATCTGTGGCAGACCGCCAACTGGCAGGAGCGCGAGGTCTACGACATGTTCGGGGTCAAGTTCACCGGCCACCCGGATCTGCGTCGGATTCTGATGTACGAAGAGTTCGTCGGCCATCCGCTGCGCAAGGACTATCCCAAAGAAAAACGGCAGCCGCTGATTCGCCGCGACTACTCGCTGAGCTAAGGGAACAGAAAGACATGTCGACGACGACAAATCAGAGCAAGACCGGGCCAAAGAAGCTCGCGTTTGGAATGCCGACTCCCGACGAGATCGCGGCGGGGGGAATCCCTGGGCTTAGCGCGCGTCCGAAGGTGCCGCAAGACCTGATGGACAAGCTCAACACCGAAGAGCTTGAAGAGGTCGAAGACATCGAGCTGCCGACGGAGCCGATGACGATCAACATGGGTCCGTCGCACCCGGCGACCCACGGCACCGTGCGGATCATTCTGACCATCGATGGTGAGACGGTCAAAGATTCGGACGTCCAAGTCGGCTATCTGCACCGCTGCTTTGAAAAAGAAGCCGAGGCGGCGACCTATACGCAGGTCTTCCCGTATACCGACCGTCTGAACTATGTCTCGCCGCTGCTGAACAACGTGGGTTTTGCGCTCGCGGTTGAAAAGCTGATCGGCATCGTCGACCAGCTTCCCGAGCGGGCCAAATACATCCGCGTCATCATCGGCGAGGTTTCCCGGATCACCGACCACCTGACGTGTCTTGGCGCGTCGGCGATGGAAGTCGGTGGCTTTACGCCATTTTTGTGGATGATAAAAGTCCGCGAGTGGCTGTGGGAGCTTCTTGAGGAGCTGACGGGCGCGCGACTCACCCACTCCTATGTTCGCATCGGCGGTGTGTCGCAGGATCTGCCGGAGCACTGGCTCGACAAGCTGCGCTTCACGCTGGACAAGAGCCAGGAAGCGCTGGGCGAAACCGAGAGCCTGCTCGTCAAAAACCGCATTTTCCGAGACCGCATGGACGGCGTCGCGGTGATCTCTGCCGAGGACGCGATTTCCTATGGCTGGACCGGACCGTGCTTGCGCTCGACGGGCGTGCCGTATGACGTGCGCAAAGATCACCCCTACCTGGTCTACGATCGCTTCGAGTTCGACGTTCCGGTCGGATCGGTCGGCGACAACTACGATCGGTTTGCGGTGCGACTCGAAGAGATCCGTCAGTCGATGCGGATTCTCGATCAGGCGATGAAACAGATTCCGCCGGGGCCGTTCCTTCTCGACGACCCGCGCGTCTGTATGCCGCCGAAAAACGCCGTCTACAACACCATCGAAAGCATGATCGGCCACTTCAAGCTGGTCATCGACGGAATCAAAGTCCCCCCCGGCGAGGTGTACTCGTATACCGAGGGTGGCAATGGCGAGCTGGGCTTTTATATCGTCTCCGACGGCTCGGGGCGGCCCTATCGCTGTCACGTCCGCTCCCCTTGCTTCATCATCATGCAGTCGCTGTCGAAGCTGATTCAGGGAGCCGGCATCGCCGACATCATTCCAACGTTCGGCATGATCAACATGATCGGCGGCGAGTGCGACCGCTAACCAACAAGGCAACGTAGGTCATGGCAGAGACCCCTTCATCCCCCATCAAGTCGAGCATCGCAGCCGCCCTGCGTGAGACGGCCAGTCCGCCGCCACCGCCCGCTGCTGCGCCGCCCGCCCCAGCCAGCACTGCACCCGCTGGCCCCGCAATCAGCGCTCCGCCACCGAGCGAGCTTTGCACCATCAAGCTTGACGGTCGCGAAGTCCAAGCCAAGAAGGGTGCCAACCTGCTTGAAGTCTGTCTGCAACACGGCGTCGACGTAAGCTACTTCTGCTACCATCCGGGGCTCAGCTCTCCGGCGGTGTGTCGGCAGTGTCTCGTCGAGGTTGTTGGTCAGCCAAAGCTTGTGCCGGCCTGCTTTACTCCGGTGACCGACAAAATGGAAGTGAACACGGCGACGCCGCGCGTGCTCACCATCCGTCGGCAAATTCTGGAGTTTACGCTGGTCAACCACCCGGTCGACTGTCCGATCTGCGACAAGGCCGGCGAGTGCACGCTTCAGAAGCAGTACCAGGACTGGGATCACCACGGCTCGCGCTCGTCGATACCCAAAGTGCACAAGCCGAAGATGCAGGACATCGGGCCGCACATTGTGCTCGACGCCGAGCGCTGCATCCTGTGTACCCGCTGCATCCGCGTCTGCGACGAAGTGGCGGGCGAAAAACAGCTGACGATGGCGTGGCGTGGCGACCGTGAACAACTGACGGTGGCGCCGGGGCATCAGCTCGACAATCCGTATTCGCTGAACACGGTGGATGTCTGTCCGGTCGGTGCGCTGACGAGCAAAGACTTCCGCTTTACGATGCGGGCGTGGGAGTTGTTTACGACTTCGTCGGTGTGCCCTGGTTGTGCAACGGGCTGTAACGTCGAAGTCCACCACGCGCAGGGCGAAATTTGGCGTCTGGTTCCGCGCGAAAACCTCCAGGTCAACAAGTACTGGATGTGTGACGAAGGCCGGTTCACGTACAAAGACGTGCGGCACAAGCGTCTGACATCGGCGCGGCTCGGAGCCGGTCGGGGTCAGCCGGCGCAGATCACCAGCGTCGACAAAGCGATTGCGTTTGCAGCAGAACGACTGGACCGTTTGGCCAGCCAAGGCGGCACGATTGGTCTTGTGTTTTCAGCGCAGACGACCAATGAACCGCTGTTTGCGCTGTCGCAGATCGCGGCCAAGCTTGCGGCGCGTGGCGCCAGTGTTCGCACCTACGTAACGGGCGTGGCGGCGAGTCCCGAGCGTGCCGACAAGATCCTGCGCAGTGCCGACAAAAACCCGAACACCGCGGGCGCCAAACTGCTCGCTGGGACCGGGGCTGGGGACGCAAACGCGCTGCTTTCTGACCTCAAGGCGGGCAAGCTCAAGGCGCTGTGGATGGTCGGTGCGGATCTGCCGCTTTCCGAACAAGCGCAGTTTGATGTGGCACCGCTCGTCGACGGTCTGGATCTGTTCATCTGCCAAGCGGTGCAGGATTCACCGATTCTGCGTCGCGCGCACGTTCAGCTTCCAGCGGCGGCCTGGGCGGAAATCGACGGCACGTTTACAAACGCCAAAAACCTGGTTCAGCGTCTGCGCAAAGCGGTGGCCCCGCAGGGTGATGCACGCTCGCACCTGGAGCTGATTTCGCTTATCGCCAAGAAAGCGAACCTCGGGCAAAACGAAAAGTGGCAGGTGTCGGCGCGGCAAGCGTTCCTGCAAATGGTCGCGCAGTTCGCCGCGCAGGTTCCCGCGGGGGCTGATCCGGCGCAGAATGTGGCGGCAGGCTTTGCGACGGCAGAATGGGGCAAGGAATACCTCCCCGTGCAGCTGCGCTTCGCCAACTCGCGTGGTTAAGAGGGGATGCGATGATTGATTCGATCCTGATGTTTTTGGCCGAGCACACCGCCGTCGCGGCGCTTCTCAAGCTGATTGTGCTCGTACTCGGCTTTGTGATGCCGCTGGCTTCGCTGAGCACCTGGGCCGAGCGGCGGCAGTCGGCGATGATGCAGGACCGCTTGGGTCCAAACCGCGCCAACATTGGCCCGATCAAGCTGTGGGGTATCCTCCACTTCGTCGCTGACGCCATCAAGATGATGTTCAAAGAGGACGTGGTTCCGGCGAAAGTCGACCGCTTCCTGTTTGCGCTCGCGCCGGTGATGGCGATTGCGCCGGTGCTGATCAC
>DAORGN010000072.1:12826-21410 GCA_035340095.1 Pseudomonadota bacterium | reverse complement strand
CGCGATGAACCAGCGTGGCTGCGTGTGCTTCGATCAGCACGTCGCAGACCGGCAGGATGATCTGCACGGTCCGCGCCAGCGACAGCACCCGTTTTTCCTTCAGCTCGTCGGCGAGCGTTCGGCCAACCAGCAGCTCCATCGCCAAATACGGAATCCCGCCCGGCGCGACCCCCGAATCGAGGATCGTCACCGCGTTGGGATGCTGAAGCCGACTCGCCGACGCGCCTTCGTGACGAAAACGACGCAGCGCATCTTCATTGCTCAGGTTGGTGAGCGGACGAAACACTTTGACCGCCACCTGACGCAAAAGCTGGGTATGCGTCGCGCGGTAGACCACGCCAAATCCGCCGGTTCCGATCAGGCTTTCCAGTCGGTATTTTCCGTCGATGACAAAGCCACTCGGCAGCTCGGCGAGGTTTGTATAGACCGGAATTTGCGCAATCTGTTTCGCGGTTTCTTTTTTTAGCTCGCGCAGCTCACGGGCAAGCTCGGCTTTTTCACGCTCCAGCTCGCGCAGCTTGCGGCCATGGCGAATGTGAAACTCGATGCGAACCAGCAGCTCGGAAAAATCGATCGCGGTGTCGATGTAGTCCGACGCACCGACGCGAAAAGCCCGAATCGACGAGTCGATGTCTTTTTTCGCCGACACAAACAGCACCGGCAAAAGCCGCGTCTGCGGCGGCACTTTCAGCTGGCGAGTCAGCTCGAAGCTGTCCATGTCGGCGCGCTTCAGATCGACGATCACCAAGTCGACCGCCTCGCGCATCAGCTTCTGCTTGGCCGCGGGACCACTTTCCGCGACGAGCACTTTGAGCCCGACCTCGGTGAGCGCCACCAAGAGCTCTTCGGCGTCACGCGGGGAGTCATCGACCAGCAACACCACAGCGTCGCGGAGATCGACGGACAGCGCCAGCAGCGAGCGTGCAGATTCACTTAAAATCACTGCTTACCCCACCGCGCTTGACTGTGAATGTGGCGACTTCGCATCTTTTCAACTGGCCTGGGCTGCCCAAGGCTGGGCCTCCGACTGCGATCGGAGACAGGCTTAGCAATCCATCTTATCAGCAGCGACTTTCCCGATGGTGGCAATTGCCGAAAAGCGCTAATTTCTCGTCGCGAGGAAAGACAATGCGCCAGATTGCCGCACCCTCTGTATCGCTGTCCGACGAGCCGCGCACGACCGCAACAACCGACGGTCCGGCTGTCCACGGACCCGACCCGGACCGGCTTCAAATCGAAAGCCACCGCTTCTGTCCCGGCTGTAGCAGCGAGCTGTTTGATCGCGGCTGCAAGCTCCGCTGTCCCCGCTGTGGTTTTTTTCTCGACTGCTCGGATGGGTAAAAACGGAAAAAGTTGATCTGCCGCGGTGTGGTCGTATCCTACATCCACCCTACATATGGGTCTGATGTACGAGATTTCATGCTTTTGGGAGCGACCATGACGAGCGAAAAGCGGCACAACCCGCGCAGACCGATCGACATTCTCCTGAACAAGTACATCGACGGCCAACCCCACGTCTGTCGCGGCGTGAACCTGAGCCGCGGCGGCATGCTGGTTCACAAACTGTTTGAACCCGACGTGCCCCATCTGTCCGTCACGATCGAACTCGAACTTCCGGGCAATCCCGAGGTGCTCTGCATCGAAGGCGTGGTGCTCACAGCGGGGCGCTCGGCACGATCGATGGCGATTCGCTTTTTGCGGATGCCGCCACGGGTCGCCCGGCTCATCGAACAGTTTGTCCACGGCCAAGAGCTGCGCGAAGTCGCCCAAGCCTCCGTCTGATTCCCCGTTCACCCGCCCTCGCCGATTCCCATCCCCATCGTCAGATCCGCGCCGATTGCGTGGTGTTCCGCGCCGTCGTCACACGACGCATCGCCCGCTTTCCCTGTCCATTCCGATACCTATGCCCCGACGGTGCCCCTGCCCAGCATGGGGATTCCCTACCGCCCCACCCCACGCACACATTTGTCGGCTTCGGATAACCCACCGAAAACCTTATCTTTTAATACAAACCATTGCGATAAATTACACACAAACAAATACGCATGCATTGACAATGTCTGATTATTTCAGAGATAAAGATAGTTACCGCCTGGTAGGCGAACGTAACCAAGTGGGAATTTTCCGTCGAACAAGCCCGATCCTCGGTGCCCCAAGAACGGCTGGCCGATATCAGCGAAATCAAAGGAGAATGGAATGGGACTTATCAATTTCTATACAGCGCGAAAGCTATTTAGTGGAGACCCAAAGAATCTCACACAATTGCGTGATGAGCAGCAAACAAAGCTGAACGTTTTCAAAGAGAAGGGCACCTTTTCGTTCACAATGTCCGCGGCGGGCGACAAGCAGCCGGTGATGGTGATTTCGTGGACGGGAGAAGCCGACGAAAAAGGCTACTGGAAGTCGCTGGTCAAGCCGCAAAAGAGCATCAAGGGAAGCTTCGTCGCTGACAAGAAAAAGAAGACCTATGATCTGACGGCGGACGACAGCAGCAAAGCGGTGCTCGCCGAGTACATGAAAGACCCGATGTTTTCGGTGTCGCTGTGGAACCTGATCGGTGAAGACCTGAACGCGCTGACGGTGAACGGCAAGGCGCTGATGCAGCGCTCGCTTGGCGATCAAGTCTGGGAAATCGCGCAGTGGGATGTCGCGCGCAGCCTGTTTCTAAACAACACACTGTTTGACAAAGCGCCGCTCAAGGGCGAGCAGGACGACGACAGCAAGGAATGGGTGCTGGCCAACGGCCTGACGCTGCCCGAAAAGCTGATGGTGTCGGTGAACATCGCCGGCAAGATGGTCGCCAAGGCCAAAGACAACGAGCACACGGCGGCGTTTTTGCGCGACCAAGTGGCGGAGGTGTTTAAGCCGCTCGTGCAGGCGCTCGCGAACGATCTGAAGACGATCGATGCCGAGCTGCCAAACGACAAAGATCCGAAGAAAGCGAAGTCGGTCAAAAAAGCGAACGATCGGCTCGACAAGTTCCGTTCCGACGCAGAAACCGCAATCGTCAAGTCGGTCACGGATCAGTGGCTGCGGCAGCTTGAAGCCAATGTCGACTATCGCGACTTCAAGGTCGATACCGCCATCACCATCGGCAAAGGCGTGATCTCGCTGACGCTGGGCATTACGACCGCGGCGGTGGGTGGCATCACCGGCGTCGGAGCGGTGCTCGGTCTGGTGGGTACGATCAAAGGCGGCATCGAAACGGCGGTGGCGGCGTATCAAGCATTCCGCAACGTCGAGAAAATGGGCAAAGACCTGACCAAAGTGCTGGCGGTGGCGATCGAATCGCAGTCCGCGACGGGCTGGAAAAACTTTGGCAAAGAAGTGCTGGGCAAAGTTCCCGGTGGGCCCGCGCTCAAAGAAGTACTCGCGCTCGGCGGCGTGTCGGTCAAGTCGGCCAGCGACATTGAAAAGGAACTCAAGACCTACAACGGCAAGGTGTCGGGCCTGCTGGTCAACGCCAAAGACCTGGGCAAAAAAGTCGCCGATGTGGTCAGCAAGTCGGACGCGACGCTCAAGGCGCTCGATTCCAAAGAAGTGAAGGAAGCGGAAGCGTCAAATCCCGCGCTCAAAAAGAGCAACGAAAAGAAACGCAAAGCGATTGCCGAAGCGACGACCAAGTTCCTTGATGAAATCGGCACCTTGACGCAGCGTTTCGAGACGGGAAAAAAGAGCGTCGATGAGTGCGGCCAGCTTCTCGACATCCTCAAGGGCAAAGTCAAAGAGGACAAAGTGGCGGGCGTCCTGACCAAGTACTTTGTGCCGCTGCTTGAGCTGCCGTGGGGCGTCGATCCGACGAACGTGCGCGCGTCGATTCAGAGCGCGGGTTCCATCGGAATGGATCTGGCATCCACCGCGCTGACGGATCTGGCGTCGATGGGCGACGTTGGTGAACAGGCCAAGGACTGGATGAAGTTTGCCAACGATTCGATCAACGCGATCAAGGGTCTGCAAGAGATCGTGGCCGACAAAAAGAAGTAGTCGCTAAAACTTCGGCAGCCGACCCGATTGCAGCGACGACAGCACGTCCATCGACAGCGCCACCGAGACATGCAACAGCACACCGGACCACAGCGTTCCGGTACACAGCGCCAGCGTTCCCAAAAGCAGTCCCGCAAAGATCGATCCGATGGCTTCGGGGGCTGGCTTTAGTACGTGGATCAGACAGTAGGGAACCATCGACACAAACAGCGCCAGACTTCCCAAATACCGTCGCAGACCGAACAGCAGGTAGCCGCGGAAAAAGAACTCGACCGCGACAAACGTGGACAGGTATTCGGTTTCCCACACCACGAAATCAAACAGACTGCGGCTGGCTTTTCCGTAAAAGGGATAGTTTTGCTGAAAGCTCGCAGTGAAGCTGACCGCAAACACCGCCGGCAAGATCAACGCCAACAGCACAAGATACATCCGCGCCCAGGGCAGTCTGATCTTTTCTTCGACGGCAGAGACGCCGCGCAACGACAGACCGAAGTCCGCCGGGGATTCGCGGCGCAGCACAATATGAAGCACTGGAAATACCCCATATCCAAGCAGCTTGGCCACGCTCCAGTACGTGAAGCTGAGCAGCTCATGATAGTGCTCAAGCCGCGGATGACGACTGATGAACGGCCCGAATACTTCTTCAAAAAACGGTCGATCACCGAAGCAATAGCCCAACGTCAGAAGCAGACCCGCGACGAGCAACAGCTCGCGAATCCGCTTCACTTCCTGGGCATTTTGCTCAGCGGACAGCGTGCTGCGATGCTGCAGCGCCGCCTGATCAAAGGAATCCCACGCAGAGAGCAAAAACCCAAGCAGAGGAATCCTTCGCAGCATTCCTTTGGCCTTGTCCTTACGCGGGTTTCGTCGTTGGTGCGGGCGCTGGTTTGCCCTGTGGGCTCGGCTTCTGCTGTGCAGCCGGACTGGCCACCGCGGGTGCGGAATAAGTCAGCACAGCTTGCGATGCGAGCCGCAGTCGCCGCCGCGTGAGGTCTTTGCCAATCGCGACCATCGTTTCAAACAGCCCCGGCGATGCCGTGCGTCCCGTCACTGCGATGCGAATCGGCATGAACAGCTCTTTGGGTTTCCAGCCGCTCTTTTCGCAAAAATCGCGACACGCTTTGTCCAAAAGTTCCTGGGTCCAGCCGGTGCGTACATGTTCTTCCAGATAGTCTGTGAGCTCAGACAGAATCTGGCTGACCTGGAGCTGATCGCGGCCTTTGGGAATCAGCTGGGAAAGCACTGCCGAGTAATCCAGATCGCCGGTCAGAAAGAAGCTGGCCGACGGGATGAACTGATCCATCCGCTCAATCCGTTCGCGCAGAAGCGGAATCAGCGAAAGCAGATAGCTGTCTGAAAGACGCCACGCCCGCAGCCGTTCAAGCAGCGTCTCGGGCGGCATCTCGCGCAGATACAGACCGTTTAACCAGGTCAGTTTTTGCAGATCGAACACCGGCTCGCCTGCCGAAACCTTGGTCCAGTCAAACGCTTCGATCATCTCGGCCAGCGTGAACTTTTCGCGATCGCCACCGAATGCAAAACCCATCAGCGAAAGGAAGTTCAGCAGCGCTTCCGGAAAGAAACCCGCATCGCGATAGTAGTCGAGCGACACCGGATTTTTGCGCTTGCTGATCTTGCTGCGATCGGGATTGCGCAGAAGCGGCATGTGTTGAAAATCCGGTGGCTCCCAGCCAAACGCCGCGTACAACTGCACATGTTTCGGCGTGCTGATGATCCATTCCTCTGCGCGGATCACATGGCTGACTTGCATCAGGTGATCGTCGACGACGTTGGCCAGGTGATAGGTCGGAAATCCATCGGATTTGAGCAGCACCTGATCGTCAATTGTCGCGTTGTCGATCACGATGTCGCCGCGCAGTCCGTCGTAAAAACGGGTCTCCCCTTCCAGCGGCATCGCGAGCCGGATGACGTATTTGTCACCCGCCGCTTTGCGCGCTGCGACTTCTTCTTTCGACAGATAGCGACACAGCCGATCGTATCCGGGCGGCTTGCCTTCTGCCATCCGCGCCTTGCGCGACGCTTCCAGCCTGTCCGACGTACAAAAACACGGATAAGCCGCGCCTTTGTCGACGAGCATCTGCGCATGCTGCTGATAGATATCGGTCCGTTCCGATTGCCGATAGGGGCCAAACGGACCCCCGCAGTCCGGACCTTCATCCCACTTGAGTCCGATCCAGCGCAGCGCGCGCAAGATCGCATCTTCGCTCGCCAGCGTCGATCGTGTCTGGTCGGTGTCTTCAATCCGGAGGATGAACTGGCCACCGTGTTTTTTCGCAAACACGTAGTTGAACAGCGCAATGTACGCAGTCCCAACGTGCGGATCTCCCGTCGGAGAAGGCGCAATGCGAACACGAACTGGACGCCGATCACGTCCCGGCCAGCGTGCGGCAAAGAGGTTGCTACCAAGGGTCGATTCAGACGAAGAAGCAGGTGCAGTCACGGCCAGGATGTGTAGCAAGGAATCCCCGTCACGGTCAACCCAGATTCGATTGACAGAGCCGATGTCTTTTCGCCAAGCTCTTTCGCGGATACTTCGTCGTGAATTCCGATTCCGAAAAAGCCCCGACCGAAAACAGAGTTCACGCTCTGTGGGCCCGACTGCGCCGAGCTGCCAGCTCAATCGATGGATCGGTGTGGGCGGTGTGGATCATCGCAATTTTGCACTACCGATTTACGCGCGGAATTTTCCAGGGCAAAGGATCGGGCGACGGATTTTTCGGTTTTCAGTATCTACCCGGACTTGTGTTTCATCACAGCTTTGATCTGGCCCAAGCGGCACCACAGTGGACCGCCATCATTGGCAGGGAAACGACAGGTCTCGTCGCCAATCCCTGTCCGATAGGCCCGCTTCTGTTCTGGTTTCCGTTTTATCTGCTTGGACTCCTTTTGCAAAAACTGGCGCTTGTTCCGGGTTTGGGAATCCTTTTGTCGGCCCTTGTTCCGACGCTAAAACCGGCGCAGGTTCTGTCCGGACAGACCGAAGCGGATCTGTACATGGCCGGACTTGGGAGTCTGTTTGCCGGTCTGTGGGGAATCCGGATTCTGTTCGATTTTCTGTGCCGTCACTTTGGCCAAACGGCAGCGCGCTTTGCGACCTGTTCGGCAGTGCTTGCAACGCCGCTGTTTTGGTATCTGACCACCCAGCCGCTGTACCAACATGCGACCGCATTTTTCGCCGTGACGATGCTGGTGGACCTAAGTGATCGCTACCGACATGATCTGTCTGTCCGTCGCTGCTTGGTGCTGGGTTTTTGGTCCGGAATCGCCGCGCTCCAGCGTCCGCAAGAAGCGCTGTGGATGCTGCCGCTTGCGCTGTGGATGCTGGGCCTTGTCGTGTCCGATCTGCGGATGCGAAACGGAAAGCGGGCGCTTGCGATCATCGGAAAAGGAATCCTCATCATGTCGGTGGCAGCGCTTCTGTTTGTGCCGCAGGTGCTTCTGTGGTTGCACTACTATGGCGTTCTGCGCGCACCGCAAAAGCCCGGTCACTTTCTGTGGGATACCCCGGCTGTCGTCGAGTCGCTGTTTTCGCTGCGGGCCGGAATCTTTCCGTGGGTTCCGCTGACCTATCTGTCTGCTTGCGGTCTACTGATTGCGCTGCGTCGCCATCGCGCGCTGACTTTGCCGCTTTTTTTGACGGCGATTCTTGAACTGTATGTGAACGCGAGCGCGTGGGATTTTCACGGTAGCTGGTCATTTGGTCCGCGGCGCTACACCGATGCCGTCGTGGTATTTGCCGTCGGTCTGGGCGCGCTGTTTGTCTGGCTTTTGGATCGGATTCCCAAACAGAAACAGCCCGTGTCCCGGCTGTTGTGGGGACTTCTTGTGCTGTTTGCCAGCTTCAATCTGATGATGGTGGAGCTGGTTCGCCAAGGTCGCAACAAGTCGTCCAGTGCCGGAGCCTTTTCCGCAGCCACCAGAGTCCGCTGGGCCAAAGGTCCAGAATTCCTGGCGCGTCTGTTAGAACGGACGGGCTATCCGTTTTTGCAACCGGTGTCTGCTTGGTATGCGCTGGCCTATCAGATTCCGCTTGTGCGGGTGGAAGACTTGCTGGGTAGTTATGTCAATGAACGGGACTGGCGCATCCGTGAAGTCGTTCATACACCCAGCATTGTCGTCGCTGAAAACCCGCCGCAAGTGGTCGAAGGACTGTCTCTTTCCCGCATTGCGGGCGAAGGCAATGTAAAGTCACGCATCCGTGTACTGATTCCTCTGGTGGTGTCGGAACCACTGCGGCTGACCCTGGAAGGCAGCTTCCCCGGATCATGCAGTGCGCTGTCCGTCCGCTGGAACGGACGGCGTCTACCGATCGAAAAGGAGCCGGGTCCGGCCCTCCCTGCGGGTCAGGAATCGCAGCGCGCGATCCACATCCAGATCGATCAGCCTGCGGTTTTCGCGCGACCGCGCTTTAACGAACTGATTGTCGAAGACATCCCGATAGGCAGCAAACTCACACGGATCACGACGACATCCACGACGCGGTGGTGGAAGTAGTCCCCGGCTTGCTACACTCCTTCCGGGGGTGATGATGTCGTTGCAATCGCGTCCTTTCGTTTGTGCAAACGTTGCGTTGGGTGTC
>DAORGN010000072.1:0-12726 GCA_035340095.1 Pseudomonadota bacterium | reverse complement strand
TGTCTTGCTGGTTCACAGCGCGGGCTGTGAATCAAGCAGTGTGCAGACGATGGATTTGGGACCGGAGCCAAGCGCGGATCTGGGCCCGCTGCCGACGGCCTTGCCGGTGGCGGGAAATCCGGACGGAAAATGTGCGGTTCCCACGGAAGCCCAAGCAGAAGTCTCCACAGCGCCGACGACCGTGATTGGCAATGGCACCGCGCAGAGCTGTACTTCCGATGCAGTCGTCGCTGCGGTCGCCAAAGGCGGCATCATCACGTTCAACTGCGGACCCGATCCGATCACCATCACCATGACCCAGACCGCGAAAATCTTTAACGACCGCGGACCCAAGATTGTCATCGATGGGGGTGGCAAAGTCACACTGTCCGGCGGCGGCAAAGTCCGGATTCTGTATCAAAACACCTGTGACGCCGCGCAGAAGTACACGACCACGCACTGCCAAGATCAGGACCATCCGCAGCTTACGGTGCAGAACCTGACATTTGTGGATGGGAATGCCAAAGGACTGAGTCCAGGTGGCGGTGGGGCGATCTTCGCAAGTGGTGGTCGCTTCAAAGTGGTAAACTCGCGCTTCTTCCGCAACGTGGTCGACGATACCGGACCGGATGTTGGTGGTGCCGCAGTTCGCGTGCTTCAGCAGTCCATGGGACTCCCAGCCTATGTTGTCAGCAGTACGTTCGGCGGCGAAGGGGGTCTGGGAAACAGCGGATCAAACGGCGGCGGACTGTCGAGCATCGGCGTGTCCTATACGGTGTTAAACAGTCTGTTTGCCCAAAACGCTGCGATCGGAATTGGTGCAAATCCTCCACGCAGCGGCACGCCAGGCGGCGGTTCGGGCGGCGCAATCTACTGTGATGGGAATCTGTTTACGCTGACACTGTGCGGCGTAAAAATGACCGGAAACACCGCGAAGGAAGGCGGTGGCGCGATCTTTTTTGTCAGCAACAACCGCACCGGATCGCTCATCATCAAAGACTCGCTGCTCAGTGGAAATCCCAGCCAGGGATTTGAAACCGCGGGCTATAAAGGCATCTTTTTCCTCGGCAGCGGCACCCCGCAGGTGACAAACTCCACGATTCAGTAGCGGATGAATAGAGGGTTTGGTAAGGGACAAGCCGAGGGCAGCTCATGCAGATTCATTTTCTTGGTGCAGCGGAAGAAGTCACGGGCTCGATGTATCTGCTCGAGCTTGCGCAAGGAACCATCCTGATCGACTGCGGTTTTTTTCAGGGACGGCGCGAGGAATCACATCGTCGCAATGCCCGTCTTCCCAAAGAAGCCACCCAAGCCGATGTTGCGATCTTGACCCACGCGCACATCGATCACTCTGGGAATCTGCCGACGCTTGTAAAGTCGGGCTTTCAGGGATCGATCTATGCGACGCCAGCGACGCGCGATCTGTGCGCATACATGCTGCGCGATTCGGCCAGAATTCAGGAAGCAGACGCTGCATACCTGAATCGAAAGTACAAAGACGATCCCGACTTTTCGCCGATCGCGCCCATCTACGATGAAGAAGATGTCATCAAAGCGCTCGAGCGCTTTGTCGGGATGCCATATCACCACACGTTTTATCCGCTGCCGGGTGTTCGCGCCGAATTTTACAATGCGGGACACATCTTGGGTTCATCGGAAGCCGTTCTCACCGTCGAGGAAAATGGAACCAGACGAACGATTCTGTTTTCCGGCGATCTGGGCCGCAAAGGTCTTCCCATCATCCGTGATCCGGAATATCCGCCCCCTCCCATCGACTATGTGGTGATGGAAAGCACCTATGGGAATCGCGTCCACGGATCGATTCTGCAAATGGAAGATGATCTGGAACGGGTGATAAAGGAAACCGTGCGCCGCGGCGGAAAAGTGATTGTTCCGGCCTTCGCGGTGGGACGCACGCAAGAGCTGCTCTACGCGCTGCATTCGCTGAGCACCCAACATCGGATTCCGCCGATTCCGGTGTTCATTGACTCACCGCTGGCGATAAACGTCACCGAGGTGTTTAAGCTCCATCCGGAGTGTTTTGATCAGGAAACCCGCGCATTCCTCAGCGCGCATGGTGAGGTCTTTGACTATTCCCAAGTTCGCTTTGTCAGCTCGCGGGAGGAGTCGCTGCGGCTCAACGATCTGAAAGGGTCAGCGATCATCATTTCCGCGTCGGGAATGGCCGAAGCAGGACGGATTTTGCACCACCTGCGAAACAACGTGGAAGATGAACGCAATACGATCCTGATCGTGGGTTTCATGGCCCAGCACACACTGGGAAGACGGCTTGCCGAGCAGCGTCCGCGCGTAAAAATTTGGGGTGTGGAACGGGATCTACACGCGCGGGTCGAAGTGATGAATTCGTTTAGTGCCCACGCCGATCGACGCGATCTGCTCGAGTTTGCCAGGCGCTGCGGAACCGAGACACGAACATTTTTCCTGGTCCACGGCGAACCGGAAGCGCAAAAACCGCTCAAGGACGAAATGACCCAAAAAGGCCACCGCGTGCGCATTCCGTCGCGCGGTGAAGTGATTTCTCTGGAATAGGATGCACGGGATCGGATGGCCGATTTCCACTCTGTTTAGCCATCAAGCCAAGCCAGCGCGTCTGCTTCGGTGTTGAACAACACCGCGTCCTGTCCGACGCCACTGACGCGCATCATGAAGTTTATCGCGGCGCGAATCAGCACGCTGGTCACGACCGTGGCCAGCTTTTTGTAGTTGCCATTGAACGTGTTGAAGTGCCGCCGCGCATCGGGATGATAGTCGGTGCTCTTGTCGACGACACACAGCACCAGCGCTTGGTGAAACGGCTGGCCGGGCTTGAGCTGATTTCCCATCGACTCTGCATCGGCATAAGAGACATGACCAGAGACCTTGGCGAGCATCAGCCGCTGCCCCTTGGGTGTCTTTTTCTCCTCGATGGATATAGGCATTTTCTATTCCTCTTATTTGCTCTGCGTCACAAGCTTTTCGCCGCGCTCTCGCAGCACTTTTGCAATCGCATCGGCCAAGGTGGGAAGCGCCACCACATCACTTGACTCGAAGCTGAGACCGACAAGCACGCTGGCCAGCGGACCGCTCACACCAGTCAGCAAACACCGACCCCCAAGCAGCCGCACCGACTGGGCCAGCCGCAACAGCGACATCGCGGTCTCTGCACCCACCACCGTCATTCCCGTCAGGTCCAAAATGACGTGGGTTGCGCGCTCTTGCACCACTTGGGTCAGCACCGATTCTGTCATCGTCACGGCACGCTCGCGACCGACTTCCCCCAAGATAGGGAGTGCCAGCACGCCCGGCCATACCGTGATGACTGGCGTCGACAGAAGCCGCACCATTTCGCGTTCTTTTTCGAGCAGCGCTGCACTCTGCTGCTCCAGTTCCCTTTGCTGTGCCGCGCTCTCTGTTCGACTCCGTTCCAGCTCATCGAACAGCATGTTGACGCCGTACTCTAGTTCGAGCAGCCGCTCTTCACCGTCGTCTTCAAGCGGGATGCGGTCAGACAGTTTTCCTGTTGTGGCCAGCGCCAAAAAGCGCAGGACACGCTCTAGCCGTGCGTCAAGTGTAAGAGACACCGCAATCGATCATATCTCCGATCGCGACCAGGAAGAAAGTGCAAACCCAACAAGAGACCCCATCTGCCAACACCAACCACGCCCCCCAACAAATCAGCGGGCCGCGGCATCATTGACTTGGTTTTCGTCGGCAAAGTACATTGGATCGGCTGTCCGCACGCACAGCCACAAGGCAAAGGGGGAACATGCCGCGCGATCTTCCGATTGGTAACGGACATCTGCTGTTCAACTTCGATTCCGAATACCGGATTCGCGATGTCTACTATCCGTTTGTCGGCAAGGAAAACCACGCTGGCGGGCATGTCTTCCGTTTCGGAGTGATGTGCAACCAGAAGTTTCGCTGGGTCGGGAAGAAGGAAGGCTGGGACATCCAGCTTGGATATGAAAGCGACACCCTGCTGACCGATGTGAAGCTGCATCATCCAGAGCTTGGGCTGTCGCTTCACGTAAGCGACTGTGTAGACTTTCACGAAGCGCTGCTGGTTCGCCGAATCACCGTCGAAAACCATGCGGATTCGGCATCGGAAGTGCGGCTGTTTTTCCATCAGGACTTCCGGCTGAGCGAATCGGAAATTGGTGACACCGCGGCGTTCGATCCGCGCAATAACACCGTCGTTCACTACAAAGGGGAACGCTATTTCCTGGTCAATCTGCTGTGCGATGGGGAAGTCGGCATCCAGCACTATGCGATTGGACAAAAAGGATTCCCCGGACGCGAAGGAACCTGGCGCGATGCAGAGGACGACGGAGTCCTTTCCGGCAATCCCATTGCGCAAGGAACCGTCGATTCTGTCGTCGCTGCCCACACTTGGGTGCCGGCAGGAAAAAGCAAAGTCATCTACTACTGGATGATCGCGGCGCATGCCTGGGCCGGTCGCTGGGACGGTCTTCACGAAGTAAATGCGAAAGTAAAGGAGCGCGGTCCCCAGTCGTTTATCGAGCGAACGCGCGCGTACTGGCGGCTGTGGGCGCGCAAAGAACCGATCGATTTTGCCGAGCTGGCGGAGCCGCTTGTCGATCTGTATCGGCGGTCGCTGTTGATCCTGCGCACCCAGATCGACAACCACGGAGCGATCATCGCGGCGAACGACAGCGACGTGACGCAGTTCAATCGCGATACCTACAGCTATCTGTGGCCACGCGATGGCGCGCTGGTGGCACACGCGCTCGATCTGGCGGGATATCCGGAAGTGTCCCTGCGCTTTTTTCAGTTCTGCGCCGATGTGCTGACCCAAGATGGCTTTCTGCTGCACAAATACAATCCGGACAAGTCGCTCGCGTCGTCGTGGCATCCGTGGATCATCGGCAAAGAGCCGGTGATTCCGATTCAGGAAGACGAAACCGCACTGGTGGTCTGGGCTCTGTGGAAACACTTTCAGCGCTACCGCGATCTGGAATCGGTCAAGCCTCTGTACGGGCGGCTGATTCGCAAAGCAGCCGACTTCATGGTGCGCTATCGCGAGCCGCTCACGAGGCTGCCGGCGCCTTCCTATGATTTATGGGAGGAGCGGCGCGGCATTCTGTCGTTCACCTGTGCGGCTGTGTTTGCCGGTCTGCGCGCAGCGGCAGAGTTTGCGCGCACGTTTGGGGAAGAAGACAACGCGGTGCGCTACAGCCAAGCCGCGAGCGAAATTCGCGAAGGCATGGATGCATTCCTGTTCCGTCCCGAGCTGGGTCGCTTTGCCCGCATGATAAACGTCACCGCATCGCGCAGCATCGAAGTGGACGGAGCGCTGGATGCATCGCTGTGGGGTCTGTTTTATTTTGGCGCCTATCCAGCCGATGATCCGCGCGTCGCTGCAACCCAAGCACAAGTGGTCGCGGGTCTGTCGTGCAAAACCGAAGTGGGAGGCATCGCACGCTATCGTGGCGATTACTATCACCAGGTTTCGTCGGACTTTGACAAAGTGCCGGGGAATCCGTGGTTCATCTGCACGCTGTGGCAGGCCGATCACCTGATTGCGAAAGCACAGAACCAAGCGGAGCTGGAGTCGGCGCTGCCAATCCTCACTTGGGTGGCCAATCACAAGCTGCGCTCGGGCGTCCTGGCCGAACAAGTCCATCCGCATACCGGAGCGCCACTTTCGGTGTCACCACTGACTTGGTCGCACGCCACCTATGTCTCGACGGTGCAGGCCTATCTGGAAAAGCGCGAACAGCTCGGGCTGCGCGGGGTGATGCCGCCGTTCCGCAAGCTCAAAGCGCTCGATCTGGGTGACTTCGGACATGTGCACGAAAAGTCGTGAAACATCCCCCGCGTGATCTAACGCACGCGAGCAGGGTCGCAGACCGAGTGAAACCGGACGCCGACCATCCCCTCGTTTCGTATGTGAAATCGCGGAAAAATTGAGAACTGATCTTGACTTAGACCCCACCCAAGCTGCCATGATCACGCTTGGAGGAATCTTGTGACCATCCGTGAAAAAGCACGCAAGGCAAGGTGCGCTGAAGGGCTTTGGCTGGCCTCGCTACTTGGGCTTGGCCTTTTTGTCCTGCCGCTCGCCGCACACGCCAAGGAAAAAGTGCTGCTCCTGTCGGTGCTCAAGGAAGGCAGGCCGGACCCGAAGCTTTTGCGCGTTGCCCAAGACCGCTTGCAGAAAACTGGCGAGCAGCTTGTCCAGAGCAACGACCTGTCGAACACCGAGCGAAAGTGCATGCAGCAGGATTGCTTGTTGGCACTGGCGGCAAGCAAAGGCGCCGACGTGGTGCTCGCGGGGACGGTGCAAAAGGGCAAAGGCGGCAGTCAGTCGCTCGGTGTGCTGCTCTACGACTTTGGCAAAATGAAGGCGTCGGAGCTGTCGGGAGACTGTGACAAGTGCACGCCGGAGACCACCACACAGCGTCTGCACGAGCTGTTTGTGCGTGCCCTGTCGGAGTTCCGCGGTGCCGCCCCGACGAGCCAAGCGCCGCTGGTCGCGAAAAACGACAAGCCACAGCCGGGTGCCGAGGGACAGGCGCAGCAAGCGCAGGCAAATGCGCAGACCGATACGGGGCTCAAGCAGCCATTCCCGGTCGGCCCAGCCCAAGCGCAGGCGCAAGTGCAGCCGATCCTGCCCCCGCAAGTGCAGGCAAGGCCGGGTGAAGAACCGCTGGCCGTCGTGACCGGCGGACCGCTGCCGCCAAAGACGCAGCCGGTCGAGCCCGATCAGAAGTCAAATCCCGCGATCGACATCGTGCAGAAGCAACCACAGACCGTGTCGCATGGTCTGCAGCTGAGCCCGCGTCGCAAGATCCTGGCCGGTGTGTTCGGCGGTCTCGCGCTCGGTTCGCTCGTCGCGGCGGTGGCGCTGACGGCGACCGACGGCAACACGACATCCATGGACTGTAGCGCTGCGCCGGGGGTTCCGAAAGTCTGCGTTCTCGACAACAAAGTTCCGTCGTCGATAGGTTACGTGGCTGCCGGTGCGTTCACGGTCGGTACGGTGCTGACGCTGCTGTGGCCGGAATCGAAGCCGGTGGCGAAGGAAAGCACGTCGGCGGAGGCAGCAAAATGACCACTTCGAAGCTTGCACTATTTGGTCTCACCTGGGCGCTGTCGTCGTGTGCAGTGAACCTGTGCGACAAAGATCCCTCGGACCCACGCTGCGAACAGAACCCGATTCTGCCCGACACGCTCCAGGTGATGCCGACCCGCATCGCCAACACCGGAACGCACATCACGGTGCGGCTCGGGACAGGCGCGGGAACCGTGGTGCTCAAGCAGGGTGGAAAACAGCTCTCGCTTGGCTCGCTCAGCGACGGATTCCTCGAAGTTCACGTCACCACGGCGATGCTCCAGCAGGCCAACATTTCGCTTGGCGCGGCACAGATCGTCGTCAGCCGGCCCACCAAAGCCGATTCCACCCAAACGATTTCGGTCTTCGCCGAGCCGCAGTTCGATCCGGCGATCTCCTATGACACGCAGCCCGACGGAGAAATCCCCGAAGGCGTCGCGATAAAGCCAACCGGCGGCATCTGGGGTTTTACGTCGTTCCCACGCGGCGGCGGTCGCGCCCAGCACTTCGTTGAATACCAAATCTCGTCGGGACAGCTGATTTCGCGCGGTCCGGCGTTTGGCAACTACAACTTCGCTGCGTGGACCGATCACCCAGCGCGCACGGTGTTCCAAGGCAAGCGGCTGGTGACGTTTAGCCGTGACTTGTTTTCGGGCAGCGACGCGATTCAGCTCGATCTGTGCGGGCTCAATCCCGACCTTTGCTCGCCGCTGTCGGTGACGCCGGATTTCACCAAGGTGCTAGGGCTTACCACCGACGTCAAAGGCACGATGCTGGCGGTCCAGTCAGACCAAGACGTCTACGTCTATCAGTCGAGCGACTCGTCGCCGATCGATCGCCGTCAGAACATCATGGGCACTAGCTCTCGCGCCGGTCAAAAGATCGCGCTTGGCGACATAAACGGTGACGGACGCATCGATCTTGTGACGGTATCGGATCAAGGCGGCAGCGTGTTTTTGGGCCAAGCGGGCGGCGGCCTAAGCTACGACAGCACGATGAGCGGCAAGCTGACCGGAGCGCTCGCCGGCAGCGTGCCAACAGCACTGACCGCGGCGGACATGGATGCTGACGGCAGCGATGACTTGATCGTCGCCAGCGGCACCAGCTTGCAGATTCTTTACCCGCTGCCAGGTGGCGCGTTCACCGTGTCTTCCGCCCTGCCTGGACTCGACGGTGCCGATACCATCTCTGTCGGACCCGTCGACGGCAAATCGAACTCGGGCCCAGACATTGCCATTTCCTCGGAAAAAGCGCAGCGTATCGCCGTAATCATCAACCAGTCCTCGTACTAAGTCCCTGAAAAACAAGGCGCTGCATGCTCGTATCCGGCCAGGTTCTCTCTGGCACGTATCTCGTGGAACGTCCGCTCGGCTCGGGTGGAATGGCGGATGTGTATTTGGTCCGTCACACCCGGCTGTCTCGACACTTCGCGCTCAAAGTTCTCAAGCTTGAGCTGTCTTCGCGACCGGGGCTTATCGAACGATTTCGCCGCGAGGCCGAAGTCTTGGCTCGGCTGCGCAGTCCGCACATTGTCGGCGTCGTTGACCTAAACCACACCGACGAGGGCTGGCCGTATTTGGTGATGGAATACCTTTCGGGCGAAACCCTGGCGGCGCGGATCAAGCGACAGGGCAAGCTCCCGATCGAAGCGGCGGTCGATCTGTTTGGCCAGCTCTGCGATGGCGTGCTCGCGGCACACGAGCGCGACGTGATTCACCGCGATCTGAAACCAAACAACATCTTCTTGTCGCCGGGGCCGCGCGGTGACTTGGTGCAGATCCTCGACTTTGGTATCGCCAAGCTGTGCGAGGAAGGGCGGACGCCGCTGACGCGGGATTCGGTGGTGATGGGCACACCGGGTTATATGGCGCCGGAACAGGCGCTGGGGCACAAAGACGAAATCGACTTTCGCGTCGACCAGTTTGCGCTCGGAGCGATTTTGTACGAAATGCTGGCCGGGAAGCCGGCGTTCTTTGTACCCGGTGAACCGATGATGCGAACGATGCAGCGCCTGGTGTACGAAGATCCCAAGCCGCTGCCCGAGTCCACGCTGTCACCGCTTTTGCGACGGGCGCTCAACAAGCGTCCGGCGGATCGTTATCCGTCTTTGCGCGATCTTTTGGCCGATTTGCGCAGTCTGCCGACGCCGCGTTGGCTGTCTCCGTCGGAAATCTCACCACCCGCTTACGAGCGACAACTCCACGAACCACACCGAACAAAGCGCGTCTGGCCGGTTGCCGCTTTGGTTTTTGCCGTGGGCGTGTCTGCCGTGTCGGCGCTGTGGCTTGGGCATCGCGCACCGGCTTCGCCCACGCCGACCCCGGCTGTAGCCCCAGCCCCAGTTGCAATCGTCAGTCCGGCCCCCGCTGCGACACCGCCTCACGACGCACCTTTGGTGAATCTGCCAAAGGATGAAACCACGCGGACTCCGCCGCCCGCGCTTACCAAACCGACGATTCCAGCGCCCATCTCCAAGCCGCGCACCGCACAAAAACTGCACCGCTCGTTTGTGATTTCAGGTGCCACGTCGGCACAGGAAAAACTGCTGCGGCTATGTGCCGACAAAGAACTGCGCGAGCTGCCAGGACTGTACTCGACGACACTTCGGCTCGAACGGACCGGCGCGCTCCAGCTTACGCAAGCGCCCGAGGTGGTCTATCGATCGGGCTTCGATGCCTGTCTGCGGCAAGCGTTTGCAGGCACACGAACCCCGCTGCCCGAGCTGGTCACGGTGAAAGTGCAGCTTCAGCGTCAGAAACCCTAGGCGCGACAGCTGCCGGGGCACTTTCGCTGATAAAACCACCTCCGAGCACGCGATCGCCATCGTAAAACACCGCCGCTTGACCCGGTGTGACCGCCAGCTCGGGCGAATCAAAGACCACCGCTGCCGTCTGTTCACCGGTAAGCTGCACCGTCGCGGACTGCGGCACCCGTCGATACCGTATCTGCACCCCGCAGCGCAGCAAGTCCCCCGGTGGTTCACCCAGCCAGCGGACCTGCGAAACCAGCGCCCGCCCGGCATAAAGCGACTCTTTGGGTCCGACTTTCACTCGCCTTGAAAGCGCATCAATGCCGACGACATACTGCGGCGATCCCACACCAAAACCGAGCCCGCGACGCTGACCGATTGTGAAGTGATGTACGCCTTCGTGATGTCCGATCACTTTGCCGCGCTCATCGACGACGTCTCCGCCTGGTGGCGACTGACCGCCTTGCCGTTCGACAAAACCCGCGTAATCCCCGTCGGGAACAAAGCAGATTTCTTGTGATTCGGGCTTTTCCGACACCGGCAGACCCAACCTGCGCGCGTGTCCACGCACTTCGTCCTTGGTCATGCCACCGAGAGGAAATTCGACAAAATCGAGCGCCGACCGCGGCATCCCAAACAAAAAGTACGACTGATCTTTGCGCCCATCGACGCCACGCAGAAGCCGCCGCGCGCCTTTTTCGCCTTCGAGTCGCGCGTAGTGCCCCGTCGCCAGTGCCGTCGCCCCAAGCGCCCGTGCCCGATACAGAAGCGGCAAAAACTTTACCTGCTCGTTGCAGCGCACACACGGATTCGGTGTTTCGCCGCGCTGGTACGTCGCGACAAAATCGTCGATGACCGTGCGATGAAACTCCTCTTCGTAGTCGGCCACGTAAAACGGAATCCCCAGGTGCGCACAGACCACGCGGGCGTCTTCGAGATCACGCGGTCCACAACAGCGCCCGCCCGACGCACTGACCGTCCCTTTGGCGTTGTAAAGGCGCATCGAAATCCCGACCACTTCATGCCCGGCTTCGACGAGAAGTCCTGCACACGTTGCGCTGTCCACACCGCCCGATAGCGCGACGACGATCCGCTCCCGCTTGCTCATCGCGCGCAGCATAGGTTTCTTTCTTGTCCGTGTGCAAGTCGGCGTATAGTCCGCGCCATCATGCGAAAGCTTGCGTTTCCTCTCGCTGTGATGTCGTTTTCTCTCGGGCTAGGTAGCTGTCAAAAAAGCCCGCCCAGCGATGATCCACCGCCAGCGCCGCCGCGGCTGGTCTGGCAAAAAACGCAGGTCTCGACGGACAGCATCGACTTTCCAGCGCGAAGGCGCGGTCTGCGTGCGGTGCGCGGCATCATTCACCTGCACTCGGTCTATTCGCACGATGCCTGCGATGGAAACCCGCAGCCGTCCGGTCAGCCAAACGCGCCGTGTCTGCGCAACCTGCGCAAAGGGCTGTGTGACACACGGCAGGACTTTGCGATGCTGACCGATCACGCCACCCACATGGGCGAAGCCGACTGGGACAAGCTGTTTCTGACCGACTCCGGCCTGGGCGACGAAAAAATCATCGAAGCCGGCGAACAGACCGGCGGCAAGATGAACTGCCCCAGTGGCGACGGCAGTCATCAAGTCATCATCACCGTCGGTGGAGAAAACGATCTGATGCCGGTCGGACTGCACCACCACTTGGGCGATACCGTCTCCGCGCGCAAACAAGCGATGAGCGCCGATACCCCCTTGGCGGTGAAAGCATTTCACGACGCCGGCGGACTGACGCTCCAAGCCCACGGTGAATCGCGCGATCGGACCAAAATGTGTACGCTCGCAGCGGCAGGTCTCGACGGGATGGAAGTTTACAACCTGCACGCCAACCTCGATCCCAAGATTCGCGAAACGTACCTCGGGCTCGACGGACTGGCGGCATTTGCAGGGCTTGCGCCGTGGCTCGAAGCGCGCCCGGTGGCAGACGGTGGACCCGAACCGGACCTCGCGCTGCTCGGCTTTCTCGAAGACAACAGCAAAGAGCGCGACCACTATAATGCGCTGCTCGGCGCTGGCTACCGACCGTTTCCGACGTTCGGATCGGACATCCACGAAAACACCTTCAAGGGAGCCATGGCCGACGGCGAGCGGGGCGATTCCTATCGTCGCCTGATGCGCTGGTTTGCCAACTATCTGCTTGTGCCTGCGCGGTCAACGCTGCTGCCGAGCGATCTGTCGACGGCGATTCAAAAAGGCCGCGGCTTTTCCGTGTTTGAAGCAATGGGCCAGCCCGTCGGTTTCGATTTTTTCGCCGAAAAAACCGACGGAAGCCGCGCCGAACTGGGCGATGCCGTCGATCCGGGGGCCAAGCTCACCGTGCGTCCGCCGAATCCGCTTCCCGTCGGATATGCGACAGATGAAGTCGTCGAAACGCTGCGTGTGATGTTTGTACCGGCGGGCAGCAGCGTGGCAGAAGCGCTTGTCGATGAAAAACTGACCGCGGCACAGCTTCAGCAAGGCCAAGTCCGCACCATCGATACCGCCGCGCGTGGGGCCGGGGCCTATCGCGTCGAAGTGCGGCTTGTCCCCAAGCATCTTTTGCACCTTCTCGGCGAGGAACCGAGCCGTTACGATAAAGAGTATCCGTACCTGTTTTCAGGCTCGATTTTCGTCGGAACGGTGCCAAAACACGGTGGCAGCTGCAAGAGCGTGCCCCTGCCGTCGTAAGCCGATCGCCGCAAGGATTGCCGGAGTCATCAACGATGTGTACCCGAAAGTGTCTTCCCCTCGTCGGACTGGTCAGCCTGATCGCGCTCGCCGGCTGTCAAAAAAGCGGCACTGGCACCACCGAAAAGACCACGGCTCCGACGGCTGCTGCTGCGACTCCAGCCGGATCGACTGCCGCGGCGACCACCGAAACCAAGGAAGCCTTTGGCC
>DAORGN010000071.1:0-21675 GCA_035340095.1 Pseudomonadota bacterium | reverse complement strand
GTGGGAAATGTTGACCGGGCGGGTGCCGTTTGATGGGGGGCATCCGACGGCGACGATGCTGAAACACCTCACCGATCGGCCCAAGCCCCCGAGTGAGATCGCCCAAAACCAGCGCATTCCGCCAGAGCTCGATCAGCTCGTGCTAAGGACCATGGCGAAAGAGCCGAAAGAGCGCTTCGCCTCGATGGCGGAGCTAGAGGAAGCGCTGGCGACGCAGTTTTCGCAGCTCAAGCAGCGATCGCCGTCGACAGCGGGTCTTCAGCTTGTGCGGCTTGCGCCACCGCCGACGTCGCTGGGTCGGCTGACGGCGGTGCTTTCGCTGGGTGCGGTGGTGCTGTTTGGCGGCGGGCTCAGCTTGCGGTGGTTGATTCAGCGACGGGCAGCAACGATGCCGCCGAAGCTTGAAAGCCGGCAACCGACGCACGTACACTGGCGCGTCGAAACGCAGCCAAGCGGGGCCGAGGTGTGGAATGTCACGGACGGACACAAGATCGGAGTGACACCGTGGCAGCAAGACGAGCCGCTCGGTGAAGGCGCGCTGGTGATCGAGCTGCGCAAGTCCGGTTTTGTCGCCAAGCAGCTTACGCTCAGCAAAAAAAGTGATGAGGATCGAACAGAGCCGCTCGCACCGCGCAAAGAAAAGGACAGGGGATCTGGCACCAAAAAGAGCGGCAAAAAGAGAAAGACCCGCGACAACAGCCAAGTCGAGCTGATTCCGGACTAAAAAAGAGTGTCTGCCATGCGCATGCGATCCGCAGCTCTACATCGGCGAGTAAACATAAGAGGCATTTTATATTCCTCTATTTTTCTGTTCGCGATGCTCTGTGGCAGCGTCTGTCACGCCGAGGATTTTGACGCACTGTTTCGGCGCGGCATGACGCTGTACCAAAAAAAAGACTTTGAGGCCGCGATCGATGCATTCCAAGCGGCATACAAAATCCGTCAGTTTCCGCGCGTGCTGCTCAACATCGCCCAGGTCTATCGCAAGATGGGTGATGCCCAGCTGGCGCTCGACTATTATCAGCAGTTTCTGAAGGCTGAACCGAATCCACCGGCCAAGATCAAGCTGGACGTTGAACAGTACATCACCCAGACCAAAGCGATGCTTGCAGCGACGAGTCTGAAAGACGAAGAGGAACGTCGTCGCGAGCCTGCCCCGACCGGCTATGACAAAAAGACCGGTCAGATCATGCCGTGGTATGTGGAGATGAAAGACACCGAGAAGCAGCGCAAAAAGAAGCTTTTGATTGGCATCATATGCGGATCGGTTGCTGCAGCAGCGGCGATTGGGGTTGGGGTTGGCGTCGGACTCTACTACCGAAACAAGCTTCCCGACGGAATCACGATTTTTGAATACTAGGGACATCGATCGCGCAGAGGGCAAGACAACATGCGGCACAGAGCGAGTCTTCTTTCAAAAGTTCTGGGGCTCTGCACCACGCTCGGAATGACCTCGTGCGGTGAACATGTGGTGGTGGTGGAACTGAGCAACTTGGCTACAAACACCACGACCGTGTCTGCCTACTATCGAATTGAATCGGACGCCTATCACGCCAGTTCACTGACGAGCAGTCAGTTCCCAGTCGGAAATCCGGCCTTCGGAATCCGTCCCCCAGAAGGTCGCAGTGGCACGATGACGGTGCAGGTCTTTGCGTACAAAAACAATGCACCTTGCGAGCTTAGCAAAGGCAGTACCACCGTCGATGTGAGCGGTTCCGGAAAGCTCTCTGCAACCGCCGCACTCGATGCAGGGGCGGCGGCACCTGGCTGTAGCGCAAACGATGCTCCGGTAAAGTATCCCAGCGATGCCAAAGTCTGGGCAGCCGCAGCAAATAACGTCTGGATCGTCGGAAAAGACGCTGCGGTGCTGCACTGGAATGGATCGCTGTTCAAAGAAATCAGCGTGCCGAGCAGCGTGCTAAACGGCAAAACTCCGACGTGGAATGCAGTTCACGGAGACAGCCAAGGAAATGTCTGGCTGGCCAGTGACGCCGACTCTGTCGTCCGCATTGATCAAAGTGGAACGTACTCTGGTTTTACTTTGAATTTCGGCTCCTCGACCAAAAACGGAATTGTCTGGACGGGTGTCTACGCCAGCGGCGGTCAAGCCATTCTGTCCGCCACCACAACTGCTGATGGCAACGGCTACATCGGGACTGTTGGCGTCGGACAGAACGTCATTTCTGTCACTCAAACCACACAGGCGCCCATCTCATTGCCAGCAGTCGCTTCATACGGCCTGCATTCAATCGGTTGTTCTTCTCTCGATGACTGCTGGTTCGGAGGGAATCAGTCCGTCATCGTTCACTACACCAAGGCGGCAGGATACAAGACGACCCTTCTTGCCAGCGGCTCATCGTGCACAAGTCAGAACAGTTCAGTACGGGTGAGCGCCATCTATGCAAATGCGGCAGTGGCAAAGGTCAAGATGTTGGGTCACACAAGCGATGGCTCAGACCTGGGAAGCAGAGCCGGTGTGTTCCTCACATACGCGCCGGCAGCTGCGCCGAATCCCGATTGTTTTTGGTCGAGCGATCAAGACAGTAGCAGCATGTATGTTCCTGGACCGCTACTTGGAATATCGGGCACGAGTCCAGATGATCTCGTTGTGGTTGGAACCGACGCAATGTATCGCTGGAAAACATCCACGCCAGTCCCGATTCCGGGCATCGACAAAACAAGCTGGCAATCGGTGTCTGCTGTTCCTGGGGGATTCTTTGCGGTGTCCCAAAGAAGCATGACCGACCCCATGGGTCGCGTGTACTACGCCGATCTGGGTCCGTAGCAGTTTCCCATTGCAGTTTCCTATCTGTGCGGAAGATTCCTAAAAGCGCAGACCGGCTTCCAGTAGATTCACAGACAGCGCCAGCGCACAGCGACTGCGGGTATCCATTCCACAGCCCACGTCCACCGTCAGCGCCGACGCGGCATAACGTCCGCGAACAAAACGCAGCGGTGCAATCCGGGTGGTGACAGCGAAAGCGAGTGGAGGCACAAGCGATGCATCGGCAGAATCCAGAATGCGAACGTCTTCGCCGACAAAGAGCAGCGCCCCGATTCCCAGCTCCGGTCTGTAGCTGCGATAGACAAAGCGTCCGCTGATTCCGAACGCAAGGGTGCCGCTTGCGCCTGCATAGTAGTTTGCTTTTGCTTCGGTATAGAGCGTCCAGATCGGACCCAGATCATAGCGAAAACCGATGCCGCCTCCGACGCCTGCAAACAGGTGCGCATCGCCAGAAAACAGCGCAAGTCCCGCGGGAACATAGACTTCCTTTTTTGGTTCCGAAACGGGCCTAGACCCTGCGGTGTCCGCGGCAAGACCCGGTGCTGCCTCCGCGGAAGACGGCAGCACTTGTGCATAAAGCAGCTTGGGAATCGCGATTCCCAGCGCCCAACAAAGTGAACTTGTCCGCAGCCTGCGCGTCATCGTGAGCCCTCCTCTGCCAGCGCCACAGCCGACGCAACAACCAGCGCGGCATTGCGGGACAGAAACTCGTAATCGAGCGTGTCCGGAAGATCGCCTGGACGGTGATAGTTGGGATTGCGATAGTTCGCGGTGTCGGTCAAAAACAGCGCCGGGATTCCTTTTTGCCAAAACGGCGCATGATCGGAACGCAGAAACGCCGATCCCGCAGCATTGTGTCCGTCCCCCGGTGCAACAATTCCAAGCACTGGGTTTGGCAACGGAAGCTCCGTCGACAGCTTGGTGACTTTGGACAGCATGTCCGCAGAGGCATCACTTGCAATGATCGCCAAAAAATCACCCACGCTGCGCAGGGCAAGACCCGGCGGGGCCGTTTGACTGTACAGCGCGCGACTTGCAAAACCCACGCAGTCCATGTTGAGGATGCCGACGATTTTTTCCCCGACATGCGCGCGTGCATACCGATCGCTGCCGATGAGTCCTTCCTCTTCGCGATCGAACGCGATGATGCGGACTGTGCGCGACAGGTTTCGGCTGCGCAAAATTCGCGCCGTTTCCAGCAAAACAGCGACGGCAGATGCATTGTCATCAGCGCCCAGGTGCCAGTTGTCATAGTGACCTGTCACCAAGACCAGCTCCTCTTTGCGATCATGACCTGGAAGATCCACATAGAGGTTCTCTGTCTCGATCTCATTTTGCACTTCGCGTTCGTGCTGCACCGCAAGACCAATTCCCCGAAAATAGGAATCCATGTAGCTTGCGGCATTTTTCCGTCGCAGCGGCATGCCTCCCCAAAGTGGCGATGAGATCGCAGTTTCCATTTGCCGGCTGTTCACAAGTGCAGACACATGCAAAGACAGCTGGGCGGATTCTACTTCCGATGCGGCCTGCTTCGACAGAGCAGTAACAGAGGCGGAAAAACCATCGGGCTGGCAGCTTGAAAATGATAGCGACGCCGCAAGAACTCCCGTCGCCCACGCTTGTTTTGGATAAGACGTTTTCATCAGAACGACACCTCGAACTGACCGACCAGAAACGAAAGCCGGGTCGCGCTGCCCCACTTGGGAAGATGCGTTGCGAGCTGGATTCCGAGCGCCAAAAACGAAAAGCGCTTGAAGCCAAAACGCAGCGGTGCAATCACAAATCCGGCATAGACTGGGCCGAGCGGACTCTGTTTGCTTGTGTACTCTTCCGGACTGTAGGACGGGGACGGAGACAGAGCCGCAGACTGCAAGCTGGTCGCGCCGACTTCCAGACCGGCCAGCGGACGCCACGAACCAAAGATCGGTGCAAGCTGAACGCCGACAAAACCTTCGTATCCAAAGTGATCGGGAAGTCTGTCGACATGCAGAAAACGAACCCCTGCGGACACCGCAACCCCGACGGAAAACCGCGCCCGATACTGTAGCGCTGCGCCTCCCGCTTGAATGGGCAAACCGGGGCTTAGGTACACAAACGATCCGTAGTCGACAGCAGCCGAATGGACGACTGTTTTTTCCTGATGTTCGGGCGTTGTTTGTGAATGTGCAGGCAAAGGAGCCGCGCACACCCAAAGCCCAAGCAGAGCAACCAACCGGTTCATCCGGCTCTCTTACCACGGCCAGATCCAAGGTCGCAGTTTTTGTACGGCAGCGATCCCATGCAGCCTAAAAAAGCGGCATTATCGACGGGACATCGCGGTGACAGTTTTGTCACGTTGCGGTGTTCAAACAGCAAGCAGAAGCTGCTTCACCTATCCAAACGAAGTGATCCATCGGAGGCTGTCATGCGCAAAACACCGAACAAGTTGTGGTCTCGCAAAGTGGTCTTGAGTCTGCTTGCAGTCATTCTGCTGTCGTTTGACAGTGGCTGCATTGTTCGTCCGTGGGGACATCGCCACCATCATCATCGCTGGTAGTCCGCACGCATGTTTTGGCGCTTGTGTATGATGGCGCGGTGGATGCCTGCAAAATAAGAGTCATTTCACATGATTCTTATTTGCACCAGCATCCAGCGTCGAGGGGCGCAGCCGCCGAAACTCATCACTCACCGATCCTTGCGGGATCGCCCGATCATCTTTGGGCCGGGTGCTTTCTTCAGGAAGCCAGATCACAAACGTAGTGCCTTCGCCCGGCTTGCTCTGTGCGGTGATGACACCCCGATGTTGGCGGATGATTCCGTAACAGACAGACAGACCCAGACCGACGGCGCGGCTCGATGCTTTGGTGGAAAAGAACGGCTCGAACAGATGCAGCATGGTCTCGGCAGACATCCCAATTCCGGTGTCTTTCACCGTAAGTTCCACGTATCGACCGGGGGTCAGCTCGTGCTGCTCTGCTTCGGGGCCAAGCTCTACGTTGCGCGTGGTCACCGTGACTTTTCCGGTCTTGGGAATCGCATCGCGCGCGTTCACCAAAAGCTGCACCATCACCTGTTCAAGCTGCGCCACATCGATGATCACAGACCACAGTCCGTCGGCCAGCTTCAGTTCCAGCTCGATTTCATCGCGCAGCATCCGCCGCAGAATCTGCGCAATGTCGCGCAGCACTTGGTTGGGATTTGTTGATCGGGGCAGCCCTGTCTGCCGCTTGGAAAAAGCGAGCAGCTGCCGGACCAGAGCCGCCGCCCGATGCGCCGCTTCTTTGATCTCACGCAGGTCGGCCTGGCCATCATGATCAGGCGGCAGCGACTCGGCAAGCAGCTCCGCGTTGCCCGAAATCACGACCAGCATGTTGTTAAAGTCGTGCGCAATACCGCCCGCCATCCGACCCAGTGCATCGGTTTTTTGCGCGCGCAGAAGCTGCATTTCCAGCGATCGCCGATCCCGCACATCGCGAATCACTGCGATGTACTGTGGACCGTCCCCATCTTCATCAGGCTGGGTGGAAACAGAAAAATCGAGCGCCAGCTCTCTTCCATTTGGATCGACAAACGTTCCTGACTGACTGCTCTTGGTTTGTCCGGCGTGCTGTTTCAGCTGCTGCAAAAACTCAAGCCCGGTGATTTCTTCGAGCGGCTGTCCCAGACACGTCTTGCTTTGAACGGAAAAGATCCGCTCTGCTGCACGATTCACATACACCACCCGGAACGCTCCATCGACGGCGATGACCGCATCTGCAACATTGGCGAGCACTTCCGCTTGCATCTGAAGTTTGCGTTCCGCCGCTTTGAGCACCGTGATGTCTGTTCCCGAAACCACGAGCCGTGTCACCGCTTGCTGTTCCTGATCGCGCTGCGGAACCGCGGTGAAGAGCAGCCGCTGGTGCTTGTCCACTGAACGCAAGCGATCTTCGTTGTGTTGCGGTTTTCCCGTCGACACCGCTCGCCGTAACATCGGCTCAGTGGCTTGCAGTTGTCCGTCTTGCAGAAGCTCGTGATGTTTTTTGCCAAGCAGTCGCTTTTGCGGCAGTCCCAGCAGCTGATAAATGCGCGGATTGAGCGCCGCCACCCGCAGCTCGCCGCTGTCGTCGACATCGAACACCGACACGCCAATGTCGATGTCGCGGAACACGTTGATAAGGAACGTCTCGCGCTCGCGCACAATCGCCAGCAGGTGTTCGATCACAAAACCGGAAAGCCCTATCACGAGGCTGCGGCCCACCACATGCGCAAGCAGAATCGGAAGCGAACTGCTCGACGATGCGTCCGCGATTCGACCCTGCGTAAGCGTCCAAAAACAGCCCGCTGTGATCAGCGCAAACGTCGAAAACACGACACCACGCCGCCCGTACTGAAGACCGAGCAGAAGCATCGGCACCAGCGCCAAAAGCGGCCACGCTGCCGACAGCGGCCCGCCTTGCAGACCCAAACAGACCGAAGCAAGCACGCACGCGGACGCAATGTTGCTGGCAACTCGCGCCGAGGACATTTGCAGTGCAAGTCCAAAAGCGGAACCGATCAAGAGCGAAAGCACCTGGCAAACAAAGATCGCTCGCGAGGCGCGCTCAAAGTCCACAAACCAGACCATCGGCAGCGCACAGACTCCGAGCAAAAAAAGCGCAATCAAGCTATCGCGAAACATCCGATCGACGGTCAAGCTCGCAATCGGAAGTCCGTCCAGACTGATGTGTCGCTCGGTTTTTGTGCTGCTCGTGGTTCCTGCAGGTGGCCCATCGGGAGGCAGAGAAGCGCTCACGGCCTGGGCTCCAGCGACAGCGTGACAAAATCAGGCGCCGGACGGGCAAACAGAAAGCCCTGCATCAGATCGCAGCCCAGATCGCGCAGGACATCGCGCTCCTCGACGGTTTCGATGCCTTCGACAATGACCTCTACGTTTAGCTCGCGACAGAGCTGGATCATCGACTGGGTGACAGCCTGGCGGCGCGGGTCCTTGTGGATGTTGCGAATCAGCCCCATGTCGAGCTTGGCCACCTGGGGTCGAAGCTGCAAAAAGCTGAGCAGCCCCGCATATCCTGCGCCCAGGTCATCAATCGCGACGCCATACCCCAAGCTGCGCAGCGCTGCCGCATGGTTTTCCAGCTCGCGCTTGCCCGAGATGTCCGCGCGCTCGGTGACTTCCAAGATCACCCGCGCTGCATACGCAGTCAAAGGTGCATTCGGAGCCAGAATGTCCGGATCTTCGAGATCGGATGGATGCAAGTTCACAAGCAGACGAACACCATCGGGAAGTCGTGCCGCTGCTTGCGCCGCCAGACCGCGCACACGGCGCCCCAGATCAGGCAGTTTTTGCAGCTGCTCTGCCGCTTCGAGCACGGCATGCGGCGACGGAAGCGCCGGGTCAGCCGATCGCAGCAGCGCTTCATAACCCCAAATCCGTCCGCTGCGCACCGACACCACCGGCTGATAATGCAGCGTCAAGTGCTCCAAGACCCGCAAAAATGCCGTCTGTAAACCCATCCGATCGGACGCCAGCGGATGTCCCGATCCGAGCAGCGACATTGCCTGCTGTTTCAGCTCTGCCAGTCGGTGCAGCCGCGCCGCTTCCTGCACCGTTTCGACAAGCTGCCGGTGATCGATCGGCTTTGTCAGGTAGCGCATCGCGCCCAGCTCGACCGCGCGCACCGCGGTTTCCAGCGACGGATTCCCCGTCGCATAGATCACCTGGGTGGTAAGGTCCAGCTTGCGAATCGCTTCCAGCAGCGCCACCCCCGAAAGACCCGGCATCGTAATGTCGCTCAAGATCACATCGAAGCGCTGTTTTTCCAGTATCGCCAGCGCTTCAAAGCCGTCGCTCGCTTCCGTCACTTCCATTTCGGCGCGCGTGAGCAGCCGACAAAAAATGCGGCGGACCCCCGCTTCATCATCAATCACCAGCACGCGGATGGGCGGCTGGATTTGCCCGCCAAACGGCATGCAGCAAAAACCCCCACCTTCATCGTAGGGGGCAAAAAGGGGTGCTGACAAGTTCACATTTTGGCAGATTGCAGCTTACGAAACAGCCACGGCGGCAACTTGTGCAAATCCGCACGCTGCCTGAGTACCGAAAGGTCCACGCTCGATGCGGTGTTCACAAACAGAACCCGTTTTCCGTCGAGTAGTCCGCTGTCTGCATCGGCCAAAAGCGCCGCCAACGTCTTGCCGGTATACGTGGTTTCCAGCGCAAGACCCATCGCCCGTGCGCGCCCGACTGCATCGCGTGACGCAGCCGTCACCGCGCCATAGCCAATTCCCGGTCCGACGAAACGTCCGTCGACCGAAAACCCCGGTTGTGGGGTTAGCGTCTGTCCGGTCAGCTTGTGAAACAGCCGCTGTGCATTCCGCGTGAGCAGACGGACTCCGCTTTCGCTGGCAATCGGCCACGGCACCACCCGCACTCCGCGCAGCGCCCGCGCCGCATCGCCAAGTCCCAGCCACAAACCCGCCGCGGTTCCGCCCGTTCCGATTGTGACATAGACCACATCAAACGGACGTTCCCCTTGCGCGGCGAGCTGCGCGGCAATTTCCATCCCTCCGGACACCCAACCGAGCACACCGGCTGCCGACGATCCACCCGCTGGAATGTGCACAAGCGGACCCGCTGCCGACAGATACGCGCGCAAAAACGTCGCCGGCACCGATACAAATGTCCTGGCTGGCCACAGCGTTGCTTCTGCCGCAAGCTGGCTTAACAGCTGTTTTTGCAAATACGGCGCCGTTTCGACGGTGAGCGGCTGCGGAAACAACACCGTATCGACCGCCAGCCCCAGCTTCTGTCCGTACAGCGCCACCGCAATCGCGTGGTTTGATCCCCACGCCCCGAGCGTCAAGAGTCGTGGTTTTTTTTCCGGATCACCATGCAGCACGTCGTCGCTCACGGCGCCAAGCAAAAGCTCTAGCTTGCGGACTTTGTTGCCACCGTACAGCGTGCCCGATTGATCCTCGCGCTTTATCCACAGATCGATCCGGGACGACACAAGTCCGTCGACGCGCTCTAGTGCCGTCGGAAAGTTCCCAAGCGAGCGAAATGGCAGCCGGGCGGCAAGCTGCGGAAAACGCTCAAACAAAAGTGACATGCCGCCATCCTATGTGTTAGACGCTGGCAGATCAGCCACTTACATGCAGCCTCCCTCGGCAATTTCTGATCGAAAGCTTCCCGACTTCCCACGCTCGTTCTGGGTCGCCAACGCGATGGAAATTTTCGAGCGCATGGGCTGGTACGGTTTTTATGCCGTGTCGACGCTGTACCTGACGTCGCCCGTTGCCGATGGCGGTCTGGGTCTTTCATCCAAAGACCGCGGTGTCATCCAGGGTCTGTCGACGTTCTTTCTGTATTTTTTTCCGGTGCTGTTCGGAACGCTTGCGGATCGTTACGGCTATCGGCTGATGTTCGCGCTGTCGGCGGCAGTGATGGTTCCGGGCTATCTGCTCTTGCACTTGCCGCACACGTTTTACGGATTTTTCCTGGTCTACATTTTGGTCGCCTGCGGTCACGGCATGTTCAAGCCCGTGGTGCTCAGTACGATTGTGAAGACCACGACCGAAAAGACCGGAACGCTCGGCTTTGGCATCTTTTACATGATGGTCAACATCGGCGGACTCATCGGTCCGCTCGTCGCTGGCATCGTGCGCGGCTGGAGCTGGGATTACGTCTTTTATGCGTCCGCATTTTGGATTGCGCTCATGGGCGTGCTGTCGCTTGTGCTGTACCGCGAACCACCCCACGAAAGGCAAAAGGAATCGCTTTCGGAAGTGCTGCGCAAAATGGTCGCAGTGGTCGGCAACGTGCGCTTCTTTTCGCTTCTGATGGGCATGCTGCTTTTGCTGGTCTTGGGCAACAAATGGTGGACCATTGGTCGGGCTTCCGCCGTCGCTGTGGGCTGGCTTCTGTTCCACCTTCTGTGGGATGTGGGAATCCGTCTTTATTTGTCCCAAAGTCGGACTCACGACGTTCCGTGGTATCGGCAGACGCTGCGCATCGGCGAAGGAAAATATCTGCTGTTTCTCTTGCTGATGAGTGGTTTTTGGACTTGTGAAAATCAGCTCGCGATGACGCTTCCGGAATACATCCGGGACTACGTTGATTCGCGTGATCTGGTCGCAAGCTTTCAGCCGCTGGCGACACTCTTCTGCGGACTTCTGCACACCGTCGGTGTGGATACCTCTTCATGGTCGCGTGCAGTGCTCGATCACGGGAGTGTAAAACCCGAGCATTTGATCAACTTAAACTCGCTGGGAATCATCTTTTTGCAGGTGGTGATTTCCTATGCGGCACGCAAGCTACCACCGCTTGTCACCATCATGAGCGGAGTGCTCCTGACCGCGGCAAGCTTCCTTCTGTTTGTGCCGTTTGGGAAACAAGGAACCGGCTGGCTGGTGGTGATCGGAGTCCTGTCCTTTTCCGTCGGTGAAATGCTCGCGAGTCCGAAATCAAAGGAATACGCAGGACGGATTGCGCCACCCGGAAAAGTCGGTCTTTACATGGGCTACTTTTATCTGTGCGTGGCGCTGGGAAATCTGTTTGGCGGACTGCTGTCCGGTGCGGCGTATCAGCACTTTGGCAAACAGGGCAGCGATCGACCGGATCTGCTGTTTGCCCTGATCGCCGGACTTGCCGTCGGAAGCGCGCTGCTTTTGTGGCTGTATGATCGCTATCTGCGCAAGCAGCAGAATGCGGGCGATAGGATTCTTTTAGGACAAGATGAGGGCTGACGGAAGTCCCTGGGCAGCGGCGCGTTTCTGACAGGTAGCCAAAAAGCTCTCGAGCGTTCCGTAGTGATAGTTGCGCGGTCCGCTGATTCCGATCACTTTGTCCAGCACTTCATCGGGACCACGCATAAGACCAAGGTTTACCACCGCGTCGGTGTCAGCGTAGGTCCCAAGCAGAATCACGTCTTGCCGCACCTGCGTTTCGTCGATCGAGCAGTCGGCATGTGGGCCGCGTTCCTCTTTGACCCAGACCGGCAGACGAAACGACTTCTGAATCGCCGCATCGTCCATCGTAAACGGTCCGATCTTGAGCTGCTTTACTTCATGCCGCGTCCAGGTATCGAGCAGGTCATGAATCTGAAGCGAGGCATTCATGTAAAAGTACATTCCGAGGTACTTGTCGGGCATCTTCCGCCGCGGAAAGCTCGCCAAAAGTCGGGTGAGCGCAACCGTAAGCGGCTGCGGAGCCGGTTTCGCTGTGTCGGTCATGTGTCACTTCATACTAGATCGCTCGCCAGCCAGCGCCGAGCACTTTGTCACACCCAGTTGCGGTTGCGCGAGCCATTGCCCAAGATCGCCGCGATTGCCGGAAATGGCGCGCTGTGCGACGATGGTGATAGGTCAATGATGCGCCCCCGTGTTCGATTTCGCCAGCTTGCAGTGTCGCTTGGGTCACTGCTGTTTTTTGTTAGCGCCGCGCCGGTGGATGCGAAAAATGAACCCAAACCAACCCGGCCCATCTGTCCGCTCAAGTGTCCTGACGGCTTCCACGCCGCGCTCTACACCTGGGAGCTGCATCCCGAGCGCACCGTCTACGACGAAACCGGCAAAGAAAACGTCCCCGACGACGGCATCTGGAAAGTAAGCTGCGCCGTCCGCTGCGAGCTCAAAGAAGGCGAAAAAGTCACCGTCAAAGAGGAAAAAAAAGACCTCTGTGACAGCGGCGGCGAGCCAGCGCCCTACGTCGGACCGTGGCGAATCACTGGCAAGTGGGTCCGTGAGTGCGCGGCGCTGTTCCCAGACGCCTGCGGCATGAGCTGTTACCCGAAAAAACTGCCACCACCGCCGAAAAAGAAGCCCGGCGCAAAACGCAAAAAAAAGTAGCCGAGAGACGCCGCGGCAAAAGCACTCGTCAAGGAAGTAGCCACTGACCGGATCGTCGTGCTATAGGCTGCTGGCTTCATCGACTGCGTAGCTCAGCTGGATAGAGCAACTGTTTCCTAAACAGTAGGTCGCGCGTTCGAACCGCGCCGCGGTCACACAGCCGGAACTTGGGGGTTTGCGCAGTCCGGCTCCTAGCGCCAAAACACGACGGCGCAGGAGCTGGTCGGACTGACTTGCATGTCCGAAAATTCGGCGGACTTGCCGACCATCATCTCGATGGCGACTTGGAGCCCCGCGAGCGACGCTTCCAGATCCAAGTCATCGAACAGATGCGAAGGAAACGCGAAGCTCACTTTGCTCCGCTTTTCGCCAATTTCGACCTGCATGGTCGAGCCACGATGGAAGCGGGTCCAGCGACTCGGTGCACTATCGCCCAGCCGATCCATCGACATCACCGAAAACAGCAGGCGATACATCGGTCCCGAAAGCAGCCGCTTCTGCGCGTCATACGTCCATTTCACAAACGCGCGTCGGTCGGTGAGCACGCGATCGTGGATGATCCGCAAAATCGCCCGCAGGTGAACTTCGGGCATCCAGGCGCTGAGCGGTGGCGGTTGCAATATCAGCTCGGCGAGCGGCGGCGGCAGCTCCGGCGCAAACTTGCCAAGTGAATGCTCCTCGAGCATCGAGCGCACAAGGCTCACTTTGGCCTGGCAGTCGGGATAGGACGAAAGCCCCTGCGGCACCCTGTCGAGATAATGGGCCAGCGATGGAAATCGCTGTCGCTGTGACGCAGTAAGTGGGGTAGCCATGGGGCCAGGCCTCGGTAGTGCCGCGAAAAGGATGTTCGCACGCAGAAAGGGCCCGTGTCATCCCCAAGCCGCACAAGGCAAGCTAGCGCAGAAGCAGCCACACCAGCGCCGCAGCAACGAAGGACAGAAGCGAAAAGACAAGCAGTCGGATAAGCGGCGCGCGCAGGGTATCGAGCAGTCGCTGGGGTGCAGTGGCCGAAATGATCCGCGTCGCGGGTGAAGAGCTCTGCGCCACCGGCAGCGCAAGCGGCACCGCCGAATCCGCCGATTGGGTCGGAACCGGCGCCGTCACGTCGGACTGGATCAGTACATCGCTCGGCTTGAGCGTCACAAACTCGACCGTCCGCACCACCGAGATTCCCATCGTTCCGTCACTGCCACGCTCATCCCACAGCTCGTCTTCATCCAAAAGCGACGGGATTTGCGCCGTCCCCGACCGTTCTTCGAGCAGCCGCCAGGTGTCCGGATCGTCCCCCAACAGTTCCTGAAGATGACTTGCCAGCTCGGATCGATCAATCAAAAGACCATGCCGGCGCGACAGCTCAAGAAGCTGCCCGTACCACTTCTGCGCCGACTGCGGACGTTCATTTTTGTCGAGCGACAGCGCGCGCAGGACCACTTCATCGGCTTGGCGCGGCAGGCCCGTACACAGACTCGACGGTGGCAGAATCGGTGCGGCATAGACCCGGCTGGCGCTCTCTCCGGTCTGGCCGACAAACAGTCGCTTCGCGGTCAAAAGTTCGTACAGCACCGTCGCCAGCGAAAACAAATCGGAACGCGGGTCCAGCTCTTCCTGCCGGGCCTGTTCGGGCGACATATAGCCGACCTTGCCGCGCAGCCGCAGGCTTCCCACCGTCGCATCGGTATGGGCAATGCCAAAGTCCGAAAGCTTTACCTCACCAGCACCGGAAATCAGGACATTCGCAGGCGAAATATCGCGATGGATCAAATGCAGCGGTGTGCCGGTCGGATCGCGCAGCTCGTGTGCATACGACAGCGCTTGCAGAAGCTCGCGCACAATGAACAGCGCCGCCGCCGCAGAAAAACGCTGGCCTCGCCGACGCGCCCGTCGCAAAAGCAGCTGCAAGTCACCGCCGCGGACGTACTCCATCACCAGGTAGTACTCGCCATCCAGCACCACCAGATCCGTGGTTCGCACAATGCCCGGATGCTGAAGTCGCGACTGGAGCTCGGCTTCGGCAAACAGCAGCGCGCGCAGCTCGGGAACGTGGGTCAGTTCCGAACGCAGCCGCTTGAGCACAACCGGCGTTTCGATTCCGGTGCGGCCAATGTGCCTGCCCAAAAACACCGAGGCCATTCCCCCTTGGTTGAGAAACGGCCCAATCACGTACTGCTCTGCCGGTGCCAACAGCGGCGAGCCGGGCAGCGCGGCCTGCGCTACGATTTCAACGGAAGACACAGCGACACACCTACCTAGGGGTCCAGGTTCTCCGCTCAGAACGTGGGACGGAAATTAGTAGCCGGCGTCAGCGACGGCAGCGACCGCAGGTTCCGGATCAGCCTGCTTTTTGTCTTCGTCGGGCGGACCTTCAGGCGGCATCGCCGCTTTGAGCCGACGGAACTGCGACAGAAGCAGACCCGCCGCCACCAGCGAGGTAATCACCAGCAAGGTGAAAAACTTGGCGTGCGACCACCTGTCCCAAAAGCGCGCCGGCAGATAGCCCGACAGTTTGTTGCCAATCGCGGTGGCAATAAACCAAACGCCCATCAGCATGGCGGTCATGCGACGCGGCGCCAGCTTGGTCACCATGGAAAGACCCATCGGTGACAGGAAGAGCTCGGCAATCGTGATGACGAAATAACAGGCGATAAGCCACAGCATGTGGACTTTGCCATGGTCGCCACCGGCCCACGACGCCAGCACCATGATTCCGTATGACGCCGCGGTGAGCACCATGCCGATGCCAATCTTGGCAGGCGTGCTCGGTTCGATGTTGCGCGCGCGCAAAAAGCCCATGAGCCGAACGATGACCGGGGTCAGGATGATGATGAATGCGGAGTTGAAGGCTTGGAACACGCCGGGCGGAATCTCCATCGACCACGAACCAATCGACAGAACGCGGTCGGTGTTGTCGTTCGCCCAGTAAGTCAGCGAAGTGCCGTTCTGGTGGAACGCCATCCAGAAGAACATCACGATGAGACACATGATGGTCAGCGCGATGATGCGCTGCCGCTCGACTTCGGGCGGATCGGGACGGTCTTCGTATTCCGCCGGCAGCGGCACATCCAGAACCGCAGCCACCGACGACCGAGTATCGCCGAGCGTGACCCAGTTGCGCAGCGCCGCAAAGATCAAAAAGGAAAACACCATGCCGATGCCCGCGGTCGCAAACGCCAGCGGCCAACCGAACTTGGTGCGCATGAACTCACCCACCGGGCCGGCGAACAGCGCCCCGAGGTTTATGCCCATGTAAAAGATCGAAAACGCGGAGTCTCGGCGAGGATCGCCCGTCGGATACAGATTTCCGACCAGGGTGGAGATGTTGGGCTTAAACAGACCGTTGCCAATCACCATCAGAAACAGCGCCGCGTAAAACGCAGTCTGGTTCTGGATCGAAAAGACCAGGTAGCCCGCCCCGAGCAGCGCCGCGCCCATCAAGATGGCACGGGTGTACCCAAGCAAGCGGTCCGCCAGGACTCCCCCGAAAAACGGGGTCAAGTACACGAAGAACATGTACGAGCCGTACAGATCAGACGCTTCTTCCTTCGTCATCCGAAGGTGTTCGGTCAGGTACAGCGTAAAGAGCGCCAGCATCAAATAGAAGCCGAACCGCTCCCACATCTCCGTGAAGAAAAGTACGTAAAGGCCGCGCGGGTGCTTGCTCGCCATTTAAGTACCTCTCATTTGGCATGAGCCACGGGGAACTTGTAAAGCCCTAAAATCCCACAAGTTTGCACTTTGGTCCCGATAGCGGTTGCTCATGCTAACCCCCGCTCCCCGCCGGTCGTTTCTTGCCGGGCTCAGTTCATCGTGCCGCTCCGCTTCTTCAGCCCGCCAGCGCTGCAAAATGCTGGCCCTACCCTTGGTTTTCGGCCCACCGTGCGTGTATGTTCCCCCGCCGTGCGAAATATTTTTGGGAGGACAGAGAAGTTGATCGGAACGCCAACGCAAAAGCGGCTGCGCTGCGGGCGGGGAACGCTCGCGGGACTTTTTTTCGGACTCTGCCAGTTGCTGCTTACCGCAAGCGCCCATGCGCAAGCCCCGGCGGAAGCGCCCCATCCGGCGGCGTCCTATCCGGTGTTTGATCTGCTCGCCAATCGAACGCTCGCGCACATCGAACAGCGCGGCGGTCTTGTCATTCCGGCTGGCAGCGCGGGCTTTGCTCGCTATGCACACTTTGGACGGCCCACGCCAACTTGGAAGCTGCGTGCCGAAGTCGATGGCAAAAAAGTCGCGCTGCCAACGACAGCGGCCAAGCTTCAGGTTCCGCTGCACAGCGGCCAAGCCACAAACCAAGTGGTGTATTTGCAGCTCAAGAGCCCGATCAAGTCGTCGCTCAAAATCGCAGTGGGAAGCAAAAGCAGCACCGCGGTTCCACTCGCCGAAGGCTGGCAGCTTGTCACGGTGTCGCTACCGCCCGATTCGCTGCACGCGGGCGAAAACACGCTGAGCCTGACGTTTGCGCAGAGCGGATCCTTTGCGATCGGCGGCGGCGCAAGTCACAAAGCAGCCGCGGCAGTGGAATGGATTCAGGTGGGCGGCACTCCGCCGGCTTCTGCGGTCACAATGCCCAAGCTGAGCGATGGCAATCGACTGCTGATTCCGGGCGGTGGTGCGCTTCATTACTATGCGTTTGTTCCCAAAGGCGGCGCGCTGGCGCTAAAAGGGGATGCGGGGGCGTGCGCGCTCAAGCTCACGGTGGAAGGTCCGCAGCCGGAAAAACGCGGTGCGCCGCAAGCAGTCAGTCTGGATGGTTCGCCTGTGGCGCTCGGCAGTCATGGCGGCGAAATCCGTCGCTTGGGTCTGCGCGCCGAAGGTTCGTGCGACAAAATTGCGCTCGACAAAGCGCAGCTTCTGGCCGCTGGTTCTGCCCCGCAGCTGCGCAAAACGGAAAAGCCGAAAAACGTGGTGTTTTGGCTGTCCGATGACACCCGCGCCGACAAGTTCAAGCTGTGGAACAAGAGCTCGCGCGTCGAAACGCCGGTGCTGGATGAGTTTTCCAAGCGCGCCACCCGTTTTGCCGTCACCTATTCGCAAGGCAACGAATCGCGGGTCAGCCACGCTTCGCTGTTTACCGGACTCTATCCGTCGCAGCACAAGTTCATTTCCGACAAAGCGGTCCTGCCCGACAGCTTCGTCATCATCCCCGAGGTGATGAAGCAAGCCGGGCTTTACACCATCGCGCACATCGCCAACGGCTACATCACCAAGCGCTGGGGTTTTGGCGATGGCTGGGATCTGCTGAAAAACCACATCCACGAAGGCGGCGGACTCAAGAGCGCAGAGCTTGTCGGCGACGCGGCAAACTTCATCGAAAAAGGCCCCGGCAAGACCAAGCCGTTTTTCCTGTATCTAGGAACCATCGACGCCCACGTCTCGTGGCGTGCCTATGAGCCGTGGATCTCGAAATACGATCCGAATCCGTACTCCGGTCCGTTTGTGAAAGGCTGCATGGACCCGCAGCTCGACAAGATCGTCGCCGGGCAACTGACGGTGACGGCGCGTGACCGCCAGCGGGTTATCGCGCTGTACGACTGCGACATCTCCTATAACGATCATCACTTCGGCAAGCTGCTCGAGCTGCTCAAAAAGACCGGGCACGAAAACGACACGATGATCATCTACACCTCGGATCACGGCGAGGAGTTTTGGGACCACGGACGAATCGGCCACGGCCAGTCGCTGCGCCAAGAGCTGATTCACATCCCGCTGTGGATTTACTATCCACCGCTGTTCCCTGGCGGAAAAGTCGTCGAAGAAGGTGCGGAACTGGTCGATCTTCTCCCGACGCTCGCCGATGCGTTCGGAATGCCGATTCCCAAAGATGTCCAGGGCGAATCGCTGATTCCCATCGCGCAAGGGGTCAGCGGCGGCTATCCGCGTCCAGCGATCGCCAGCCAGTATGAGCTTGCGCATGTCATGCGGCTCGGACGCTACAAGCTGTGGGTGGGCGGTTCGGGACAGGTCAAGCTCTACGACGGACAAGACGATCCGGGCGAACAAAAAGAGCTAAACCAAGAACAGCCACTGGCGCTGCGCTTTGTCACCGATGCGATGGGTCTGTGGATGGCGTACCAGGACAAGTGGAAAAAGACCCGCTGGGGCGCCGCCAGCAACCATCGCCCCGAGTTTGCAGCCGACCTGGAAAAGTAAACCTACTCGCTGGCCGCTTCCGTCGTCGTCGCCGCGGCGGGAGCCACAGCGTCCGTCTTGTGCAGCGCAACCTGGGCCGAGCTTACCAAGCTCTGGCCTTGCCGATCGCGTCCTTTCCACAGCACCACAAGCCGCGCGTAGTCTTTGATCGATACATCGCCAAGCGGCACCAGTCCGAGCACCCCAGGTCGCGACGGCAGCGTCGACAGCGTCTTTAACACCTGTCGCTCTCCCGACGACTTTTCACCGATCAGGGTGACGACGCCACTGCCGAGCGGTTCATCGAGCAGTTTGATCTGAAGCTGCGTTTCGCCCTGCATCGCGATCCGCAGATCGCCACGCAGCAAAAAGTCGAGCCCAGCCTGCGCATAACGGCCCACTTCGGGCAAAAGTGCCGTCGCGTAATCGGCGAAGCAGCGCTCATCGAGCACAAACCGCGGCGCCGGCCATTCACCGTCCGAAAGGCGTGGCGGCTGACCCCACAAAAGCCAGTGCTTCGCTGCCGGCGTCGAAAGATAGCCACCTGGCCCAACCAGCTTGGTCCCCGCTGGAAGCACTGACGAGGAGATCATTCCCGACGACAAAAACCGCCCGGTTCGTTCCGCCAGCCCGTTGCCTTTGCCATCGAAAATCAGATCGCGCAGCCGCTGCGGAGACGGCACATCGAGCTTGGCATCGGGTTCTGGAATCCCAGCCCGACCAAACTGCTCGGCGACGTAATGCGAATAGTCACCCGCAAGCACCGCCGACAGATCGCTATGGACATAGGCCGGATCGCCAGCTTGCTCGATCACCGACAGCATCGCGCCCGCTGCCAGCAGCGCTTCGACGAGCGAGCTTTCCCGCGCTTCCGCCGTTTCCGCCACCACCGAACGCTCATACGCATCAAGGAACGTGGCCAGCCCCAGCTCGTTTTCGGGTGACTCGATCCAGTCCATCGCCGACTGCCCCGTGCCATCCATCGCCGCGCCCGCGAGGAGCTGACGTACCGATGACAGCCCCTGCGAAACCGCTTCGGTCCGCGCCGCGCCCGCCGTCATTCCCGCTGGACGCGAAAGCCCGCCGCCGGTCTTGCAGTCAGCGAAGTGGTGCCGAACGCGCTGCGCCGGTGACTGCTCCAATACCGCGCCGGCAGCCAGCCAGCCAAGCACATGCAGTCGCAGCGGAGCAAAGCTCTGACCGGCCTTGCGCGGCAGCGGCTCCGGCGCGTAACCCTGTCCCGCGTCGAGCGCCAAGAGTCGAATCAGCAGGCTGCGCGCTTTGTCTTCGCCGATCAGCGCCGGATCGAGCCGCAGCGGTTCAAAAAGCCCCAACGACAGCGCAAACCGTTCCAGCATCCGCCGGTGCAGCCGCGACTTGAGCGCCGCTTGTTCGGTCAGCCCAGCGAGGGTCGTCGCACCTTCATACGCCAAGCTTGGGCCGGGCGATTGCGACAAAAGCGCCAATGCGAAAGCGCCCAAAAAGCGTCGGACTTGCTGCCGTCGCATCTCAGCTTCCTTCCTTTACTGCGGAATCCCCCGTCGCCGGTTTTGGTGCGGTGGTGTCACTTGGCGCGCTTTCTTCGGCGGCCAGCTTGGGTGCCGCATCTTGCAGTTCCAGCGACGCCGCGATGATTTCAGCCTGGGCCGCGCCACGCAGCGCCGCACCACTGCCGAGAAACACCAGGTGGCGCACATGCGATTCATTCGCTGGAAAGCGATCGAGCCGCACGACATTGCCACGCTGAACGAAGTTGTGTCGCGGTGAGCGATCCTCAAAGCGCAGATCGGAGCGATAGCCCACGAAGCCCGCTTTGTAGACGACGAGCGTGAAGCGCCGCAAAAGCCCGGCAAACTGTCGCCCTGCCGGCAGGCTCGGTAGCGAATACGAACCGTCGCTGCCCGTGACGGCGGTGACGGTATACGATGATTCCGGAACCGCCAGCCCGCCGGTTTCTTGAAATGCCCAAGTCCCGACGACGAGCGCGCTGGCGAGCGGATTGGACGTGCTCTGATCGATGACCAGTCCATCAAACGGCCCGAGCAAGTTGCCGGCTTCCCCCGATCCAAGTCGCTTGGCAAACGACGCTTTGGCCACCGGACCCATGCAGCCGGCAAGCCCAAAAAGCATCGCCCAAAGCCCAAGTCCAAACACAAGCCACCGTCGCACAACCAAGTTCGCAACATGGGAAAGCGATCGACGGGATTTTGCGATCGTCCGATTCTCAGCAGACGGAATGGACCTTGGCGCGGGCGTGCTTCGACTCATGTAGGGACTGAGGTTTTAGCGCACCTACCATCGCCCTGCAAACATTCGAGGCAGCCGCCGCCTAGGCTGTCCGCAGCGGTCGGCAAATCCACCGCCTGGGCCCTTGTGCCAGCCGAAGTGCGGTCGGCCAAACGGGAATATTTTGCGACCCCAAAGCAGCAAACACGGATTTTGCGCTTGGCTGCCGCCTTCTCTGTCTAGTTAATATAGGGAGAGCAAGATCCCGGTTACCACGCGATGGCACGGTGTAAGAACTGCGGAAAAGCCAATCGAGACGGCGCGCTGTTCTGCCAAGACTGTGGCAGATCAATCGACGGCTCGGCTTATGGCCCAGGGGGTGGCGTTGCCGCGGTTGCCGCTACGGCAGCATCGGCATCGATCCCCATCGCCCATGACGACGAGCCGCTTCCAATAGGACGCAGCGCCGCCGCACAGGTGGTCAGCACGCCCGAAAGTCCCGCGCCCGGCAGCGAGCGCAGCCCGACCAAAGAAGCTGGGCTCGGTGGCACTTCGGCTTCGGCGGACTCGCCGTGCGAAAGCTGCGGCACGACAAACCCGATCTCGGCGTCGTTCTGTCGCAGCTGTGGGCAAAACCTGAACCTGAAGCAACGGCCCCAGACCAAGATCGCATGCAGTCACTGCGGACATCCGACGCCGGCAGGTTTTATGTACTGTCAGCACTGCGGCAA
>DAORGN010000070.1:0-22109 GCA_035340095.1 Pseudomonadota bacterium | reverse complement strand
GATGGCTGGTCGACCGCGACGCTGCGGGCGCTGTGGGAGGAGCTGAAGACGGCGCGCGAAAAAAGGACGCGCAGCGCCGCGCATGAGGCACGCTGGCTGAACCTGACCGGCTTTGTGCTGCGGCCTGGTTTCGGCTATGCGCTCGACGACTGGCGGGTCAAGGAAGCGTGGCGGGTCTTTAACGAAGGACTTCACCACGAAAAGGACGATACCTGTCGGCTCGAGTGGTGGATTCTGTGGCGACGGATTTCCGGCGGGCTTTCGCGCAACCAGCAGGAAGAGATTTGGAAGCGGGCGGCACCGCTGGTCATTCCGTCGCTGAAACGGGCGGACAAAAAAGCGATCGCGCCGCATGAAATGGCCGAAGTGTTTCGTGTGCTCGCGGCGTGTGAACGGCTCGAAGTGAAAAAGAAGATCGAGCTGGGTGACACGGTGATCGCGCTGCTTGAAAAAAAGCGCAGCGAGTTTGGCCTGTGGTCGATCGGTCGGATTGGCGGACGGATGCCGCTGTATGGACCGATGGATGCGGTGGTGTCGCCGAGCCTGGCGGACAAGTGGACACAGCGGCTGGTGCGGCTTGTGCCGGGGGCAAACGACAAAGACGACGAACGCTATCAGCTTGCGCATGCGGTGACGGAGCTGTGTCGGCTCACGGGCGACCGGGTGCGCGATCTGCAACCGGCGGCGCGGCAGCGGGTGGCCGATTGGCTGCGTGAAGTTGTGCCGGGCGACGACGGGGCTCGGCTTTCGCAGATGGTGCTGGAAGTGGTCCCGCGTGAGGAGCGAGAAGAACGCTTTGCGTTTGGCGATTCGCTGCCGACGGGTCTGCGGCTGCTTGGGCCTGGGCCCGATGCGTCGCCGATGGGTCCGCTGTAACTGTCGCCGCGGGGGGCTGTGGACAGGTCTAAACGCTCGACGGATTGCCTGGTCTAGCCGGCGCGCATTTTTGTGCTAGCCTGACCGGCCATGAGCTTGTTTGCGAAGGGGCTGGAGTATGGCCGGTTGGCCTTTACGGAAGTCGGTCATCGGGCGCGCACGGTCGAAGAAGACCTGAAAGCCCGACGCGAAGTCGATATTTCGGGGATGGTGAACGGGCTGCGCGCGCGGCTTGCGGAGCAGTTTCCTCTCGAAGAACTGCCGATTGACGCCGACTTGCGCAGCCACGCGCTGCCGCTGGATGTGGCGAAAGTGTCGACGTGGGCGTATCGCAGCCCCAAGCTTCGCAAGATCGTGCTGAGCCACATCGTCGTCGGTCCGACCGTGCTTCCCGCGGTCGAGGGGCTGGCGCTGACGGTGTTTCCGGAAACCGAGTGGGATGTGCCCTGCTTCCTTGCGGACTTGATGGCGCTTCCGTGGTGGGTGTCGGTGAACGCCGATGTCTACGGGCGTGACTGGCAGACCCAGAAAGTGCTGTCGGGGTTGCGGTCGACGTTTTTGCGGCTCGGCAGTGGTCAAAGTCCGCCGTTTTGTGCGCGGATTTCGTCGGGGGATGGGCTGCACGCCAAGCTGCGTCCGCGCCAAGTTGAGGAAGGCTTTGCCGCCCTGACGCAAGCGTTGTCGGCCTATTTGCAGCTTTTGCAAGATCCGCCGCCGGGCCGATCGGACAAAGACCAGCAAGAGGTGTTTGCGGCCTTTCACGAACACGGGCCACGGATGCGGCTGCGTCGTCCATTTGGAGACGCATTCGCCGAGCGTTACAGCCGCTTGCTGTTTGAATAGCCGCTCCTTGACAGCAGTAGAGGGCAGCGCTAGCGTTTCGAAAACCAAGCGAATTTCCGAAGCCCTCCTTTGCAGCTATTTCCCCTTTCGAGCCGTCAAGTTACATGCCAAGCCGCCGCAAGTCGGAGCGCCTTGGACTTGACTGTTAGCCAGCCTGCGACGCACCGAGGCGCCGTCGTGGTCGAGCTGTCCCGCAAAGATGGGCTTGTGCCTTTCCCTTTCAACGTGGAGTCGCCACCGTGTCGACGGTCGACATCGGTTGGTTTCGACTCCCCCCAGTACCTTGTCGTTCTGTGCGCCTTGCGTGCGCGGACCGTCCACCTGACGAGGGTGCACCGTCTGCTGTCGCATGATCTGCCTGGCCAAAGGAGCCCGGCGCTGCACAGGAACGACCCCAAAAAGAGGTTTCGATGCAAGATCACGGCACGCCCAGCGACGGCACACAGCTGCTCGCTGGCGCAGCGGAGGCCAAAGCCGCCACCGCTCAACCATCCCCCGCCCCTGCGCCCCTAGCTGATTCTGTCCCGGTGAGCGAGACCCCGGTTGCGGCGGCAGAGCACGCTCCTCCGGCCCCGATTGCGGTGGCGAATCCACCGGCAGCGCAAGCGGCTGCGGCTGAACCGGCCAAGCGAGAGCTTGGCGAAGCGGACTACGGTCCGGCGCCGCGCACGTTCGTTGAAATGGGTCTTTCAGAAGACGTGGCCGGCGCGCTGCGTGACATGGGCTTTTCCGAGCCGATGCCAGTGCAGCAGCGGGTCTTCCGTCCGGTCATTGCCGGTCGCGACCTGATCGTTCAGTCGCGCACGGGCTCGGGCAAGACCGCCGCATTCGGCATTCCGTTTGTGCAGTCGGTGCTGGATCACGACGCCGATGTCAAAAACGGCTGTCCGCAAGTGCTGGTGCTCGGGCCCACGCGCGAGCTCGCGTTGCAAGTTGCAAACGAGATTGGTCGCATTGCTGCCCGTCGCAAGCTGTCGATTACCGCGGTCTACGGCGGTGCGCCGATGGGTCGTCAGGTCGAAGCGCTCAAGGCCGGCGCGCACCTGGTGTCGGGAACGCCGGGTCGCGTGCTCGATCACCTGCGACGCGGCACGCTGAACCTGTCGAAAGTGAAAGCGCTCGTTCTTGATGAAGCCGACGAGATGCTCTCGATGGGCTTCCTCGAAGACATCACCGAAATTCTGCGTCGCTGTCCATCTGACCGACAGACGCTGCTGTTTTCGGCGACGATGCCCGACGAAGTGCTGCGGCTTCAGAACCGCTATCTGCGCTCACCGCTCAACGTCCAGCTCTCGAACGAGGGGATTTCGGCGGCGGAGATCGTCCATGCCTACTACATGGTGACGGGCATGGGCCGGATGCGTGACCTTCTGCGCGTCATCGAAATCGAGCGGCCCGACAGCGCGATCATTTTCTGCAACACCCGCGAAGAGACATCCGCCGTCGCAGAGTTTCTGCGCAACCACGGCCACGACGCCGAGCCGATTTCGTCCGATCTCACCCAGGCCGAGCGCGAGCGGGTGATGAAGCGGATGAAGGCCAAAGACCTCAAGTTCCTTTGTGCCACCGACGTCGCGGCGCGCGGAATCGACATCTCGGACCTGCCGTTTGTCATCAATTACACCTTCCCCGAATCCGCCGAGGTCTACGTCCATCGCACCGGACGCACCGGACGGGCGGGCAAGCGTGGCGTCGCGGTGTCGCTCATCAGCCCGCGGGAACTCGGCAACTTCTACTACCTCAAGCTGACCTACAAAATTCGGCCCGAGGAGCGGACGCTGCCGACGGAAGCCGAGCTTCAGACGCTGCGCGAAGGCCAGTACATGGACCGGCTGCAAAAGGATCTCGGGCACCACAATCCGGGGCCAGAGTTCCGGTCGCTTTTGCGGCGGCTGCTCGCGAGTGAGTCGGGCGAGGCGATCTTGGCGCTGCTGCTCGAACAGCACCTGCAAAAACCCAAGGCGGCGCGACCTTTGCACCAAGCGGAACATTCGGCGCGCAGTCATGAGCGGCGGCCTCGCGAAGAAAACCGAACGCCGGAAGAGCGGCGACCGCGTGATGAAAACCGAACGCCGGAAGAGCGGCGACCGCGTGACGAAGAACGCCGTCCGCGTGACGAAGAACGCCGTCCGCGCACCGACAGTGCGCCGGCCCAGTCGGAAGCACGACCAGAAAGTCGACCGCAAGCCACCGAGGTCCGTCCCGCATCACCGGAACCGCAGCCGCGTGCTGATGTACGACCGGCAGCGCCTGAAGCGGAAGCGCCGCGGACCGATTTTCGGCCCATAGGTGAAGAGAGGCGTCCTCGTGACGACCGAAGAGGCCGTGAGCGGGACGATGACCGACGGGGCCGCGATGGCCGTCGTGATGATCGGCGTGACCGTGACCGTCGGGGTCCGCGTCGTCCCGACGAACCAGCCGGTGCTGCCCGCGCCGCAGAGACGGTTCCGATGCCTGGCAGCCCAGCAACAGCGGCGCTCGATATCATTCACACCGACGATGGCCGTGAATTTTGGGAAGCGTGGGCGGACTCGCGGGCCAAGACGACCCATCCCGATGCCAAAGCGATAAGTGAGCCGGCGCCGCGCGCTGATGCACCGTCGTCGGCGCTGGTTCCGCAGGATGGCGACGGTGGCGAGCGTCGTCCTCGTCGGCCTCTGCGCGACAGCCGTCCGCCGATTGCCGGGGAAGTGCGGCTGTACATGAACGTCGGTCGTCGCGACAACCTGGATGATGCGGCGCTGGTGGCGTTTGTGTCGTCGCAGGGCGTCGGGGAAATCCCGATGGAGCTACACAGCTCGCACGCCTACCTGTTTGTACCCGAGGCCCAGGTGGATGCCACGATTGCTGCACTCGCGGGCAAGCCGCTGGGCTCTCGAACTGTGGTCTGCGAGCGCGCTCGTCGGTAACTACGGACGATCTCCGCGACGGCGGCGCAGTTCCAGCACATCGAGCTGAGCCGCCAAGTCCGCGGGCCCATCGATCACAAAATGCGCTCCGGCTTGCTGAAGCCGCTTGCGAGCCTGGGCGATCCGCTCGTCCTGCGCTGCTTGCGGTAGCGCGGTCAGCTCGCTTTCGTCGAGTCCGACTTCGTTGCCGCAGCGCGCAAAGCCAACGGTCCACATCCCCGCATTCAGTCCTTCTTCGACATCTGCGACGGTGTCACCAATTTTTACCACTGCGGACAGCGGCCACGCGGCAAGCTGTTCGGCGCAGCGCAGCGCCATCCACGGCGCCGGACGACCCGCCGGTACGTCCGAAACGGTCAGCACCGCATCGGGCGTGTAGCCAAGCTGGGCCGCTCTGGGTCGCAGCTCTGCCATCATTTCCTGGGTATATCCCGTCGTCGAGCCAACTTTGAGACCGCGTCGTCGCAGCTCTGAAAGCATGGGCAGTACACCGGGAATCAGCGACGCACGATCCCGAATGGTCGCAAGCTGAATGGGCAAAAAGTCGGCAAAGAGGCGATCGATGTCGGCGCTCTGCGGCGGCTTGCCATGCACTTCTGAGAATCGACGCGCCACGTCGGGAATCGCCAGGATGTCGGTGATGTGATCGCGCTTGGCTCGACCCATCGGACCCCGCGCTTGGGCACAGGTGATGGGGACACCGTGGCGAGCGAACAGCGACTGCAGCGCTTGGACCGGCGCGAGGCTGCCGAAGTCACAGATGGTTCCCGCCCAGTCGAAAATGACGGCTTTGAGGGGGACAAATGGCACGCGGCTGTCTGGGCTGTGGGCGTCTAACATGAGCGTGGCTCCGAGGGAGTGGCGGAAAGCGGCACAGAAATTCCCTGCGTCGAAAGGACCAAAGGAATCGCCGTCAGAAGTTCGCGAATGTCGTCGGGATAAAGATCGCCGATGGTGCCGATGCGGAAACAGGCCGCGTGGCTGACCTTGCCCGGATAGATGACCAGGCCGCGTTCCCCGAGCGAGCGATAAAACGCTGCAAAGTCAAAGCGCGCGTCGTCGGGATAGTAAAACGCGCTGATGATCGGGCTCTGCGCCGCTTTGGGCAGCAGCGTGCGAAATCCCAGCTTGGCCATGCCGTCGGCAAGCAAGTTCGAGTTGGCTTGGTAGCGGGCCCGTCGTTGCTCCTGGCCCCCTTCTTCCGCCAGCTCGCGCAGTGCCTGACGCAGCGCCAAGAGTACATGCGTCGGTGGCGTGAAGCGAAACTGACCGCTGCGATCCAGCCCGTCGAGCTGCGCCCACAGATCGAGGCTCATGCTGTGCGCCTGGCCTTTGCGCAGCGCTGAGCGACGCAGCAGCACAAGACCGCAGCCTGGCACGCCTTGCAGACACTTGTTGGGGGACGTGACCAAAAAATCAATCGGCAGTCGGTCGAGCGGCGTCGCAATGGCGCCAAAGCTCGACATTGCATCGCAGATGACAGACAGGCCGGCGGCGCGAGCTGTGATGCTTACCTCATCGATGTTGTTGATTTGTCCCGTCGAGGTCTCGCAGTGCACAAACGCCAAGTGGCTCAGATGAGGGGCCTTGCGCTGGGCCGTCGCAATGACGTGGGGATCAAGCGGTTCGGTCTCGGCGAAGCGGTGAACGACGTGAGGGATGCCGACGCTGCGGGCGATGTCCGCGAGTCGATCGCCGTAGGCACCGTTGGACAGAATCAGCAGCCCGCCGGTTTTTCCGACGGCGCTGCCGAGCGTTGCTTCGACCGCAAAGGTGCCGCTGCCTTGGATGGGGACGGCGGCAAACTCGGGTTCGGACACCTGGGCGATGGCGAGCAGCTCGGTGCGCAGCTCTGCGACGGTGCGCAAAAAAAACGGATCGCGCGATCCCAAGTCGACGAGCATGGCCGCTTTGACCGTCGCTGTGGTTGAGAGTGGACCGGGCGTAAACAGCCGTTGGGGCAAAGACGAAGAAGCTGGGGCGATGGTCTGCATGAGCGCTGCGCACAGTAGCCCAAGGCATGCGCTGCGGCCAATCCAAGCCGGCGATCGCGGCAGTTAGTCGTCGGAGATTGGACCGAAAATCCGATCGGCCCACATTTTTTTCCAGTCGGGGCGTCCGACCGCCAGCTCGGTGACTTTGCGGACGGTTTTGTCGACGAGCGCACTCGGAACCGCGATACAGGCCCCTTGTCGCGCCAGGTGTTCGGCTTTCGAGACGGTGTCGGCAAAATGGACCGTCTGCGCGCAGACTGTGCAGAAGCGTTGGCTCGGATCGCCCGTTTCCGTCAGCAAATCCCAGTTTTGCGGACACTCAAAGCGAAAGCGAACGTGGAGCGACGGAGCCGACCTGGCTTGGCCACAGTGAAACGTCTCTGGTGAACGCGCCAAAGCAGCCCACCAAACACGATCCAGCGTCGGGACAAGCTTTCGTAGCTGACGGCGGGTTTCCTCGATTTGTGCCGTCTGCGGACTACCGGATTCCGTCAGCGTCGAAAGCTGCACCTGGAGACGCAGAGGTTCGGCCCGCGGATCGCCCGTCGCTTGCAGAAACTGGAGATAGCGCAGCCGGGCTTCGCGGTCGTCGGGCCGCTGCATACACGCAAACAAAAGCGGTCCCTCTTTGCCGTCGCGCAGCACGTCGAATGTGGTTTTTTTCATCGCGCCCCCTCATCGCCATTTTCGCTCAAGTCCGTCGTGTAAAGTCGCGAGCCAATTTTTTTGCGACCTTGCGGCATATTTGGACACGTTCATACGTTTTCCCCACCGTCAGTCAGCAATTTGTTAGGGTCACCGACATGGCAAAGCTCAGCGCCGAACGTTCCTCTGCTCGTCCCAAAACCAAGCGTGTTACCAAGCTCAGTCCTTCTGGAGCCCCCGAGCTGACCAATCGGCAGCGGACGGTGCTGCGTGGCCTTGGGCATCATCTGAATCCCGTCGTGCAGCTCGGCAAAGACGGCATAAGCGAAGGTCTGCTTGCGGCGGTGGCGACGGTGCTAGAGCAACATGAGCTGATCAAGATCAAGCTGCTCGAGACGGCACCGGGCGATCGGCACGAACTGGCGGAGCAGCTGGCCAAAGACTGTCGCGCAGCGCTCGTGCAGGTGATCGGTCGCAACCTGCTGCTGTATCGGCCACGGCCTCTGACCGACCCACGGCCCAGTCTGGAAATGGAGCTTGCCTGATGTCGGCGCTGCGTCGCGTCTTTCCTTCTGCTGTATCGGCAGCGGTGCTGCTTGTGGCAAGCGCACAGACTTTCGCAGCCCCGCCTGCAGCGACGGGATTGCGCCCACCGGCTGCTGCGGCTACCCCGGCGGCGAATCCAGCGAGTCGTGATCCGTTTTCGCTGACGGCGGAGCGCTTCACCTTGCCGAGTGGAATGACGGTGCTTTTGCGTCGTGATCCGTCGGTGCCGCGCGTGGTTGTGTCGCTGTGGTTTTCCGTTGGTTCTCGCGACGAGGCTCCGGGGCGGACGGGCTTTGCCCACCTGTATGAACACTTGATGTTCATGGGGACGAAGAATGTGCCGGACAACCGCTTCGACGTGCTGATGGAGTCTGAAGGCGGCGGCAACAACGCGACGACGAGCACGGACCGGACGTTCTATTTCGACTTTGGCCCAAGTCATCTTTTGCCGACGCTGTTGTGGCTCGAAGCCGATCGTTTGACCAACCTGCCAGAGACGATGACCGACGAAAAAGTCTCGCTCCAGCGCGAAGTGGTGCGAAACGAGCGTCGGCAATCGTATGAAAATCGACCCTACGGCATGGCGGAGCTGCGCGTCTCATCGGCGATGTTTCCGGCGGGGCATCCGTATTCATGGCCGATCATTGGTTCACACGAAGACCTGATCGCGGCGAGCACCAGCGACGTAAAACAGTTTTTCTATAAGTACTATACGCCGTCGAATGCAACGCTGGCCGTCGTCGGTGATTTCAATCCCGAGGAAGCGCGCAAGCTGATCAGCACCTACTTTGGCTGGATGCCCAAGCGGCCCAAGCCGGCGGCGCCGTCGTTGCAAAATGGCGTGCCCGAGATGGTTGTTCCCGTCGAGCAATCGGTCACGATCGAGGATCAAGTGACGCTGCCGCGTGTGTACGTGCTGTGGCATGCGCCGCCCGTTGGGACGCCTGATTTTCCCGATTCAGTGCTCGTCGCTGACTTGCTGGGGAAAGGCAAAGCGAGCTTGCTCTATCGCAAGCTGGTCGTCGAGCAGAAGCTGGCACAGGCGGTCGAAGCAGAAGTCGATCCGCAGCAGCTTGGTTCGGTGATGTCGCTCTCGGTGACGGCGCAGCAAGGCGTGACGACCGAGCAGCTTACCGCTGCGGTTGAAAAAGAGCTGGCGACGTTTGTCAGTGCTCCGCCAACGGCAGAGGAAATCGCGCGGGCCCGCAACCTTCGGCTGACGGAGCTTGCGCGTGACATCGAGACGCCACTTGGGCAGTCGCTGTGGCTTCAGCAGCTTTTTGCGTGGTCCGGCGATCAAAATGGACTGCCGCAGCTCGTCGGGAAGTTCCGGATGGCGACACCCCAGTCGCTGCAAAAGCGCGCGCTGGATCTCGGTGTCGGGGATCGCGGTCGTCGTCTGCAAATTCAGGTGGTGCCGCGCAAAGGTCCGCCGCCTGCCCCGCCGGTGGCTGAAGCGAGCAAGCCCAAGCCGCAGCCGTTTTATCCAGGTGGGAAGGCGCCCAAGCCACAGCCGCTTCCTGGGCCCATGCGGGCACCTTTCGATTTGTCGAAGCAGCCGAAGTCCCTGGCGCTGCGTCCGCCGACACCCCCCACAAGTGCGCACTTCCGTGTGCATGGCGTCGACGTGACGCTGGTGCAGCGTTCGGGGACGCCGCTTATCGAAACGGCGGTGGCGATTCCGACGGGTGAAGCGGATGCGGTGGCGGCGAAGTCGGGTCTGGCGGAATCGGTGGCGGCGATGCTCAGCGAGGGCAGCGGTCAACGCGCGGGGACGGACTGGGCGGCGGCGATGCAAGCGGCGGGCGCGACGTGGAAGACCCAAGTATCGTCGGATACGACGCTGCTTTCGATGGGCGTGCTGTCGCAGACCTATGCGGAAGCGGCGCCGCTGTTTTATGAAGCCCTGCTGCGGCCTCGGTTCGATGACAAGGAATGGACGCGCGTGCGAGGCGAGCGCCTGGCCGCGCTGGAGCAGAAAAACGACGAGCCGCCGCAGGTGGCCGATCGCGTGCTGCGCGCCAGCCTGTTTGGTGCGAGTGAGCCCTACGGTCGTTCGCCGCAAGGTACTGCCGCGTCTTTGCAAAAGCTCTCGGTGTCGGACCTCAAGGCGTTTCACCAGAGCTTCTATCCGTCGAAAAACTGGAAGATTGTGATCGCGGGTGACTTTGAACCGTCGCAGGCGGTGGCGGATCACTTGCTGGGGGTGCTCGGGCGGCTGCCATTCCCAGCGGGCTCGCCGTCGCTTGTGAGACCGCCGCGGACCCCGCCAAAGCCGCAGCGTGGGCTGATTTTTGTCGATCGTCCAGGGGCTCCCCAGGCCGAGCTGCGGTTTGCCAACTTGGTGCCCGGTGCGCTCGATCCCGAGCGACCCGCGATGGACATGGCGAACGTGCTTCTGGGCGGAATGTTCACCAGTCGACTCAACCAAAACCTGCGCGAAAAACATGGCTACACCTACGGAGCGCGCTCGCAGGTGGTGCGAATGGATGGGCTGGGTTACTGGGTGTCGATGGCCGCGGTGCGCAGCGATGTAACCACCGAGTCGACCGTCGAGCTGCGCAATGAAGTGACGCGGATGCGCGATGAGGTCTGTTCGGCAGAGGAACTTCAGCGCAGCCGGGCCGGTGCGATCCAGCGACTGGTCATGCAGAGCGAGCGCACCGCGGGGCTGGCGCAGCTTTACGCGACGTTTGCGCGCAACCGCCTGCCAATGGACGAGTTTGCGAAGCTGGTGAGTGGAGCGCAGACGGTGACAGCGGCGAAGCTGCAAGAAGTCGGGCGCAGCCGGCTCCATCCTGAAGACGCCACGATCGTAATCGTCGGTGACGTACAAAAGCTGTTGCCGAAGCTGCCGCAAGCGCTGGGGCTTTCGCCCGCCGATGTGCAGCGACGCGACGTGGAAGGCAAACCGCTCCCCGCGACGCCCACCAAGTAATCCCGAAAGTACGCCGCTTGTGCGGTCGCGCCAAAAATTCTACAAATTCGCGGAGTTGCAGCTTGACCGCATGCGGATTATGGATGTAACCAAGGTTCTTACGGCGGCGCTGTCCGCCATTGCCTTTTGCACCATGCCGCAAACCGAAACGAGTGACGGTCCGCAATTTCAGCTCGCAGGTCAGTGGGTCGCAGTTGCCCAGGCAGAAAAGGGCAGGGGACCAGGGCCCATCTTGGTCGACTTCGACTCAGAAATCGATCAGCTCTGCCAGCGACTGGCCGCGAGTGGTCGCAGTGGATTGACCATTTTTCGCTACCCATCCTCGTAGGCATTCGCCCACTTCCTGATCGCTGACTTCCCCCGCGTGACTTTTTGACGATGTGGCGGCCCCGGTTTTGGGGCCCATCGCAGCGTTACAGCTTGAGTCGTTCGTGCGCGACGGAAACCAGCGCGTCTAGCACTTGTTCGAGCGAGTGTTCGCTCGTGTCAAACAGCACCGCATCGTCCGCACACTTGAGCGGAGCGGTCGTCCGGGTGAGATCGCGGCGGTCTCGCTCTTCTTGTTCGCGACGGGTCGCTTCGGCAGATGCTTTGACCCCGCGCGCTTCCAGTTCTTTTTGTCGTCGCTGCGCCCGGACTTCTGGTGACGCCGTAAGAAAGATTTTGAGCGGAGCGTCCGGCAGCACCACGGTGCCAATGTCGCGACCTTCGACGACGCAGGGACCGCTGCGCGCAAGCTGGCGCTGGAGCCCGAGCAGCATCGCCCGGACTTCCGGATGGGCCGATACTTGCGATGCACCGAGCGAGACTTCAGGGCTGCGAATCGCGGTCGTAACGACCTGTTCCCCGAGAAACACCGCGCCGTCTTCACTGCCGCGACCAAAGCGGATGGGCAGCGTTTCGGCCAGCGTACCGAGTTTTGCACCGTCGGCCCACGAGATGCCGTTTTGCTGCGCAAACAGGGCAAGGCTGCGATAGATCGCGCCGGTATCGAGAAGGAAAAAACCCAAACGACGGGCCAGTTCACGCGCCACGGTCGATTTTCCGGCTCCGGCGGGACCGTCGATGGCAATGACGGGATGGATCACTTTTGCACCACCATGGTTCCTTGCGCACCGACGGCACGCAGCGGCGATACGTTGGACAGAGCGCTGAGCATGACGGTGGTTCCGCTGTCTTCGATGGACCAGGTCTTGCTTTGGGCACTGCGGCGTTCGATAAGTCCGGCGGCCCCAGCGACGATCAGGTCTTGGCCGCTGGCAGAAAGCGCGAAGAGGTTTGCACTTGGGCCGGTGAGATTGCCGGTCGGTTCGCGCCGCCACTTGTCGGCATCTCGACGGAGTACTCGGTTGGAATCGCCGGCAATGAACACGGCTTCGCTGGTCTTGGCGACCCCGTAAAAGTTGACGCGGTCGGCGCTGTCGATGGCAAGTGCGTCGCTGTTCCACGCGGAGCCGCTGCGCTGGGCGATGACACCACCCAGTCCGACGGCGGTTAGCTCGTCGTTTTTGGTTTCGGCCACGCCGCGAAACTCGGCGGTGGCCAAGCCGGCGCTGACGGCTTCTTTGGTCCAGGTGCCGCCCATTGGTTTGCGCAGCACGGTGCCCAAGTCGCCGATTGCATAGACATCGCCCGCCGAGGTGATCGTCGTCGCGAAAAGCGATGCAGTGACCGCCAGTGTTTTGCCTTCGCGCAGCCACTTGTCGCCGCTGCGTTTTACCACCACACCGGCTTCACCGACGGCGTAAAGCTCGCTGCCACTGCCGGCAAGACCGTACAAGTTGCTGGTGATTGGGGCTGCTCCGTCGATCGCTTGTTCGACGGTCCAGACCGTGCCGCTGCGTCGCAAGATCGTACCGCCATGTCCAGCGACGAAGATTTGGCCGCCCGCATCGACGTAAATCGCGCGCAGCGTCTGGCCGGTGGGAACGGCGCCATCGGGAACAAAGCGGCTGCGACCGGCATCGGGCAGCGTTGTCATGTCGAGCGGCGCTTTGCCCAGATCGACGATTCCCGACGGTTTGAAGTCCGGCACCTTGATGTCTGGGTCCGGCAGACACCCCGAAGCAAGCAGCGGTGCGAGCGTGAAAACCAGACTCTTTTTTCGCAAAGACCGACTGACAAAACGATGCATGCGGGCCACACCTTTTGCCGGCTGCCCGTGCCTTGTCAAGTCACAAACCGGTCTTAACCGTGGCCGTGGCGGGCTTTGGGCCTGTGCGCTTGCTGTCTACGATTTTCCGTCGGCGTTGACCGGCATGGGGAAGGCGTGTATCAAGGTGTTTCGTCGATGTTTGAGTCCGTTTTTCATAGCCCGCTTGCGCTGTTTATCGCGCAAGCCGTGCTGATCATCGCGGTGGCGCGCGGGCTTGGACTCGTCGTGCGCTTTGTCGGTCTGCCGATGGTGATTTCGGAAATCCTGACCGGGATTGTGCTGGGTCCATCGCTGCTCGGCTGGCTGTGGCCGGGCGTGAGTGCGGCGCTGTTTCCGAAAAATTCGCTCGGGCTTTTGCAGATTTTTGCGCAAGTCGGACTGGTGCTGTTCATGTTCCTCGTCGGGCTGGAGCTTGACACCAAGATGGTGAAAAAGCATGGCCGGGCGTCGCTGCTCATCAGCATCGCGGGCATGGCGGTGCCATTTTCGATAGGCGGCGGGACAGCGACGCTGCTTTACGACCGGCTGTCGTCGCCAGATGTGCGTCCGCTGTCGTTTGCGCTGTTTTTGGGGACGGCACTGTCGATTACGGCGGTACCGGTGCTGGCGCGGATTTTGTCGGCGACGCAGATGCTGCACTCGAAAGTCGGCACGGTGGCGCTGACCTGCGCAGCGGTAAATGACGTGCTGGCGTGGTGTCTTTTGGCGTTTGTGGTCGCGACGGCCCGATCGGCTGGTATGTCATCGTCGCTAAAGCCGACGCTGTGGACTTTGGTGTACGTCGCGGTGATGTGGTTTGTCGTGCGACCGCTTTTGCGTCGTCTCGGACAGCGAGGTGCAGGTCGCGAAGGTCTGTCGCAAAACCTGGTCGCCGCGGTGTTTTTGCTGCTGTTTCTGTCGAGCTTTACGACCGAGCTGATTGGCATTCACGCCCTGTTCGGCGCGTTTTTGTTCGGCATTTTGCTTCCCAAAGAGGGCGGTTTCGCGGCGAAGCTGGCCGACCGGCTGGAAGACTTCGCGGTGGTGTTTTTGCTGCCGCTGTTTTTTGCGTTTTCGGGGCTGCGCACGCAAGTGAACCTGCTTTCGCAGGCCCATTTGTGGGTGATGTTTGCGCTGTTTCTGTCGCTGGCGGTGGTGGGAAAGTTTGGCGCATGCACGCTGGCGGCGCGCGTGTCAGGTCTGTCGTGGCGCGAGTCGGCGGCGGTCGGCGTGATGATGAACACCCAGGGGCTGATGGAGCTTGTGGTGCTTAACATCGGGCTCGATCTGGGGGTGATATCGCCGACGATGTTCACGATCATGGTGCTGGTGGCGCTGGTTTCGACGGTGTCGACGACGCCACTGCTCAAGCTGATTTATCCGCAGAGCTTGATTTCTGCTGAACTGGCCGAGCCACGGGCTGTCGATGCGTTCTGTCTGTTGCTCTGCGTGTCGTACCCAGCGACGGTGCCGGGGATGATCAAGCTTTCGTCGGCGCTGACGTTGCGCAGTCGCGAGCGCAGCCGGATCTATGCGCTCAAGCTGCAGCGGGTGCCGGAACGACCGTCACACTACGTCGCCGATCGGCAAGACCCGCAGGCGGCCAGTCAGGTGCTAAGTCCGGTGCTGGCGCTGGCCGAGGAAGCGCAGCTAAAAGTGCGCCCGATCGCGTTTGTGTCGTCGCATCTTGCGCGTGACATTGCCAACGTCAGCGAGGTGAAGGGCGCCAACTTGGTGCTGCTTGGCTGGCATCGTCCGCTGTTTAATCGTGCGGCGCTGTCTGGCACCGTCGGTGAAGTGCTGGAAGATGCGCGGGCCGATGTCGGGGTGTTGGTGGATCGCGGTCTGCAGAACATCACGCGGGTGCTGGTGCCGTTTCATCGCACGGCGCAGGATCGGGCGGCGCTTCAGCTCGCGCGACGGCTTTTGGATCAGGCGGGCGCGTCGATTACGCTGCTACACGTCGTCGATGATGACCAAACCGCGCCGAGTCAGCCCGACGTCGATCAGCTGCTGCGCGAAGTCTTTGGTACCGATGCCGCGAACGTGACGGTGAAGCGGGTCCTGGCCGCCGAGCCCGCCGAGGCTGCACTGGCTGAAATCCGCAGCGAGACGGCCTCGCCGTATGACCTGGTGCTGGTGGGTGTCGGGCGTGACTGGGGACTTGAAGCGCGCCAGTTTGGCATCCAACAAGAGTTTCTGATCCGACAATGTCCTACTTCTCTTCTGATCGTGCGTGGGTACGATCCGAGCCTCCATGGCGACCGTGCCAAAACATCCGCAGAGTCATCGCAGAGCCCGGATCATGTCCAGCCGGCGTGACCGGGCACTGCCCGCAGTGATGGGTACGTCGCGTGGCCCGACAGCGTGTATAAGAGGCATGCAAAATTCCTAATAAGGAGAACCGTGATGACCATGAAAAAGTCCTCTTACGATGTGATCGTTGCTGGCGGCGGACCTGCTGGCTCGACGACGGCTAGCTTCCTGCGCAAGCATGGGCATTCGGTGCTGGTGCTCGAAAAAGAGCGCTTTCCGCGCTTTCACCTCGGCGAGTCGCTGCTTCCCTGCGGCGGCGAAGTCTGGGACGAGCTGGGCGTTTCCGACGAAATGAAGCAGCGCTACATCATGAAGCCGGGCGCACGCTTCATTCACAACGAGTCGGGTCTTACGCAGACGTACTACTTTTCCGACGCGATTCGCCCCGATCATCCGTTTGCCTACGAAGTGCCGCGCGCCGACTTCGATGACTTGCTGCTTCGTCGTAGTGAGTCACTTGGCGCCGAGGTGTTGGAAGAAACCGAAGTGCGCGACGTGCGCTTTTTTGAAAGCGGCGTCGATGTGACGATTCGGCGCGCGGATGGATCGATCGAAGTGCCGCGCGCGCAGGTGTTCGTCGACGCGACCGGACGAGACACGTTCTTGGGGACGCGCTTCGGTCTGAAAGTGTCCGACGATCTTGTGACGACCAACCTGGCGTGCTTTACCCACTACGAAAACTGCAACCGACAGACGGGCAAAGACGAAGGCAACATCACCATGGTGCTGTTCGACGGTGGCTGGTGGTGGTTTATCCCGTTTAAGGGCACCGTCACGTCGATTGGCTGCACGCTGCAGAAGCACTTTACGGTGGCGCGACGTGGGTATAGCGCCGAGCAGATGTTCATGGCCGCGCTCGAAGCCACCCCGGTGATGCAGGAACTGCTGCGTGGCGCGACGCGGGTTCGTCCGATCGATACCACCGGCAACTGGTCGTATCGCTGCAAGCAGTTCTATGGCGATCGGTTCCTTCTCGTCGGTGATTCGGCGGCATTTATTGATCCGCTGTTTTCGACGGGCGTGCTGATGGCGGTTACGTGCGGCAAGTACGCAGCCAAGGCGATCCACGAAGCGCTCTTGGCGGGCGACTGCTCGGCGGAACGATTCGCGGGTTATCAGACGGCGGCGCTTCAGGGCGCGGATCTGTTCAAAGGCCTGGTGCACGAGTTTTATGCGCGCCACCTGCGTCCGCTGCTCGTGCGATCGGCTGCGCATCGGGCGACGTACACCGCGATCACCAGCGCGCTTGCCGGCGATGTCTACCGTCCGGCGATGTGGCAAGGTCTGTTCCGCGAAGGGTTCAGCGAGCGTGCCATCGACAGCATGGGCTTGCCTCGTCAGACGGGGGAATCCTAAACCAAGATGACGCTGCTCGCGGGCGATCTGGGTGGCACAAAGACGCTGCTCGCTTTGTTTGACGACGCGGGGACGCTGCTGCACAAGCAGCGTTTCGCAAGTCAACAGCACCCCGACTTGGAGTCGATGGTGACGGCATTTCTGGCGGCGACTGCGAAGGACTTGCATCCCCAGGTGATGGCGCTTGGTGTCGCCGGTCCGGTCGCAAAACACGCCGGCTTTGAAACCTGCGATGTCACCAACTTGCCGTACCGAATCGACGGGCGATCCATCGCTGCGCGCTTCGGTTTTGCGTCGGTGCGGCTAGTGAATGACTTTTACGCGGTGGCAGCGGCGGTGTCGGTGCTCGCGCGGGGCGGCAGTTTTCCGGGGCTTTCGCTTTGTTCGCTCCATCCATTGGCGCACGCTGAACCCGGTTCACCGATTGCAGTGCTGGGGGCGGGAACCGGGCTCGGCGAAGCGCTGATTGCGTTTCACGGCGATGAGCCGGTGATTTTGCCGACGGAAGGTGGGCACACCGACTTTGCGCCGCACGATGATCTGGAAGTCCAGCTTTGGCGCTATCTACAGCGCCGCCATCCCGATCACGTAAGCCAAGAGCGACTGGTCTGCGGCCCTGGCATTGCGACGCTGTATGCATTTTTTCGCGATGAGCGGATCGGAACGGAAAGTCCGCAGGTGGCGGCGGAGCTTGCCCGCTGTGACGACCCAGCCAGGGTGATTTCGCGTCATGCGCTCGCCAAGACGGACCCGCTGTGTGAGCAGGTGATGGATCGCTTTGTCATGCTCTTCGGGGCAGAAGCCGGCAACTTGGCGCTCAAGTCGCTGGCGCGCGGCGGCGTCTATCTAGCCGGAGGCATCGCAGCCAAAAACTTGCCGCTGTTTACGTCGGGACTGTTTGTTTCGCACTTCGCTCGCAAAGGCCGCTTTTCGGGTCTTTTGTCGTCGATTCCCATCCACGTCGTGCAGGGCGAAGAAATCGGACTTTTCGGCGCGCTCACCATCGCCAAATCGATTCAGCAAGGACAGATCAGATCGTCATGAAGGCACATCGCAATGCCCAGGCCGCTTCGCTGTGCGCCCTGCTGCTTTTCGGCTGTCAGCGCACCACTGGACTGCCACCTATCGAGCCGCCGCCCGTGGTGTCGGAAGCCGCCAAAGCCCAAGGGGCCAAGCTGTTCGCCGAGCACTGTGTTCGCTGCCACGGGGTGAGCGGCTGGGGTGACGGTCCCGAAGCGCTGGCGAACAAAAAAGTGCGGGTCCAAGACCTCGGCGATCCGGTCTGGCAGTCGAACGTATCGAACGGTCGGCTCGTCGCTGCGATCGTGCGGGGCGGTCCTGGGGTGCGCAAAAGCGCGCAGATGCCCGCGTTCCCTCTGCTTGCCAAAAATCGCGAAGAGATCGACGGGCTTGTCGCCCACATTCGTTCGCTGGCTCGCACGACGCCGTAACCCCGCGGTGCTTGCAATCGGGCGCGCCGTTTCCCCATTCGCTGTGCTACAAACGCTGGGTTGTGACGACGTGGAAGTGCCGAAAGTGCAAGTACGTCTACGATCCAAAGTTGGGTGATCCCGACGGAGGCATCCCGCCAGGCACGCCGTTTGATCAGATTCCCGATTCGTGGTGCTGTCCGATCTGCGGCGCGACCAAGCGTGACTTTTTTGTCCTGTCCACCGCGCCTCCTGCACCCGCGAACGATCGCATCGCCGCGCCCGCGGTGTTGGCGCAGCCACAGTCGGTGCGGCAGCCACAGTCGGCTGGCTTTACGGTCGGATCGCTCAAGGGGAAACCGCAGCGCTAACCAAGCGGTGCGACTATGCGGGCATCAGACGGAAAAGCTGCTGTCCGAGCAAGAGAAACGTGCCGGGCACCACAGCCCGTTCCGCCGGAATGCGCAGATAGGTTCCATTCGAGCTGGCGAGGTCTTGCAGGTAAGGCCGCCCCTGACGGAACGAAAAGCGCGCGTGCGTGCCCGATACGTAGCCGTCTTCGGAAAACAGGATGTCGCCGCGCTCGCGACCGATGACGACGGCTTCTCCGGCGAGCGGAAACGACGTGCCTTCGATGATGCGACCGTCCTGGGTTCGTCCGATGATCATCGTCAGGCGGCCCCAGTACCCGGCGTTGGGCGATCCCATGATCTCGGTTCCGTCGGGAAGAGGCTTCGGCGGGCGCATGCTGTCGTAGCGCAAAAGTTCCTGACCGATGCGCAGGATGGCGCCTTCAAACAGCGACTCTTCCTCGGTGAGCTTGAGGAATACGCCATTTAAACTGCCGGCATCACGGACGACAAACCGACCGCCTGCGATCTCGCAGCGTAGATGGACCGGCGACAGGAAGCTATCGGCGTCGAACAGTGGGCCACTGCCGCGACCGACGACGTTGATGCCCTCGAACAGCGGGTGTGCGCCACCTTCACTGCCGTCGGGACGGACCAGCACCAGGCGTCCGCGCAAGGCTCCACGCGGCACCGATTCGACGCTCAGCGCATTGCCACAGTACTGGCAGGCGCGAAGCATTGGAGGGTTGGCCTTGCCACAGTTTCTGCAGTTCACCACGAGGTTTTCTCCACGGAAGGCACGGCCTTAATCAGCCCATTTCCACGCGCAAGAGCTGCTGCCCCAAAAACAGCTGATCGCCCGACGCAAGCTGGACCATCCGCGGCACTTTTTCGTAGGTGCCGTTTTTGCTGCCCAGGTCCGTGACCTGAAAGCGTCCGTCCTCGAGCGCCACAATCTGCGCATGGCGTCCCGAGATGAACGGGTCTTCGGGGAAATTTACATCGTTCATCTCTCGCCCGATCGTCACGGTGTCGCCGCGCGACCGATAGATGAGCCCTATATCACCACCGACGAGAATCTGCACCATCGTGAGCCGGGCTGGACGGTGCGGCGAGCAGTAAAAGTAGGTGCCTTCCTGGTCGGGATACGGCAGCACGTCCGGCGGCGCGGTTTCGATGCGCAAAAGCTGTTCGCCGATGAGCAGCACGGTTCCCGACGGCACAATCTTGGGCGTTCGCAGCTTGATGAACACGCCATTGTGCGATCCGTCGTCGCGCACCCACAGCTTGCCGCTCTGCAAAAGGAACGTAGCGTGACGGGGCGAAAGCAGCCGATCTTCCGGAAACATGATCGCGCCTTCGAGCCGTCCGGCAACATGCTCGCCTTCGGTCAGCGGGAACGACAGACCTTCCTGACCGTCTTGGCCAACCAGGGTCAGCCGGGTCTTGGTGGTGATGCCGCTGTGCCAGACTGGACGAAGATCAACCCCGTCGGTGCGTGTGCCGCAGAAACCACAGAAGCGGTGTTGCCCAGGGATTTCCGATGCGCAGTTCGGACAGCTCCGCGGGCTACTGGTCGGCCCAGGAACCGACTTGCTGCCGAGGGCGGCGCCGCAGACCGAGCACAGCGTAGCCGACAGCGGGCTAAGCGTGTCGCAAGCGTCGCAAACCAGACCCAGTGTCATAAGTTAACAGCCTAAAAGAAAGCAAGGCGGAGTCAAGGCCGCACAAACCGTCGATTTTTTCGCAGGTCGGGATACAGCCTACAGGCTGGTCGTTAGGTGCGAACAAAGCTGCGGCTCACTCGCCACCACAAAAGCAGCCACACCACCGCCATCAGCAGCAGGCCCACCATGCCAATTCGCAGCAAGCTGTGCCCAAGCGCTGTGATCGGCTGGGTGATGTCGGTGAGCCGCTCTTGCACAAGCACGACCCAGCCGGTGTCCCGCTGACGCGACAAGACCGGACGCATCGTCAAAAGCCACTCGCCGCCGTAACTGCCGCTCACTGGGTCGCGATAGTGCGCATCGAACAGCAGATCCAGCGGCAGCGGCAGTCCGTCCGCAGCCGCCCGGCGCAGCGCTTCGATGGTTTTGATGTGCTGGTCATCCAGTCGATACGGCGGCAGCGGTCGCTTTTGTGCGAGCAGCGCCGACAGCTGCGGGTGTTGTAGGACAAGCCCTTTTTGCCCGGTCCAGTCTTCGCGGCCATCGACCAACACCGCAATTTGGCGCTCGCTCGCGCCGCGACCGGGACGTAGCTCGCCAAAACCGCCCAGTTCGACCGTCATCCCGAGCACCCCGACCACTTTGCGGGGCTCGGTCGGGCTCCAGATTGGCACCGAAAATGCCACCAGCCGCGTCCGCGTCGCTTGGCTTGGAAACACTGCCGATCGATGCGGCTGCGTAATGGGCCTGATCGTCTGCGGCGGCGTATCGCGTGGCAGCTCTCTGCCGAGCCCGTGAAAGTAGTCGCGAAACGCCCAGTTGCGGCCAATTGTGTCGCTGTACGGTGCCCGCGCAAGCTGGAATCCCGACACTGCCGTCACAAACCAACTGGCCGCCGCCAGATCGGCATTTTGACGGCTCTGTGCTTCGATAAAGCGCTGTAGCGTCGGGCTCGGCGCGGTGTGTCCTGGCGGCAGCAACGTCAGTTCCTGCCGGAGCGCTGGATCGAGCGCCGCTTGTTCCAGCACGCTCCAGCGTCGATCGATTTCGCGGCCCGCCGTCTCGGCGACAAAGCGTGCGGCAAACTGACTGGATTCGCGCGCTCGCTGCGTCACCGCCACGCTGGTCGTCTGCACCGCCACCCGCACGCCTTTGAGCGCAATCAGCGACGTCACCACCAACAGCAGCGCCGGACCAAGCGCCCCCAACAGCCAAAGTGGCCGTCGCTGCTGCCGGGTTGCCCGCAGATCCAGCGCCGTCAGCACCGCCTGGACGTTGGGATAGCGCTGCGCCGGGTCGGTGGCCAGACAGCGCGACACGATCTTGACCAGCGCTGCGTCGATCCCTCGTCGGTGATGCTGAATATCGGGCGGCTTGCTGCACAACAAAAACTCGCGGTAGACGCGCAGCCGCTCGGGCAGCGTCGTCGCCCGCCGCAAAAGCGGCTGAAGCGGTCCGTCGCGATAAGGTGGCGCCCCGACGAGCATCGCGTACAGCATCGCCCCGAGTGCGTACACATCCCAGCGTGCGTCGGGAACCGCCAGCAAGTCGGCCTGCTCGGGCGCCATATAAAAAAACGTCCCGAGCGACGGCTTGTGATCGGTCGACAGGCGCGACTGACCAAAATCACACAGCCGTGGCTTGCCATTGCCGTCGAACAGCACGTTGGCGGGCTTCAAATCGCAGTGCAAAATGCCGCGACCGTGCGCTTTTTGCAGCGCCCGCGCCACCACTTTCGTGATCGTCACCGCGTCGGTCAGTGGAAGCGGTCCGTTGCGCAGCCGCTCCTCCAGCGATCCGTGTGGCAGGTATTCCATCACGTAGTACGGCGGCTCGTGATCCCAGCCGACCGCCAGGAGCTGCACCACGTCTCGTTCGGTATAAAGAAACGCCAGCGACTCGACTTCTCGACGGAGCAGCACCAAATCAAGCCCGCCAGCGTGGGCGTAAAACTTGATGGCAACCTGCTTGCCGGTGTTTTTCTGCGCCGCCAGCCACACCGTCCCATACGCGCCCCGTCCGAGCGGTTTTTTGATCTCGTAGCCTTCGACTTCGGCGGGCGGTGGAATGTCACAGTCGAGCAGCGATGAACTAAAACCACTTCT
>DAORGN010000069.1:0-22147 GCA_035340095.1 Pseudomonadota bacterium | reverse complement strand
CTCGGCGTCGATCACGCCGTCGTCCTTCTTGCCGCCGCGCGGTCCACCCGATGAGGGGGCTCCTTGCGCCGTCGGGTCGGCAGCCGCTGCACCTTGGGCTCCCTGCGCGTTGCGGTACATCATCTCGCCGATCTTGTAGAGCGCCTTCTTGAGCTTCTCTTCGCCATCCTTGAGCGCAGCGACACCAGCGGCATCCTTGGCGTCCTTGTTTTGCTCGAGGACTTTCTTGGCTGACTCGATTTCGCGCTCGATTTCGGCGCGATCCGCCTCGGGCAGCTTCTCGCGGTTTTCCGCCACCAGCTTTTCAGCCTGATAGACCGCGCTGTCGAGGTGATTGCGTGCCTCGATGCCATCTTTGCGCGCCTTGTCTTCGGCTTCGTGCGATTCGGCGTCACGGACCATGCGCTGGATTTCCGCTTCCGTCAGACCCGAGCTGCCGCTGATGGTGATCTTCTGCTCTTTGCTCGTGCTCTTGTCGCGCGCCGAGACATTGACGATGCCGTTGGCGTCGATGTCGAACGTGACCTCGATCTGCGGAATGCCGCGTGGTGCCGGCGGAATGCCGTCCAGGTGGAAGCGTCCGAGGATCTTGTTGTCACGCGCCATCTGGCGCTCGCCCTGCGTCACCACGACTTCAACCGTCGTTTGACCATCCGCCGCCGTCGAGAACGTCTCCGTCTTCTTCGTCGGGATGGTGGTGTTGCGCGGGATCATCGGCGTCATCACGCCACCCAGCGTCTCGATGCCGAGCGTCAGCGGCGTCACGTCGAGAAGCAGGATGTCCTTCACTTCACCCGAAAGAACGCCGGCCTGCACTGCAGCACCCAGTGCGACGACCTCGTCGGGGTTTACGCCCTTGTGCGGTTCTTTCTTGAAGAACTCGCGCACCAGCTTCTGGACCATCGGGATGCGCGTCGAACCACCAACGAGCACCACTTCACCGATGTCTTCGACTTTTTTGTTGGCGTCGGCGAGCGCTTTCTTCGTCGGCTCAAGCGAGCGCATCACCAAGTCTTCGATCATTTTCTCCAGCTTGCTGCGCGAGACTTTGATCTGAAGGTGCTTGGGCCCCGTCGCATCCGCGGTAAGGAACGGCAGGTTGACTTCCGTTTCCATCACCGTCGAAAGCTCAATTTTGGCCTTTTCCGCCGCTTCCTTGAGCCGCTGGAGCACCATTTTGTCTCGGCTGACGTCGATGCCGGTGTCTTTCTTAAACTCGGCGATCAGCCAATCCATGATGCGCATGTCGATGTCGTCGCCACCGAGGTGGGTGTCGCCGTTCGTCGAGACCACTTCGACGACCTTTTCACCGACTTCCAGGATCGAGATGTCGAACGTACCACCGCCGAAGTCGTAGACCGCGATCAGGTGGTCTTTGCCCTTGTCGAGACCGTAGGCCAGCGCGGCTGCCGTCGGCTCGTTGACGATGCGCTTGACGTCGAGACCCGCGATGCGGCCCGCGTCTTTGGTCGCTTGGCGCTGCGCGTCGTTAAAATACGCCGGCACCGTAATGACTGCTTCGGTCACTTTGTCACCGAGGTAGTCTTCCGCCGCTTTCTTGAGCTTGCTCAGCACCTTGGCTGAGATTTCCTGCGGCGAGTAGCGCTTGCCGCGAATCTCAACAGCAGCATCACCATTGTTCGCGGGCACCATCTTGTAGGGAACCCGACGGGTCTCGTCACCGACTTCCGATGCCTTGCGGCCCATGAAGCGCTTGATGGAGTAGATCGTATTTTCCGGGTTGGTAATGGACTGGCGACGAGCAACCTGTCCAACCAGGATCTCGCCCTTGTCATCGAAGCCAACCACGGACGGAGTCAGTCGCCCGCCTTCTTCGTTGACGATGACCTTGGGCTCTTTGCCTTCCATGATGGCGACGACCGAGTTGGTCGTACCCAGGTCGATACCAATGATCTTTCCCATGTTCCTTGTGCCTCCGGGCGAACGGTGTTGTTTGCTATCCCGTTTCGAGTGTTTCGATTTTCAGCAGCGAAAGTAAGCACGCATGTCAAACCGTCAAGTCCGCTTCTTGCAGTCGATCGCGTGCATCGCTCGGGACCGCTGAAAGTCGCTCTTGGATCGACGCCGATGTAGTCCAGCTTGTCCCGTTTGCGCGGCGGGGGTTTGCGGGGGATGACACAGCGCAGCATTCCACGGTAAAGTGGGCGAAGTGTTTGACTCGCTCGGCAGAATGTGATGCTAACAAGACAACGTGGCCGAGTGATGACGAAAATGCCGCAGACGAACCACCAACTGACCGTGTGCTTTGAAGCCAACGTGGCGCGGATGCCGCGGGTTCGCGGGTCGGGCTTGTGGCAAATCGGTGTCGGTGCCAATCGTTTTTCGACGACTATCTTCCCGAGAAGACGGGTCTTAACCTAAGCCTCACAACCAAACAACGAGGAGAGTGTCCATGAATTTTGTGTCCCCTGCGAAGCGGCTGCTCTGTGTGTTCGGTCTTGGTGTCCTTTTGTCGGCCTGCGGTGGCGATCCGGCACCCACCACCACCACGTTCACCACCGACATCTATCCAGCGATGAAGAGTGCATGTGGTTCTTGCCACAACACCGGCGGAGTGGCCGCCAAGAACTTCATCATCGACTCGGCGAGCGCTGCGAACACCTATACCAACCTGACCAGCAAGCAGCTTATCAGCACCTCGGCGGCAGCGTCTTCGAAGCTGACGATGGTGGGCTCGGGCGGTATGTACACTCCGGCAGCGGGTGGCGCAATGATGGCGCACCCTGCCAGTCTTCCCGCCGCGCAGAAGACGGTTTGGGAGACCTGGATCGGCAACGGCGCTCCGCAGTAGCCTGACCGATTCGACCGTCCTGTCGGTTCCTTCTGTTTCTTCCCACCCTCACAACTTTTCCTAGGCCCGGCCAGACAGCCTGCGGTAGCCGGGCGCGCGGTTTGGTCACCGGGTCACTTGTAGGCACCTATCCCATTCCGCGTGGCGTCATCACAACTGGCGACGCAAACGAAACGTAGAGAACCACCACGCATTTTTGCCAAGATGCCCTATAGCCTTGAAATCCTGAAATCGGATAAGATGGCTTTGGCATCAGGATGGCCGGCGAAGCTGCTCAAGGGAAAGCGAATGCGTCCTCGCTGATTGGGAAAACCATCGGCGGACGGTATACGATCAAGTCGGCTATCGGCTCTGGGGGGATGGGCCACGTCTATAAGGCCATCCAGGCGCCGATCAACCGCGAGATCGCAATCAAGGTCTTGCGGGTGGATTTGGCAGGACAGGAAGGCGTCACCGAGCGCTTTAAGCGCGAAGCGAAGGCCGCCAGTCTGATAAACCACCCCAACGCCATCACCATCTTCGACTTTGGTGAGGATGACGGAATCCTCTACCTGGCGATGGAGTTTCTCGCGGGAGAGACGCTGCGACAGCGGCTTCGGCGGGAACCTGCACTCACTGTTGACCAAGCGCTTGATGCGTTTGAGTCAATGGCGGGAGCACTCGGCGCCGCGCACAAAGTTGGCGTCGTGCACCGCGATCTGAAGCCAGACAACATCTTCATCGCCAAGTTTGATGCGGCGGGTGAGGTGGTCAAAGTCCTCGACTTCGGTCTGGCCAAGCTGCTCGATCCGGGCACGTCGGCCCCCGAAGATCAGCTCACGCGGCCCGAGCTGCGACTGGGCACGCCGCGCTACATGGCGCCGGAACAGGCACTTGGGATTCAGCCCATCGACTCGCGCTGCGACGTCTATGCGCTGGGTCTGCTGCTGTTTGAAATGCTGGCGGGGCGCGCGCCGTTTACCGGCGAAGACGGCATGGAAGTTCTGGCGCAGCGGCTCCGCAAAGAATCGCCCAAGCTGTCGGCGATCGCGCCCAACAAAAACTTCAGCGAGCAGATGGACACCTTTATGGCGCGCATGCTCGAGCGGGATCGCAACAAGCGGCCTGCCGACGCCAATGAAGTGCTGGTCCAGATTCGCGAGATTCGCAAAAACGCTCAGGTCTATCGGGTCGACGACGAAGAAGACGAAGATCCGATGACGCTGAACGATCAGCCGGCAGCATCGGGACACTATCGTCGCGCGAATGTGCCCGGACAGCCGCAAGGACGGGCGACGGGGAATCCGGCTCGACAGACGGCAGCGGGAATCCCGGCGTCTCGTCCCGGCCAGCAGCGGGGCACTGCCGGCGGCATGATCAGCCTCGATCAAGACGACGACTTGGCGGACAAGCGCACCGTGCTCGTCGACCCGGGACAAGACATGGGACCGCCGCCGGCGCAGATGATGGAGCCGCAGCGGGCGATGTCGCTGTCGCAGACGCCGGCGATTGGGCAGTCTCAGCCGCATCTTCAGCCCTATGGGCGCCCGACGCCGGCTTCAATTCCGCCGGGCATGTCGCAGCCGGGATCGGATCAGACCGCACCCCACATGTCTTCGTCGGGGGTGCAGTCCGAACAGAAGAAGAGCCGTCGCAACCTGTTTATCATCGCGTTTGTGCTGGCGCTTCTGGCCCCGATTGGCGCGCTGGTCTATCGCTGGGTCGCCAGCAGCAACAAAGACGCTGACAATCCCCAGCCGGTCGTCGAAAAACCCAAGCCGAAGCCGGCTCCCGAGCCGCCGAAAGAAAAGCCGAAGTTTAAGCTCAAGGTCACGGCGACCAAGCCGGTGAACCTCAAGCGCGATGGCAGCTCGATTGGCACCAAAGCTGTTTTCGAGGAAGAAATCGAAAAGAGCGACAGCAAGATTCACTTCACCGTCGCCACGCCTGGCTGCAAGCCCGCCGAATTTGACTACGTCGCGAGCGAAAACAAAGAGATCGCGATAAAGTGCGGCAAAAAGAAGTAAGACTGGCTCGCCTTCGACGGTAGTTTGCTCCCCTTCATCCATCAAGACCTGCTATTTGGGCGACCTGGTTCGTTTTCACGAATCGAGTCTTTGCCCCCGATTCGCTGATTCGAGAAAGCTGCGTCGCAGCGAAACCTGTGTAATAGTTGGCGATAGTACGCGGACGATGAGCAGAAGACAGAACGATTTGGCCGGCACAGCGTCGGCAAACCGGGCGCGACCCGCAGATCCGCTGGCCGCGCGAATGAGCGGTGCGACGCTCATTGCGGTGTTGCTACATGCTGGGTTGGCTGTCTATGCCTATCACCACCCGATGCCGCTCGGTCCACGCAAGACTGGGCCGATTACGGTGGATGTCGTGGTGCGCAGGCCGCCGCCGCCGCCTGTGCCGGAAAAACCGCCGGAACCACTGCCTGTGCCGACGGCGGTGCCCCAGCCAGTTGCGATGCAGCCGCAGCGTGCGACGCCGCTCCCGAAAGAGCTTCAGCCGGTGGAGCGACCGGAAAACAGCGCGCCGGGCAGCTCGGCGATATCGGTTCCGGTACAGCCGCCGCTGCCACCCGGCGAAACCGGACCGACTGGCATGCCCAAAGGCCCGCTCGTGCTGTTTCCCAAATCGCTCGGTGGAGTCGTCGGTGGTCCCATCGCTGGCGCGCCCATTCCCAAAGGCCCCGATCGGCTGTTCAAAGACGAGCGGCTCGAAGAAAAAAAAGAGCCTGACTTTGTGCTGGTTCCCGACAAAGACGGCGGCTACAAGTCGGAAACGCGGAACTTTGTCGCGCGCATCAAATCCGACGGCTCGATCGATTTTGAAAACCGCTTCCCGATCGGTTTTCAAAAAGGCGGCACCTTCACGTTCGACGTGACCGAGCTGGCGATGCGCGGGGCAAAGCAAGATCCCTACGCTGCCGAAAAGCGGAAGTTCCTCGAGTTTTCCGACAAGCTGCGAACCGATCTGCGCAAGCGATCGATCCAGGAGCGACGAGAGTCGGCGCTGGCCAGCTTTTCGCGTGAGCTGCATGCGATCTGGAACAGTGGACGATCGGCGGCAGCGCGACGGCGTGAGCTGTACGAAAAGTGGGCCGATTGTTCCGATTCAAAAGAGGACGTGCTCGGCAAGCGGGGCCGTGATGCCGTCGAGGATTTTGTTCGCACCTATCTTCCTTCCGGCAGTTCCGACGCTTTTACGAGCGATGAACTGTCGGATTTCCGTCGCGAACGTGGCCAAGAGACCGCGTTTGATCCGTACCGAAACAGCAAGTAATACCGCCTGCCAGTTGTGATCACCGTCGCTGCATCGGCTGATGCCGGTGCTCTTTGTCACACTTCGCGCCGTTTGGATCGGCAAGTTTCGACTGCCCAGCGCCCGTCACTCTGTGATAGGAAGCATGGATGTCCCGCGAGGGCAAAGCGAAGGGGTGAACATGAGCAAGGTCAGGGCCGAGCGCTTGGTGCTCATCATCGACAACGATCCGGTACTGAGTGAGCGGTTGCGTGCCGTGCTCGCCAATTACCACTTCAAGGTTCAGCTATTTGCCGACGGAAATGATCTTCTGTCGGGGCCGCAGCTCTTTCCCGAGCTGATCGTTCTTTGCATCGATCCAAAGCGGCTGGGCTGGGCGCTGTGCAATCGGATCAAGAAGACCGCGCAGTACGGCTCGATTCCGATGATCGTGACGTCGGCAGAAGCGACGGAAAAGGACATCGACGAACATCGCAAGCTGCGGACGCGCGCAGACGACTATTTGCTCAAGCCGTACAGCATCGACGAAATGCTGCGGCGGGTGAATGCGCTGATTGGGCTGATTGCGGCGGAAGAAGAAGAAGCCATCGACGAAACTTCGATTGAAGAGCTTTCGGTCGATGATGCCATCGTCGAAGAAGAAGTCGTTGGTTCAAGTGAGCCTGCGGCAAGTCCTCCGTTTGGCGATGGCGACGACGATTTTGATCAAGAAACGGAGTCGGCGTTTGCTGCGCTTGGCGGTCCGGAGCCGGTGACGACCAAGCTGTCGCCGATCGGATCTCGTGCCGCAGCCGATCCCAAGCTGCCCGGTGTCGTTGCGCAAGCGGCGGACCGACCGACCGCGATCGCAGCGGCCAGCGATCCTGGCAGCGACGGACCGACGCGATTGATTGCAATCGACGGAACGGCAGAAACGGCGCCGCCCGACGCGCGATCGCTTCAGCAGGCGCTTGATGTGGCGCAAAAGCGCTTGCAAGACGCGCTGGCGCAGTCGGCCTATTGGCATGAGCAGCGCGATCAGCTTGCGTCGGAGCGCGACTTCCTGTTTAGCGAGCGCGATCGACTTCAGCGCGAGCGCGGGGATTTGCAACGTGATCAGGCCAAGGCGCTGACCGAGCGCGACAGCCTGGTGGCCGAGCGCAATCAGCTTGTGATCGAGCGAAACCAGCTTGCCGCCGAGCGTGAGCTTTTGCAGAGCAAAGTGGGGGAACCGTCGCTGCTCGCTGAAGCGGAAGCGCGCTGGAATGCGGAGCGTGAAAAGCTGGTGCGCGAGCGCGATCAGCTACTCGCCAGCTTTGATCGAATGGCCAAAGCAGAGTCGGGTCGTGACGGTGAGCAGGCCACGCTGCTTGCTGAAAAAGAAACGCTCCAGCTCGAACAGCGCAAACTGGCGACGGACAAGACGCTGCTTGCGAGCGAACGCGAACGGCTTGTCGATGATCAGCGTCGTCTGACCGATGCGGAAGAACGTCTTGCGGCTGAGCAAAAGCGACTGGCCGACGAACAAAATCGGCTGACCGAGGAGCGGGCCGAGCTTGATGAGGCGAAGGCGCAAAAAGGTCAAAGCGCGGCGCTTTTGCGGGACCGCGAAGTCATCCACCTGCGCGAGATCATCAACAAAAAGGACAAAGACATCCTCGATCTGCGCGACGCGATGGATCTCAAAGAGCGGCAGGTTCTGGATTCGCGTGAAAAAGCCCGAGAGCAAGAGCACAAGCGTCGTGAGCTAGAAGAGAAGCTGCTTTCGTTCGAGCGTGAGCAGCTCGGCCTGCAAGAGAAGCTCGATGCGCTGGCGGTCGATCGCGAAAAGTTTTTGGAGCGCGAAAAGGGGCTCAAAGGTCGGCTCGAAGACGCGCAGAAAAAGCTTCAGCGGGCGGACGAAGACATCGCGGCGCTGCGCAAGCGGCTGGAAGGCGAAGCGGGCCGGCTGCTGGCCGAGTTCGCCGAAGAGAAACAGCTTCTTTCGACCCAGCATGAGCGGCGTTGTGCAGAGCTGTTGTCCGAGCGGGATCGCCTAGAGTCGGATGCCAAAGCCACGCTCGCCCAGGTGCGGCTGGATTCGGAGTCTTCGCTGGTTCGCCAAAAAGCGGACTTTGATGCGCTCTTGGCAACGGAACGGGCACAGTTTGCGGCGTCGCAAAGGGACAGCGAAACCCTGGCGCGTGAAGCCCAGGCGCGGCTCGAAGCGATGTATCAGCAGCGGCTCAGCGAGCAGATCGCGACCGCTGAATCGGCGCTCGAAAACGAACAGCGGCAAGCGGGCGAAAAGATCCAGAAGCTCATGGCAGAGCGGGATGCGGCGACCGCTGCGCTGCGCGAGCAGTTGGCTGCGCTAGAAGCGGCTGCGGCCAAGCAAGCCAGCGATGACAAAGAGCGGCTGTCACAGCAAGCTGTCGAGTGGGCTGAAAAGCTGGATCGGGCGGTGGCGAGCACGCGCGAAACCGTCGAAGCGGCGAAAGCGCAAGCGGTGACTGCACTTGGCGATGGGCACAGGGCTGAACTCGCGACGCTGCGCCAGGCACATCGCGATGAGCTGGCCCAGCTTGCAACCGATCACACCCAGCAGATCGAGTCGCTGCTCCGCGACCATGCCGCCAAGCTGCGAGAGAGCGAGCAGTCGTCGGTAACTGAGCTTGCGGCGACGCGGGCCCGGATGCAAACGCAGTATGAGCAGCTTCAGCAGCTGTTGGCGAGCGAGCGCGAGGTGTTGGGCAAACAAGTGGCGACGCTTGAACAGCAGCTCGGTGAGCTGCGGAGTCGCTATGCCGCGACGGAGTCGAGCCTGGGGAGTCTGCGGGTTCGCTCAGATGAAACCAAGGCCGAACTGGATGCGGTGCGTGTCGCGCTACAGACGTCCAAGCAGCGCGAAAGCGAGCTATCCACCGAGCTGGCCAGTCTGGAACAGCAGGTGCAGCGGGCCTATCAGCGTTTGGTGACGGACGAAGACCAGTTCAACCGGGTTCGCCGGGCGCTGGTCATTGCGATGGCGGTGCTCGACGAAGGGCAGGGCAGTGAGGCGCCGAGCGCAGCGACGCCAGTTACATCGAGCGACGAGGGCCCAAGCAGCGTAACCCCCAGGACTGAAGAGTAACTTAGAGCGAAAAGTCGCCGCCGTCGTCTTTGGCCGATAGCGTCTTTCGCAGCGGCGCGGTTTCCATGCCGTGGGGGGGCGTGGACTTTTCGACGAACAGTCGCAGCCACATCCCTTCTTTGATGTCTTTGGGCAACACGGACGACGGCAACTGAAAGGCCGTCCACTCGCCACGGTCATCCCGCAGCAGAAGTTTCGCAATCCCCGCTTCAATGGAATCGACAAACGCTGGCTCTGCCGCTGGGTCTTTCATTCCACTCATGGCTTGCAGTCTCCTCCAGGCTGGCGTCCGCTCTGTATGGCCGCGGCGCGGGTCGGAAAGCTGATTCGATTGGCGGGCAAGATGCGTTCGGCGCTTGGACAGCGGCGCGTGTGAAACACTTGGGAGTTTTTGCTGGCCACATAGCCTTCTTCCGCCGCTGGTGGCGTCGTTGGCACTGGAGGTTGCGGTGTCGACTGGGCTGGGGCCGGCGTTTCTGGCAGCTTCGAGGGTCCCGATCCGTGGTGCGCTTTCATGACCGCCGGGGCCGCCTCGACTTTGACGACCCACGGCTGTCCATCCTGACTGACCGCTGTCAGGTCGCCTTGCAGATCGGTTCGATAGATGGTTGCGCCCACCGCCGCAATCCGTCCCATCGCTTCTGCCGTCGGATGTCCGTAGTCGTTGCCCGGTCCCGCGGATATGAAGGCAAGCTTCGGGGACACGGCTCGCAGAAAGGCATCGGTCGACGAATAGCGTCCGCCGTGGTGGGCCACCTTGAGCAGCTCGGCGCGCAGACCGTCCGCTCCCGCCGGCGGATGCGAAATCAAAAACTGCTCGGTCTCCGGTTCGGAATCGCCGGTAAAGAGCGCTGTTCGACCCCGCCAGGAAAGTCGCACCACGACGGAATTGGCGTTTACATCCGATCGGGTGTTTGCCAAAAACGGGCTCGGCGGACCGAGCAGCGTCAAGGTTGCACCGTCGCCAATGTCGATGTTTCGTCCGGCTGTCGCGTTCTTTACGGCAATCCCGCGCGCCGACAAAAGCTTCATCAGCGCAGCATACGGCGGGGACGTGCTTGGATACCCAGCGTCGAGAAACGCGCGCACCGGCAGCGTTTGCACCACCTGCCCGAGCCCGCCCAAGTGATCGAGGTGTGGATGGGTCAAGACAATGAGATCGAGGCTGCTGACCTGGCGACGCTTCAGCGTCTGGATCAGTCGTTCTGTCCCTTCGGGCGGTCCCCCATCGACCAGTATGGTCTTGCCCGTCGGTGAAACAATCAGCGCTGCATCGCCTTGTCCCACCGAAATCGACGTCACCGATAGCTCGGTCGCCAGCGCAGTCTGGCAAAGCAGACCGAGCAAACACAGAAACCAAAAGACACGCTGCTGCACAGAACCACGATACCCAAAGCCGCTTTGACATGGTGAGCCGTTGTCGGCATCGGCTTGCAAAAGTTGTGGATTTTCGCGGACTTAGACGATTTTTTTTCTAAGCGGCCTGGTCGCGCTCTGGCCACAAAAGCGCCAAAAGAGCCGGCAAAACCATCAGTGCTGCGACGAGACAGAGCAGCACTGCGAGCGCTCCGCTCAGCCCAAACTGCCGCAGCCCCGGAAAGTGCGCGATGAGCAGCGCCATGAAGCCCGCCACCGTTGAAAACGTGGTCAGAACCACTGCGCGTCCTGCCGTCAAAAGCGACAGACGCATGTCGCGGCTCGTCTGATAGCGATGGACCAAAAAGATGTGATCGTCGATGCCGTAGCCGATCACCAGCGGCACCGCCAGTAAGTTATATAAGTGGATCGATATCCCAAGCAGCACCAGGCTGGCGCCAAACAGCGTCCAGGCCAGCGACAGCGGCAAAAGCACAGCCAGCACGGGGCGGAGCTTGCGATAGTAAACGGCCAGCAGCAGCGTCACGAGCCCGAGTGATGCCAGCGTGATGTGCAGCAAGTCCCGCTCAAGCAGCCTTCGCAGCTGCGCTTCGAGCAGCGGCATTCCGGTGATGTTTCCGCCAATCGGTCCGTCGGCAATTTGCTGGAGCCTAGCGACTGTATCGGTGATTCGCTCGTCGGCAGGTGCGAACAGATACAGGGCGACCATTCGGCGCGGCTGCGGACCGGGCACTTCCGCGACGTGGCTGCGGACCAAAAAACCCAGCTCGCTTTCCGCCAGATCCGACAGCTTGATCGGCGGAATGCGCATCGGATCTTGCCCAAGCAGCTTGAGAAAATCCGCGAAGGCCGTCGAGTCAAAGCCCGCACCTTCCAGGGCTTTCTGTAGGCGCTGACTGCCGGCGGGAAGATCGAGCGATGCCAGCTTCTGCCGGCGCTCCTTCTGGGTTTTTTGTGACGGTGCAAGTGTCCCGATCGCTTCAAATCCGATGAGCGCTTTGCTTTGGACCAGACGGGCCGCTTCTTTTTGCCACTGCTCGGCGCGGTAGAGCGCTTCATCGGGATCGCTCGATTCGGTCAGCGCCACCAGGAAGCGCTGGTGTTCGCCAAACCGTCGCGACAATTCGGTCTGGGTGCGCGCTGGCGGCATCTCGCCCAAGTCGATGCTCAAAAGGTCGTGGGCGACACGGACTTTGCTGACGAGCGGCAGCGACACAACCAGCAGCACCGCCGAAAGGACAAGCACCGGACGCGGTCTTTTCGCTAGAGCGGTGCCGATGCTGGCGACGATGGATCGCTGGGTCTTTGTCACTGTGTCTGGGCTGTGCCAAATCCTCGTTGGCAGCGTCAGCAACAGCGCCGGAAACACCGTCAGCATCGCCGCGCAGTTCAAAATCAGACCAACCCCGGCGAGCAGCCCAAGCTGGTTCAGACCTCCGAAGTCCGACAGTCCACAAGCGAGGAAGACCGCCGCCGGTCCGAGCGTCGCGACGATCGCTGCACCGCTCATGCTCACCGTCGTGTGGCGCACGGCATCGGATGCCGGTTTTCCATTTTCGGCGGCCCGTTTCAGTTCCTCGCGCAGACGGGAATAGAGCTGAATCGGCAGATCGATCCCGATGGCCACCAAGATCGTCGCAAAAGCCAGCGAAACACCGCTGATCCGGCCAAACAGCAGCGTCGCTGCGATGGCCGTCCAGACTCCCGCCAGTGCCAGGGGCAGAAGCACCCACGGCAAAATGCGCAGCGAGCGAAAAAACAGCGCAAACAAAAGGAGCACCGCTCCGACCGAAAGCACCGTCGAGAGCGTCATGTCTTTTTCGATCCACAAACGAAAATACGGCGGGAACGCATAGGCCCCTGTGAACGCGACTTTCGGCGTGGCTCCCGTCGAAAAATCCGATTCAGTCACTTCGGCGCCGAGCGACTTGGCCAGCGCTCCCGCGTCGGTCAAGAGCTGCTGGTCGCGTTCCCACTTGAGCGGCGCAAAGCGCGGACGGACTTTGATAAGCAGCGCGGTTCCGTCGGCAGTTCGCAGATAGCCTGATGTTGCATCGACCTTTAGCCCGGTGCCGAGTCGTTTGGTCAAAAGTGGGATCAAATCCAGCGGGTCCGCCGTCACAATCGGCGCCATCGCAGATCCGCCCGGCGCTGACAGAATCCCGCGCAGCTCGGCTGCCCGTTTGTCGAGCGCGTCGGGTGCCAGCCGGCGACCCAGCTCGGCCATGTCATCGTCGTCGAGAAGCAGCAGCAAATGATCGCGCAGATAGCGCAGCGATTGGCCCGAGATTCGGTGCGTCACCTGGGCGACATCGGGCAGCTCGCTGAGCTTGCGCGAATACTGCTCGGCAAACGTGGTCAGCTTCGACGGATCGGCACAAGTCACCAGCACGACCAGCTCTTGGCTGGCGACCATGTGCTTGCTGTACGACGCAAAGGCCTGCGCTGCGTTCGACGAGCGCGGCAGCAGATCGAGCAAGTCTCCGTTCAGGTTCAGACGGCGCAGAAGGGGCGAAGCGAGCACCGTGATAAGCAGCGTCACGCCGAGCAGCGCCCTGGGTGCGCGCAGCAGACGATCGAGGACAGACATGACCTCGCGTTCTAATCCCAAGCCATCTTGCGCGCCACTGCTTTTTTCGGAAGGCAGCGCGGCTCGCTGGGATGCTTAGTGGCCGGTTGTCGTCGACGCGCCGTGGAAAGCGACCAGCGCTTCGACAATCGCGTCTTGAAGCCGCTTGGCTACGCTCGTTTCGTCGACATCGTTTACCAAAATCGAAAACGCGAGGGGCGGGCGGACTGGCTGCTGTGCCGACAGCGGCGTTCCTGCATAACCGGACAGGCACGACACGCCGTTGAGCGTTCCGGTCTTGGCCCGCACATAGCGATCGGCGGGGGTTCCTCCCAATCGGTGTGCAATCGTCCCATCCGCACCGGCAACCGCCAGCGATGCGACAAAATCAGCGGCGATTCGGAAATCGCGATATGCGGCGCGCAAAAGCGTCACAACCTGGACCGCGGAAAAACGGTTGCTATCGAACAACCCCGATCCGTTCACCATTTGGTATTTGCCCGGCATGATCCCGAGCGTTTCCAGATAGCGACTGACGGCCTGCAAGCCTTTGGGCCACGATCCTGGCTTGCCCGAGCTGTCGGCACCGAGGCACTTAAGCACCTGCTCAGCGGTGAAATTGTTCGATCGCTTGTTGATGTCGCGCACCAGCACCCCAAGCGGCTGCGAATAGTGCGTATCCAAAAGCTGCGCCGACGGAGGCGCGGTGCCTCGGCTGACTTTCCCAACGATCTGGATGCCGCGCTTGGTCAGCAAATCGACGAGCGTATAGCCCGCATACAGATCGGGATGGGCGACGCGCTTGTGAAAGTCCATGCCCGATGTCTCGCTGACGCGGATGGTGCCGCGGACGCGAACGACGGTTCTTTCGTGACCGGGGACCGCGTCTTTGTCCTCGCTTGCGTCGACCAGCAGGCTGGTGCGGCCACTTCCGACCGTGCGCGCCTCATTGATGAGTGCGATGTACGCCGACGGTGGATCTAGAATCACCCGCGCCTGTTGTCCCTCGACGAGCGCCGGCAGCACCCGCACGGTAATCGCGTTGCTGTTGAGCGACACCGCACCTTGCGGCGCCCGATAGGCCGAATCTTGGTTTTTTTGCTCGAACGCTGGCCCGACGCGCTGCTCGTCAAAAAAGCTATCGTCGACGATGACTTCGCCTTTTATCTTTTTGACGCCGCGGATGGTCAGCTCATTGGTTAGTTTCCACAGGTCTTCCGTCGACAACCACGGATCGCCAAAGCCGCGCAGATAAAGGTTTTTCCACTCGCCCGGCTTGTCGGTTTTTTCCCGGTCGCCATACAGCACCGTCTTAAACCGGTATTCCGGCCCGAGCAGCGTCAGCGCCGCCGCCGTCGTGAACAGCTTCACATTCGATGCGATATTGACCGGCAGCTCGGCATTTTTGCCGTACAGCAACTGCCCGTTGTCGAGATCGAGCACCGCAATCCCGACTCGGTTGCGTCCCGGCATGAGTACGCCCAAAAGCTGCTCGATCCGCTGCTCGAGCCACTTTTTCCGTAGCGCCAAGTCGGCTGGCGGCACTGTCATCGGCGGCAAAGACGGGCCGGTTCCCGATTTTTCCTGTTCGGCTGGGATGGCGCTACCGTTTGCGGGGGCCGTCGCTGGATTTGTAAGGCCAACCGGGGCCGCTGGCGCCGCGGTCGCCGATGGAGCAGCCGTTGCGGCGGGCGCTGGGTTCGACGGTGGGCCAGGCATGGCTGGCGTCGTCGGCGCAGGCGCTTGTGCGAAAACTGGCCCGTCCGGCCCGAGTGGGTTAGCGTGACGATCCGATGGATGGGCGGCAAACAGCCCAATCACAAGGCCAGCGAGGCGTGCAGTACGTCGTCCAGCCCACAAATTGTTCCACTTTCCGCCCGCAGGACGGTGAAGAGGGACCAAGAACATACCGGCAGACTAGCAAATCGCGCCGGGGCTTGCGTCATTTTGCCGCAATGCTTCTGCGTGCGCTCATCGCGATCCTGCTTGTTTCGACGGGTTGTCGACGCCAGCAGATTCCCGCCGACGAGCTGGTGGTGCTGATCGAGCAGCCGCCGCGCAACATCGATCCGCGTTACGCCACGACGTCGTATGACTACAAGCTGGCTTATCTTTCCTACGCGCGCCTGGTTTCCGTCGACGATGACTCGCTGAGACCCAAGCTGGAACTGGCCGAGCGAGTCGATGTGGTGTCGGTTTCACCCGAGCAAGGGATGACGCTCGAAGTGACGCTGCGCGATGCCAGATTTTCCGATGGAAATCCGGTTACTGCGGACGACATCCGTTATTCCATCGACAAGCTCAGCGACGAAAAAACCGGCAGTCCATCGATGCGACGGCGATTCGCTGAAAGTGGCCTGATCCGTCCGATCGAAGTCCTGTCACCGCGTACCCTGCGGCTGCGTTATGCCAAGCCGCCCGCGTCGTATCTGACCGATCTGGACTTTGGCATCATGCGACAGGGGACGGCGGAGCCGGGGCAGGGGATGCCGATCGGGGCTGGTCCGTTTGTGCTCGACGGCGAGGTCGGTGAAGTGACGCGCTTTGCCCGCAATCGCCAGTACTTTGGCGGCGTGCCAGCGGTTGCGCACCTGACGGTTCGGGTCGTTCGGGATGCCAACTCGCGGCTGCTGTCGCTCGTCGGTGGATCGGCGGATTTGACCCAAAATACGGTGTCGCCGCTCCTGTTCGATTCGGTCGAGCGCTGGAAAGATCGCCTGGAGCTAACCACGGCGCCGTCGGCGCTTCTGCTGTACCTGGGGATGAATACCGAAGATGCGCGGCTGCGTGATCCGCGTGTGAGGCGGGCGCTGGCGTTGGCAATCGACCGTGAGCGGATCATTCGCACCAAGCTGCGTGGCAAAGCGACGCTGGCGAGCAGTCTGCTGCCGCCGTTTCACTGGGCGTTCCATCAGCCAGCGACAAGCCTTGCCTACAACCCTGATGAAGCGAAGCGGCTGCTCGACGAAGCTGGTTTTCCTGACCCAGATGGACCGGGTGGCAAGCCGCGGCTGACGCTGCTCTACAAGACGTCGACGGATGCCCTGCCGGTCGCGATTGCCCGCGTCATCGCCGCCCAGCTTGCGGAAATCGGCGTCGCTGTCGAGATCAGGCCGCTCGAGTTTCACCTGTTTTTGTCGGACGTGAAAAAGGGCAACTTTCAGCTGTACACGCTGTCGTCGGCAGAGATTGCCGAGCCGAGCTTGTTTCGCAACTTTTTCCACTCGTCCTACATTCCGAGCGCCAAAAACCTCGATGCTGGGCTCAATCGGATGCGCTATCGCAATCCGGTGCTCGACGAGCTCTTGGATCAAGGCAGTCGAGAAATCGATCGCGAGAGACGCAAAGAGATTTACGCCAAGGTTCAGGACTTGCTCGCCGCGGAGCTGCCGATGCTGCCGCTGTGGCATCCCGACAACGTGACGGTGGCGCGGAAAGTGGTGAACGGTTTCAGGATGTGGCCGACGGCGCAGCTGAGCGGCCTTTCGTCGGCCCGCAAGGTGGGGCGCTAGGCGGCTGTCAGACGGCCATTACTTGCCGCAGCCCGATTGGTCGTCGTCGAAGCGATCGACCACCAGACCCTTGCCGCTGTAGCGGTTGTCCGACTGACCGCAGGCCGGGAAAGAATCCGGCTTGCCGTCGCCGTTGCAGTCTGGCCGTCTCCACTTGCCGACCAGTTCAGGGTGCCGCGGCTCGTTGATACAGATCGCCCCCGTCGGAGTCCAGCGCGCCTCGATGTCCCAATCCGTCTCCGGCACCTGAATCGGCGGATTCAGGTAGTCGTAGATGTCGATAAGAGTACCATTAACAGTATAGCTCTTACCGTTACCACAGTAGTCAGCACGCATCATACGAACACAGGATTGGTGATGATCAACCAACGCCACATCACTGCATTTTCGATTCGAGCCAGAACCTGTGCAGGATGACGACTTGGCCCAAGGCCGATATCCCATGCGAGCGCACTTTCCTAATGCAAAGTCGCGGCACGCAAACGTGATAAACGTTGGTGTATCAATGCGGTTTCCAGTCGTTTGATCCCAGCGATTGGACAAAAGCAACGCAGTATCAGGCGCTCCTTGTTCCGTATAGCAGAGGGACGACCATTCCGAAGGTGGGGTCATACCATCTTGGCGGACAACGAGCTTATAGATCCAAACATCGTTCGTCTGTCCAGAAGGAATCTTCGCATTCGGGTCGATGGAAGCTGCATCGATTCGTACTGTAAACTGGGCCGCGGTCGAACTACCTGGCGCCTGGTATTTGTAGTGAAATTCAGTGCCAACGACGGTAGCACCCCGAAGTATGGTCTGGGCATTCACCGCGATGAATAGTTCGCTGCCGTTGAGACCGATGCCGTTGAGACCGGTTCCATTGAGACCGGTTCCATTGAGACCGGTTCCGTTGAGACCGGTTCCGTTATAGGTTACGGAGCTTAGACTGAGGCCGGTGACGCCTGTTCCATTGAGGCCGGTCCCATTGAGACCGGTTCCATTTAATCCAGTGCCATTTAGGCTGGAATCGTTGAGACCGGTTCCATTCAATCCGATGCCGTTAAGGCCAATGCCATTTAGTCCAATACCGTTGAGGCCAATGCCATTTAGTCCAATGCCATTGAGACCAATTCCATTTAGTCCAACGCCATTGATCGTTCGGACGGCCTGCGTTCGATAATCAGGAACGGAGCCATCTTGTTGTGGCGTTGGACACCCGCTGAGAAGTGCCAGGGCCAGTGTCCAGATGCCTGTATTTGTGCGCAACGACATGGCTTTCCTCCATGGTGGGGACCTGCTGTCCAGCAGCAAGCCGACGAAAATTCTCATCGTAACGTATCGAGAGTTTCCCTGTTTGATTACGATGAGCTAATCACCATGGCGGCACAAGAGGAGTAGATGTAGTTATTAGTTTTCTGTTGAAAATATTGGATAATATCGCGGTAATATTTTTGATTTGGATAGATAAATTCTCATTTTGATGATTATGGTCGTTTTGTCTGTGATCAATCGCACAATTTATTTCTGAGTGTCGTTGGTTGGTTGGTGCTCGTTGTGTTTGTGGTGAACTTTGATTTTATGTGATGAAATTAGTTGGATGGTGCTGAAATGCAGATTCGCAGGCCAAGCATTGAATCACGGAACGATGAGTCCATGGCGCTTCTATTGGCTATGTTCGCGGTGAACTTGGGCTGCCAAAACGCGCCGCTTCTAACTAGAATTTGTCCTTTTGATAAAGAAGAGTGGGTCCATTCGAATACATTGCCAGACATATCCATGATTCCGAAAGGAGACATAGAATCTGGATATGTGCCTACCATGTCTGGGCCGGCAGACTTTCCGTCTTGTCCATATGTCTCATCGAAATTGGCTTCATGCGGATCTAGCCGATTACCGTGTGGAAAATCTCTGCTGTCTGCGCCACGCGCTGCACGTTCCCATTCGTGCTCGGTGCAAAAACGTGCCCCATATAGTTTCCCGGCTGAAGATAACCAGTCTATGAATATTTGCGCATCATACGCATTGATTCCGCCGAGAGGTAATTTTTTCCAGTCAGCTTGGGAGTGGGTCTTCCTGTTCTTGTAGAGCCATGTCCCATCTTGTGCTGTTTCTGTTATCTCTGATGCGTGCTGAACTCTTAGCGCCCACTGTTCCGGAATAGATTCTCGCAGAAATACGGAGTTTTTTTCATTTGACAGGATTGGAAGTTTGCTTCGCTCTTCCTTCGATGCAGTATGCGCGAAGTGCAGAAAATCTCCGAACGTAACTTCTGTCCGGCTTATTAGATAACCCTGGGTCTGGACGGTGTGGAGCGGGACGGTGGACAGCGTTCCCGCTCGGATGATCTCGTCGGCGGCGGAGCCGAAGAGGAATCGTCCGGGCGGAATGTAGACGTAGCCAGCGGGGATGGTTCCTGCCTTGGGGACACGGAAATCGATCTTGAGGCGTTCGCCGTGGGAAACCAAGATCGGATAGCGCACTTCTTCATGGCCGCTTTTGCGGAATGTCAGCAGATACGAGGCGGGTGGTAGCGTTTGGCCCATGAGTGGCGTTGCGCCAAGCCGGTGGATATCTGCCAGATGGTATTTTTGTTTTTTGTCTAATACATAGCGGCCAATTTCGATTTCGGTATCGGCTGGCTCAACAGCGATGTCCAGAACCGCAGGCTCTGTCAGCTTGCTGATCCGCGAGCCCTCAGTATCGTACAGCTGTAGTCGCGCAAAAACATCTGGCAATTTCTGTTTCTGGTGAGTCTGTTCAAATAATAAAGCCATATCGTAGAGGACATCGCTTATTCCACTGCGCACGTCAGCCCTGGTTGAATCGAGGGCGAGGCCTGCGGTATACGAATATTCGGACTTCGTATAGAGGTCTTCGGCGTCATTTCCGGCTTCGAGCGCGCTTGCCCATAGTGATTCGCCGCGATCTTTGTCCATGGCATCGAAAGCGGCATAGGCTTGTTGACGCAGTGTTGCCGCTTCCGCAGCGCGTTTTTTCGCTTCCGTGAAAATCGACTGGCCGCGATCGCGATATAGGTCGACTTTGTTGCGCTGATTGCGCGCGCTTTCCAGTCGCACGCCGAGCCAAATCACCGTAAGCACGGCGGGCACAGCGATGATGAGAGCGCGTCGAATGAAACGACTGCGCTGGGCGGCCCCGCGGCTTGCGACAATGAAGGCGCGTTCTTTGACTGTGACGTCGCTGTCGTCGAGCAGGACCAGCTCAGCGAGCTGCCGCTCACTCCACAGTGCTTCGCGGGTCTTGCCCAGGCGATGCCACTCGCTGGCGGCCAGTTCGAGCCGGCCTTTGACCTGACGACTTTCGGCGGCTTCTTCGAGCCAGCGCTTCAGCGTGTCCCAGCCGCGGATCAGTGCTTCGTGCGCGACTTCATAGGCGAGCGCTTCCCCGGTGTCGCGGGCGACGATGAGTCGGCCTTTGACCAGGGCTTCGGCGGCTGCATGGGCCGCTGGATTTATCAGGATCTCTTCCTGGGTTCGGCGCGCGCGCGTCCCTTCCAGCGTCACCAGCATCATCAGGATGCGACGGGCGGCAGCGCGCTGATCGGCGGGCAGGCTCATCAGCACTTGATCGGCATGGCGGGCCAAGGCACCGGTGACACCACCGATTTTCGCGAGCGAGTCCTCGGTGATGACGTCGCCTTTGCGGGCTTCCCACAGCTCGGTCAGTGCAAACTGGAGCAACGGCAGGCCGCTGTCGGTTTTGGCGGTGCTCTCGGTCAGTTGATCGACCATCGCCGCGGTTTCAAAGCGCACCCCTTTGGCATGGGCTGGTCCGACGATCGCTTCGCGAATTTTGTCGCTGGTCATCGGGCGCAGGATGTAAAGCGCCCGCGCCAGTTCATCGCCGAGGCTGGGCACCGTTGCGACCCGCGCCAAAAAGTCACTGCGCACCGTGGCGAGCATGCGAATGCCGGGCGTCCGCGTACACAGTCGCCCGAGCGCCGCGCCAAGGGTTTGCACTTCATGTTCGTCGGCCAGCGTCACAAGCTCTTCGAGCTGATCGATGAAAATCAGCACACCTGTCTTGTCGCCGAGCTTTTTGCGCAGCTCCCAAGCCAAACTGGTCGGCTCGTTGCGCAGCTTTTCCATCAGCTTGTCGCCAGGCGTCTGCATAAGCGGCGCAAGCAGCTCGCACAGCGTCACGAGCGGATTGCGGCCCGGCACCATCAGCAGCACCGACCACGTCCGGCCATTGCCGAGCGCTCCGTCGGTGACGAGTGGCAGTACACCCGCGCGGCAGAGCGACGACTTGCCGACGCCAGAATCAGCAGCGACCAGGACGAACGCTTCGGTGCGCAGTCGATCGATGATCGTGCCGATTTCGTTTGTGCGACCGAAAAACAGGGATCGGTGCTCGGCTTCAAATGCGAGCAGGCCGCGGTAGGGATTTCCTTCGGGGGCGCTGACTTTGCCTTCGCGCGGTCGCAGCGCTTCGAGCGCTTCGCGCAGATCGTCGCCCGATGCAAATCGTCGGCGCGGGTCGCGCTTGAGGCAGCGATCAACGATTTCGGCAAAGCGGGGGTCAACCGTCGGCGCAACCCGCAGCAAAGGCGGTGCATCCTGTTCCGACGCGATCCGGGGCAGCTCCGTCAGCGGCACTTCGATGTGTGGCGGTGCGCCGGCGCACAGCTCATACAGCAGGGCACCCATCGCGTAAATGTCCGTCTCTCGCGTGACGGGCTCGCCGCGCCAAATCTCCGGCGCCATGTAGAGCGGCGTTCCGGCGATCCGTGACTGATGCTTCGGGGCGGAGGGCCGCGGCGTTGGACGATAGGCGGGCAACTGGACGGGGGTCCGCCCTTCCGGTTGGGCTTCCGGTGTCGATGCCGATGGATTGACCCGGCTGCGGGGGCCCAACTGTGGCTCGCTATCGCTTGGCGGGATCGTCGGGAAACGCTGCGCCGGAGCTTGGGGCATTTTGCCACGCACGCTGACCGGGCTTCGTGACGGTGGACCCTGCCGCAGCACTTTCTGTTCTGGCGTCGAGGAAGATGGGTCAACGTGCTTGCGATTGACCACCACCACGAACTCTTTGTCTTCGGGATTCGACGTGCTGCCGTTGGAACTGGGAGAATCGACCGCCATCACCCGCGCGGCGTCTTCCACCTGCATGTTGACGGTGGCGTACTGACCCGATACCGACGCCATTTCTGCCGCCTGGCTCCACATCAGGTCTTCGGGGTCGGCACCTTGTCCGTCTGCATCGAAGAACTCGGCCAGCCCGAAGTCGAGCAGCTTGACCTCGCCATCGTTCGAGATGATGACGTTGCCTGGCTTGATGTCTCGGTGGAGCACGCCTCGCCTGTGTGCTGCCGCCAAACCGCGTGCAAGCCCCAGTCCGATTTCGACGGCGCGCGTCCACGGAACCGGCTTCGGCAGTGCATCCAGGTTCTGGCCGCGGACAAACTCCGAGATGATGACCGGGTGATCGTCAACCTCACCGACACGATAAATCGTAACGACGTTCGGATGCTGGAGCCGCGCTGCCGCCCGCGCCTCATTCAGCACGGCGGTGATTGCCTGCAGATTCGTCGG